>JAFGBG010000078.1 GCA_016933295.1 Sedimentisphaerales bacterium | reverse complement strand
TTTTCGTTCGTCAGGCCGAGCAGATTTCTCATATCAAACCAATCCTTCTTATCAAATCCGGCGGAACATCGGCCGGCGCCAAAGCGGCATCATCCCACACCGGTAGTCTTGCCGGCAGCGAAACAGCTTATGAATCAGCGTTCGAGAGGGCCGGTATTATTCGCTGTGATTCCATAAAGCAGCAGTTCGACTATGCCCAGGCCTTTGCAAATCAGCCACTTCCGGCGGGCCCGAGAGTCGCTGTTATTACAAACGCCGGCGGTCCGGGAATTATGGCCGCAGATTCCATCGAGCGTAGAGGATTGACTTTTGCCAAACTGGATGAACAGACGGTAAAAAAATTAACCGCGGAACTGCCTCCGGCGGCAAATGTTAATAATCCCATCGATGTTTTAGGAGATGCGCTCGCCGAGAGATACAGCTTTGCATTGAGTGTCGCTCTTGATGATCCAAATGTGGATATAGTGCTTGTCCTGCTTACGCCGCAGGCGATGACGGAAGCGGCGGCTACCGCCGAGACAATCGTAAAAATATCACGCCAAAAGCCAAAAAAACCGATTCTTACCTGTTTTCTCGGCGCAAGCAAGGTTGCAGATGGTGTGAAGATTCTGCGAGAAGGCAGAATTCCCCAATATGATGCTACGGATAATGCCGTATCAACCATCAAGGTTTTATGCGATTACGTTAGATGGCGTTCGAGACCGAAACGCGTCGTGAAACTTTTCCCGGTAAACCGCCGCAAGGTTGAGAATATAGTCGAGAGGCATCTGCGGCAGGGAATTCGGGAAGTCGGTGAGACCGAATCGAAAGAAATTCTCGAAGCATACGGCTTCGTCACACCAAAAGGTTCGATTGCTACCACCGCCGATCAGGCGGCGAGTATCGCCCAGCAATTGGGATTTCCGGTTGTGCTGAAAATCTGGTCGCCGGATATTCTGCACAAATCCGACGTCGGCGGCGTTAAAATCGGCTTAAAAAGCGAGCAGGAAGTTAAAGACGCCTTCGATTTGATGATGTACAGGGTACCTAAAAAACAGCCCGAAGCGCATATCCTCGGTGTTCTCGTTCAGGAGATGTGCAAAAGCGGCAAAGAAGTGATACTCGGTATGAATCGCGATCCGCATTTCGGGCCTTTGATGATGTTCGGCATGGGCGGAATTATGGTGGAAGTCCTAAAAGACGTCTCTTTTTATCTGGCGCCGCTTACCGCCGACGAGGCAAAGCAAATGCTGGTCAACACCAGGACGTATAAGATGCTCAAGGGAGTTCGCGGCCAGGAAGGCGTGGACATAGATAAAATAGCTGAGGGGCTGCAAAGACTTTCGCAATTGGTGACGGAATTCCCTCAGATTCAGGAAATGGATATTAATCCTTATGTTGTCGGCCCCGAAGGGACGACTCCAATTGCAGTTGATGCAAGAATGAGTTTGGAAGCGTAAAAAATGCAGAGTTTCGACTGGAAAGAAAAATACAAAGATAAAATAAAAACCGCCTCTGCGGCAATGAAACTAATCAAGTCCGGCAACAGCGTATTTATCGGGACCGGCTGCGGCCAGCCGCAGCATCTCGTCGATGCCCTGGTTGCCAATACCGGCGGTATTCGCGATGTTCACGTTGTTCACCTGCTGACGATGGGCAAAGCCCCATACGCGGCTGAAAAATATCGTGACAAATTCAAGATGAACAGCCTGTTTATAGCCGACAACGTTCGCGATGCCTTCGAGAGGGGAATCGGAGATTATACGCCGATATTTCTTTCCGAGATTCCGATGGAATTCGAATCCGGGCGGATACCGATCGATTTCGCCTTGATATCCGTATCACCGCCCGACGCAAACGGCCTGTGCAGTCTGGGAGTATCTGTGGATATCGTAAAATCCGCCGCAGCCAACGCCAGGTATGTAATCGCACAGATAAACAGCAATATGCCGCGAACATACGGCAGCAGCTTTCTGCACATAAACAATATCGATGTTCTTGTCCCGTGCGATGAAAATATTATCGAGATTCCCGTGCCGGAGCCGGATGAAGTGCTGCGCCTGATAGGCCAGAATGTCTCACGGCTCGTCGAAGACGGCAGCACAATCGAATGCGGCATAGGAAATGTGCCTCAGGCCCTTGTCGAGTACCTTGCGTACAAGAAAGACCTCGGCATTCATACGGAGATGTTCAGCGACTGGATTATCGACCTGGTCGAGTGCGGGGCGATTACCTGCGCCAAAAAATCCTTCGACCGGGGGAAAATCGTCGCCAGTTTCTGTATGGGCTCTCAGCGGCTGTACGATTATATCAACGACAATCCTTTCTTCGAGTTTCATCCGACGGAATATGTAAACGATGTCAGCATTATAAGCCAGCAGGAAAAGATGGTCGCGATTAACGTGGGCCTGGAGGTCGATTTGACAGGGCAGGTTTGCGCCGATTCGCTGGGTTACAGGTTCTACAGCGGTATCGGCGGCCAGGTCGATTTTATCCGTGGTGCGGCAAGAAGCCGGGGCGGCAAGGCCATCATCGCTATGCCCTCGACGGCAAAAGGCGGAAAGGTCAGCAGGATTGTATCTCATTTGACCGAAGGCGCCGGTGTCGTGACAACGCGGGGCGACGTGCATTATGTCGTCACCGAGCACGGCATAGCCTATCTGCACGGCAAAACCATCCGCGAGAGAGTGCTTGCCCTGATTAATATAGCCCACCCGAAATTCAGAAACGAACTCATACAAGCGGCAAAAGCTCAGAAATATATTTACCAGGACCAGATCGAGCTGGCCTGGGACCAGGTGGACTATCCTCAGGATCTGGAACATTACAACACGCTGCGGGATGGAACGGAAATATTTTTCAGGCCTGTCAAGCCTTCCGACGAGTCGGCCCTGTCGGAAATGCTTTATTCGCTGAGCGAGAAATCGGTACAGACACGCTATATGGCGGGAACGATGGTTTTTCCTCACAGTGACGTTCAGCAACTGGCCAATATAGACTTCAGGAAAGACATAGCGATTATCGGCGTCGTGCCCGGTGTTTCAGAGGAGGAAATTGTTGCAATCGCCCAGTATTTCCTCGATCCGGACGGCCAATCCGCCGAGGTGGCGTTTCTCGTTCAGGACGAATGGCAAAGCAAAGGGATGGGGACGTTTCTGCTGGACTATATCACTCAAATCGCCAAGCTTCGCGGCGTCAAAAAATTCTATGCGAAGGTTCTGCCGAACAACAAGCCGATGCTGGCGGTTTTCCACAACTCCGGCTACAGGGTCAATACCGTCTTCGACGGCGAAGTTTATAACATCTCCTACGATTTAACAAAAGAAACGTAAGTCAGCTTCATACCCGAATGAACGGATGAAAAAGCCGGAAATAAACAAGCTTATTCGAATCAGCAAAAATGTTATCGAAGACTGCTCGCTGGAAAACGGAGCGATTGTCGCCGCTGATTCCGGCAAATCCGCCTATCCGTCCGCCGTTCAGGACTACCGGTATGTCTGGGTCCGTGACGCATCTTATATTTGTATCGCCGCCGATTTACTCGGGCTGAAGGACATCCCTGAAAAATTCTTTGACTGGTGCCTTTATCGCGCCGAAGGCTTTCGGGAAACGGGGCTTTTTTCCAATGCCTATAATATCAACGGGACAATCCACGGCACACTGGTCGCCCCGGCGGATTTGAAAATCCCCCGAAAAGTCGGCGATATCTACGGTCATTTAATACATCACGGCACACAGTTTCAGCCGGACCAGAACGGCTCATTGTTAGTTGCGATAGGACATCATATTAAGCGTTTCGGTACTCGGAACATAACCAGGTATAAAAAAATAATACAACATGCGGCTTCGGGTATTTGCAGCTCGTGGAAGGACAGGCGATTTATTTTGCCCTGCTTCGATTTGTGGGAGGAAAGATGCCTCCCGCCCAAACAAAAACGGATTCATACATATTCTTTGGCGATGTGCATAGCCGGCTTGAGAATAGCAATCTCTCTTTCTGGTAAAAAGAAGGACTGGCTGCGAACGGAAAAGGAAATGTCGGAAGTTTTTGCCACATTGTATGCGTCCGGCAAAAATTCGATTCCAGGAACATACGGCGGCAAATTTAAGAAAGAGGATTTTCTGCCGGACACATCGCTGCTGGGTCTGGTCTATCCGGCGGCAATTTTGGAGGCCTCCGATCCGAAGATGGAAACAACCGTCGATGAAATTATCAAACAAAATACGACAGCTAACGGCGGCCTGATGCGATACCCGAACGATAAATATTGCGGCGGCGTAAAAAACGGCCGGGTCACGTTGACCGGCGCCGGTGCATGGCCCCTGCTGAACTTCTGGATGGCGATTTACTTTTCCATGCGGGGCGATAAAAAGAAAGCAGAAAAGTACTTCAATTGGCCCCTGGGAAAAATCGATAAATATATTCCCGAACAGATATTCGAAGTTAAAAAGAAATTGTCGGTCAGCCCGCTCGCATGGTCGCACGCAATGTTTATCATCGCGGCGAATTTTCTCGGCAACCTGTCTCGTCCCTCGCCTCTCGTCTCTCGGGTCCCGAGTCACGAGCGACGAGTTACGAGTAACGTATTTATTTCGGGTAGTAGCACAAAAACAATAAACCGAATCGAAAGAAGTTTTTTAACATGAAAAATGTCGTTTTCATATATTCGGCGGAGCTTGAAAAATATCAATATCCGCCGGAACACCCGTTCGATACCGTTCGAGCTCAGCGAGTGCTGAAGGTGATTCAATCAATGGGGCTGTTAAGCGGGCCCGGCAGAAGTTTGGTCGCGCCCGTGCCCGCCGAGAGACTTGTTCTGAAAAAATTCCACTCCGCGCGGTATCTTCACGCTTTGAAAGAGGCTTCCCGCGGAAAGTGGGATATCGAAGCTCTGAATATGGGAATCGGCTCGCAGGATTGTCCCGTATTCAAAGGATTATACGAATATGCAACTCTGGCCACAGGTGCGACACTCGTCGGCGCCGATATGCTTATCAAAGGCAAGGCGGACATAGCTTTCAATCCATCCGGCGGATACCACCACGCCGGCCCCGAAAAAGCGGCGGGATTTTGTTATATTAACGATGTGGCGCTCGCCTGCATCGTACTCGCCGAGCAGAAAAAGAAAGTTCTTTATATCGATGTTGACGTCCATAACGGCGACGGCGTTGCCGAGTTCTTCTACGAGCGCAGCGATGTGATGACAATCTCTTTACACCAGAATCCCAAAACGCTTTTCCCCGGCACGGGATTCGTCGACGAGATCGGCTCAGGCCCCGGCAAAGGTTACTGCGTCAACGTCCCTCTGCCGGTCGGAACTTACGACCAGATGTATATGAAAGCGTTCAAAGCGATTGTTCTGCCTTTGACAGGTGCTTATGACCCCGATGTAATTGTTTTCGAGCTTGGCGCCGACGCCCTTGCTGGTGACCCTCTTGGGAATTTGCAATTAACCAATAATGCTTTCGCGGATGTAATTAATCATCTTATGAGTTTCAATAAGCCCATTCTTGTAACAGGAGGCGGGGGCTATCACGTCGGCAATACCGTAAGGGCCTGGGCCCTGGCATGGAGTGTCTTTTGCGGCGCCGATACAGGCGAGGATATTGATGCCGCAATCGGAGGCGTGCTGCTCGAAAGCACCGAATGGCAGGGAGGTTTTCGTGACAGAAGAATCGCCGTAAGCAAGTCACAGACCGAAGCTGTCATACCGGTAATAGATGAAACAATAAAAAAACTGAAAGAGACCATCTTCCCGATCCACGGACTTTGAGAGCTAATCAAAAAAGGCCCGGATATTGATATGTCCGGGCCTTTTAAGACTGATATTTCAGTAAATATTTATTTATGCGGCGGCAGTTTTTCTCTCGAACTGCCTGAGCGCAAACGCAAGAGCGGATGACACAAGGCATGCTATCGCCGCGATTATAAACGCCGTTTTGAATGTTCCCATTGCGTCCCAAACCTTCCCGGCCATAACCGGCCCGAGGATTCCGCCTACGCCGTAGGAAGTGAAAACCACGCCGTAATTAGCACCCAGGTTTTTCGGGCCGAAGTTTTCCAGTGTAAGCAGAGGGAACAGGGCGAAATTACCGCCGAAATTAAATCCGATCCAGCAGGCGGCTATCGCGAGGGTAGTCGCGGAAGAGCCCATTTTTATAAGGATGAACATCATAAGCGCCTGCAATATGCACATTAGAATGACCGAATTTCGTGCCGTAATTTTCTGGGAAATCGTTCCCCAAACGACTCTGCCAAGGCCGTTAAACAGCGCCAGAAGTCCAAGAGCGGAACCTGCCGCCGCGGCGGAAAGCCCCCCCTCGAACTGACCGAAGTTCTTCAGGCACTTAATCACCATCAATCCGCAACCTGCACTGAAAACGAACGCCAGCCATATCATCCAAAACTGTATTGTTTTGATAGTCTGGCCTTGCGTGAGGTTTTTAACTTCGATTTTGGCCGCACCTTCTTTAGGCGCCGGTGGCTCCCAGCCGCTGGGTTTGAAGCCCGCCGGAGGATTCGACAACAAAAACGAACCAATAATAACAGAAACCGCGAAAATTATTCCGAACACCAGGAAAGTGCCGTTAACACCCTGCGTCGCGATAAGGTCTCCCCATGCCCCGGCTAATTTCACGAAGATAAATGCTCCGGCTCCGAAACCCGCCACGGCAAGACCTGTTATCAAACCTTTCAGGTCGGGAAACCACTTAACACAGGCGGCAATCGGACAGACGTAGCCCATACCAATACCGGCACCTCCGACAATCCCGATAAAAACCAGCATCGGAATAAATGCCGTCCCCGTAAAAGCGGCAATAATATAACCTGCTCCAAGCACGGCCCCGCCGATAATCGCTATTATTCGCGGGCCGTACTTATCCTGCAGTCTTCCGGCAAGAATCATAACAATAGCAAAAGATGCCAGTCCCGCCGAAAATATCCAGGATGTCTGTGTCTCGGAAAAACTAAAGACCTGCTTATCGAACTTCGCACGGTCAAAAACGGAGCTTATCCAGTTATCGTCAAGGCTGCCGAGATATTCATCGCGTGCCGCTTTTGCCGCGTCGATAGCCGCTTTATCCGTGCCGCTCTGTGCTTTTGCCAACGCATTTGACAAACCGGTGAATGTTTGTTTGGCAGCTTCATATCCGGCTTTGTCTGTCACACCAAGTAATTCCGGATCCAGGCTCATCGCAACAATCGCAGGTTTACTCTGCAGAGCGCCGGTAAAGGCTCCCCATGCATAGATCGCACCAAGGCAAAGCTGTATCAGCAATGCCCCGACCACCACCAGCCACCGATTCATTACTTTTTGCTCGGACATGAAATTCCCTTTCAAATAAAACAGGCCGGATGCGTTTCAAACGCATCCGGCTCTATTTTTAAAACAAGGTTTTTATATACCTCGACCTTTAACGAGCTCTTCGACCACATGCGGATCGGCAAGAGTGGTTATATCGCCAAGATTGCTTGTGTCCTTTTCGGCGATTTTACGCAGTATTCGTCGCATAATTTTGCCGGAGCGTGTCTTGGGAAGTGCCGGAGCGAACTGAATCGCTTCCGGAGCCGCGATAGGACCAATCTCCTTTCGCACGTGCATGATAAGCTCCTTCTTAAGCTCGTCGCTTTCCTCAACTCCGCCGACAAGAGTCACAAAGGCATAAAGCCCCTGGCCTTTAATCTCGTGCGGCACAGGTGTAACGGCGGCTTCGGCGACCTTTTCATGGCTGACCAGTGCGCTTTCGACTTCCGCCGTACCGATGCGGTGACCGGAAACGTTGACCACGTCGTCGATTCTGCCCATCAGCCAGTAATCGCCGTCTTTGTCAACGCGGCAGCCGTCGCCGGCAAAGTAAATGTTGTCATACATCGTGAAGTAAGTATCAATGAACCTGTCATGGTCACCCCACATGGTGCGCATCATGCCCGGCCAGGGTTTGCGGATGCAGAGCTTGCCTCCTTCGTTCGGGTCGCATTGCGTACCATCGTCGCGCAACACTACAGGATCGACACCGAAAATGGGCCGGCTTGCACTGCCGGGTTTCAAAGTATGAGCGCCGGGCAGAGGCGAAATCATAAAACCGCCGGTTTCGGTCTGCCACCAGGTATCTACGATGGGGCAACGATTGCGGCCGATTTTATCATAATACCACATCCATGCCTCCGGATTAATCGGCTCACCTACCGTGCCAAGAATACGCATGGTATCCAGCTTGTATTTTGCCGGCCATTCGTCGCCCTGGCGCATCAATGCTCTGATGGCCGTAGGAGCGGTATAGAATACCGTTACGCCGAATTTGTCGCATATCTGCCAGAATCTGCCGGCATCCGGATAAGTGGGCACACCCTCGAACATAAGAGAGGTACTGCCGTTCGCCAGCGGACCGTAAACAATATAGCTGTGTCCGGTAACCCAGCCGATATCGGCGGTGCACCAGTAAATATCGTCGTCGTGAACATTGAAAACGATTTTGTGAGTAAGAGTAATATGCATAAGGTATCCGGCGGTCGTATGAACTACGCCCTTGGGTTTTCCCGTAGAACCGGAGGTATAGAGGATAAACAGCGGGTCCTCGGCATCCAAAGGCTCTGCTTCGCACTGCTCGGAAGCATTTGACATCTCTTCGTGATACCAGAAGTCTCTGCCGTCCTTCATACTGCAAGGCTCTTCGTTGACTTTGACAACTACAACGCTTTCAATGGTAGGTGTTTTTTCCAGCGCGACATCGGCAATATCCTTGAGCCTGATGTGCTTTCCGGCACGAAGAGAAACGTTGGAAGTTATAAGCATTTTGCAGTCCGAATCGTTGATACGACCTTCAATAGCATCGGCACTGAATCCGCCGAAAATTACCGAATGAATCGCGCCGATACGGGCACATGCCAGCATAACTATCGGAAGCTCGGGAACCATCGGCATATAAATAGCAACACGGTCGCCTTTTACAATACCCTTCGATTTGAGAACGTTAGCGAATTTGCAGACTTCTTTATACAGTTGTTCGTAGGTATATTTCTTTACGGCGTCTTCGGCTTCTCCCTGCCAGAGCAGGGCGACTTTTTTCGCAATGGGCGTACCGAGATGGCGGTCAAGACAATTGTATGATACGTTCATTTTGCCGTCGGCAAACCATGTATGCTCGATTTTCCGGCCTTTTGTATCCCATGTGTATTCCAGAGACTTCGTCGGTTCCTTGAACCAATGCAGGCTCTTTGCCTGCTCCAGCCAGAAGCTGTCCGGCTCGTTAATCGAGGCTTCCCACATCTTCTGGTATTGTTCAGGGCTATTGATATAAGCATTAGCCCTGAGAGCCTCTGGAGGTGGAAAGGTGCGTTCTTCGGTCATGAGAGAATCAATACCTTTTTTTTGTTCCATAACGTTCTCCTTGTAGATCAATCGTCAAATCACATCAATTTCTGTTCTATTTATGCCCTTCAGCCAGTTATATGAGTTCTTTTAGAACCCTTTATTTGAGGTTTTATGTAATTACATACCCCTACCGACATAAATACGTTGGACTCGTATTTCTATACAAAGGATCCTAAAATGTCAACCGAAAAAAACCGTTTTGTCAGAATTTATAGATCAGGGCCAATTGGGCACGCAGGCTGTCTCCGTCGCCGGGGCCTTTGTATTCGGTCCGCCAGTGGGAAAGCTCGAAACCGACATCAGTTTGCTTATTCAGGGAACAAACCACGTTTCCAAACACCGAACGGTTCAGTGTTCGGTCGCCTGTATTAATATCGCCGCCGTCCACATCATCCATGGCAAGCCCTAAATTGAATTTTTTGTTCTTCCAGGGCCCGATACTTGCCGCAATCCAGCCGCCTCTGCTCGCAATTTCTTCATAATACACCGCTTGTGTCGTATCTGTAATCACGCCCTGACCGATTCCTCCCAGGTAGGCATCCAGATTTTTGCCGGTAAATATTTCAGCCTTGATCGCCAGTTTATCGTTGACGGGCTGTTCCAAATCCATATTAAGCGACCAGGTCTTGAATTCCGTATTTCGGCCCGTCGTAGTCAGATCATACTCTTCTTTTCCATAATGCCCGGAAATACCTATAGTAGCAACCTTTTTCCAGAACAACGGAATTTTCATGCTGGCTCTTCCCTGTACGGAGGGCGAGCCTGCATCTTCGCCTGATTCGGTGCCGTTGGGCGATGCCACCGCATCGGCTCTGCCTATCGTCCTGGCAAAAGCACCTTCCAGCTTCAAATCGAGATCATCCTTGATACTAATTTCCTTGGTGAATCGAACTTGCGGACGCCGATATCCGATATTTCCCGTCCACCAGCCGACGCTGTAATTTATTGTTGAAGGAAACAAAGGACTGATTACATCTGATGTCTGACCGGCGAGAATACTGAATCTGCTCTGCGGCCAGTCTAATTTGAGATAGGCATGGCGCATCATCAAATGCGACTTGTTCTCGTCTCCACCACCATAAAAATCAACTTCCACTCTGCCGCTTGTTATCACACCACCGTTGTCCGGGCCGTTAATTAACATTCCCAGCCGAGTCTCGTTGGCGGTCATATTGAACTGGTCATCGTCATCGTTAGTGCTTTCTGAAGTGACCCATTTGGCATAATTGCCGTTCTCGATACGTGATGTATCATAGGCCGAATCGAGCTTCAGATAACCATATAACTGGATATCCAGATTCGACCAAACAGGTTTCGGCAGCACATCCACCGAGGTGCCGCTCTGTTGCGCGAAGGTTTGCCTGAGGCTTTCGAGCTCTTTGTCAAGTTTGTCGATTTTCTGCCGAAGCTCGGCATTTTCATCGGTTGAACCACCGGCACCTGCCGCGCTGGAAAATCCTGCCGAGACCAGCATCAGAACAATACTGAGTAGGTACATTGTTTTTCTCATTTTTAACTCCTTTTTCTTACAATTTGCATTTGCTTTGAGCATTTGACTTACTGCTCATCATAGACCAACATTTTCTTACAATTCTATTGCCGTTACCAAACGATTTATGTTCTACTGCCCTCTGATAGCTATAAAAACAAACAGCCTAAATAGAGTGCAAAGCGTGATAATATATCCCCGCCTTTATAAAACGTCAAGAAACTCTGCCGATATGATTGATATTTATATTGATAACGGGCTTACAACAATTGTCGACAAAAACATGCGGTCCTATAAAATGCGGCAAAAAAATACTACAAACAGGAATATAACATTAATAAGCTTTTTCAAAGCAACTAATCTCGATTTTGGGCTATAGTAAAAAAATGTTGCTTATTCCTGAAATTGTATGATGTTAGGAGCAAAACCTGAAATTTTCACAAAATATCTTAAAAACACATATATCAGTATTAATATGGCCGCCGGGTAGAAATGGACCGGTACCGGAGAGGAACAAACCGAGACCCATGATTTCATACGCCGGGAAGAATTCTTTATAATCTTTCAATCAAAAAGTGCCCGTTGAAAAAGCAATCGCCGCTCATTCAATCTCAAGTCCTGCGGCAATTTTTGCCGATTCGATCGTATTATAAAGCAGCATGGTTCTGGTCATCGGTCCAACGCCGCCGGGCACGGGAGTAATCAGAGAAGCTTTTTCTTTAACCGCCTCGAAATCGACATCCCCGACCAAACGATAACCTTTTTTCTTTGTCGCATCTTCGAGTCGATTGACACCGACATCGATTACAACCGCTCCTTCTTTGACCATTTCCGCCGTGACGGTATTGGGTCGACCCGCAGCGGCGACAATTATATCGGCCCGTTTCGTGTGCGCTGCAAGGTCTTTGGTTCGGGTATGGCAGATTGTCACTGTTGCGTTGGCGTTCGGCTTTTTCTGAACCAGCATATTCGCCAGAGGCTTACCGACGAGGTTGCTCCGCCCGACAACGACAACATTGGCTCCCTCGATAGTTACGCCGCTTCGAATCAATAATTTAACGACGCCGTGGGGCGTGCAGGGCAAAAACGCCTTTTCGCCGATTACCATCCTGCCGACATTTACAGGATGAAAGCCGTCGACATCTTTTGCCGGATTGATGGCAAAAAGGACTTCCGACTCGTCAAAACCCCGGGGCAGAGGCAATTGAACCAGAATGCCGTTGATTTTGGGATCGTCGTTCATTTTCTCCACAAGAGCCATCAGTTCCTTCCGGGAGATCGAATCGGGCAGGCGGTTGTCGTCGGAATAAATCCCTATTTCCTCGCAGTCGCGCTCCTTGGCCGTTACATAAGATTGTGACGCCGGATCATCGCCGACCAGGATAACCCCCAGTCCTGGAACGATACCCTGTTTTTTCAGTCCGGCAACCTCCTGCTTTAATTCGGCTCTCATATCAGCGGCGATTTGTTTGCCGTCAATAATTTTCGCTGTCATCAGTTAACACTCCCATATTGCCAAAACCAATCAAAAACAAAAAGATTAAAATAGTCCCTGCACTTTGCCGGTCTCAACGTCCACATCGATACGACGAAACGCCGGATTGGAAGCCGTTCCCGGCATAAGCTTGATTGCGCCGGCCACAGGCACGATAAAACCGGCTCCCTTGTAAATCAGAATGTCACTAATAGGAAGCTCCCAGCCGGTCGGCCTCCCCTTAAGGTCCGGATCATGTGACAGGCTCAAATGTGTCTTTACCATACAGGTCCCTAAATGTCGCGCAGTCGGGTCAGCTTCCAGCTCTTTGACTTTTTTCATTGCCCTGTCCGTATATGTGACGCCACTTGCCCCATAAACTTCCCTGGCGATTAACTCGATGCGCTTTACAAGCGGCGTATCCAGATCGTAAAGGAACTGAAAATTGTTTTTTGTGTTACAGGCATCCATGACCGCCTCGGCCAGATCTATCGCTCCCTCACCGCCCCTGAGCCAATGCCTCGACACGGCGGCATGAGCACCGCATTGCTCGGATATTTTACACACAAGCTCGGTTTCCTTGTTCGTGTCGGTTTCGAAGTGGTTGACGCAGACGACCGGCTGGACCCCGCTCTTTTTAACTGTTTCGATATGAGCAATGAGGTTCTCGCAGCCTTTCTCGAGAAGTTCGAGATTCTCGGAAGTATATTCCTCGCTCAGAGGTATGCCGGGCTTGACTACGGGGCCGCCGCCGTGCATTTTCAAAGCGCGAACGGTGGCAACGATAACAACGGCGTCCGGGACAAGGCCGGAAATGCGGCACTTGAGATTCCAGAATTTCTCGAAACCTATATCGGCGCCGAAGCCGCTCTCGGTGACATGGTATTCGCCCAATTTTGTGCCCAGCATATCGGCGATGATGGAACTCTGCCCTATGGCGATATTCGCGAAAGGACCGGCATGAACAAAAACCGGCTGGCCCTCGATGGTCTGAAGCAAATTCGGGTGGACGACATCGACCAGCCAGGCCGTCATAGCGCCATCGACCTCAAGGTCGGCGGTTGTCACCTCGTTGCCTTTCTTGTCGTAGGCAACAACGATTTTAGCTATTCGACGGCGCAGGTCCTTCAGATTCTTTGAAACGGCGAGTATCGCCATCACTTCGCTCGAAGAGGTCATCTGAAAGCCCGAGTCCATCTCGTAGCCGTCCATTTTTCCGCCCCGGCCGATCCTGATATTCCGCAATGATTGTGCGCAGAAATCCATGGCCCATCTCATATCTATCCGTTCGGGATCGATGTCGATGCGTGTAAGATTGCTTTTAGCCAGTCTGGCATCGTCATAGTTTCTTTCATGCTGCATGCGAGAGGTCAATGCAATCATCGCAAGATTATGAGCGTTCGTTATAAAATCGATATCCCCGGTCAGGCGGATGGACAGCGGCGTCAGTGGAATACACTGGGCCAGGCCCCCTCCGGCGGCGGAACCTTTTATATTGAAAGTCGGGCCGCTGCTCGGCTGGCGAATCGCACCGATAACTCGTTTTTTGAGCTTGCCAAGTCCTTCAATCAAACCAATAGTTGTGGTGGTCTTGCCTTCTCCCAGCGGTGTCGGTGTTATGGCGGTTACGTCAATATATTTTGCCGTCGGGCCATCCGAAAGTCGGGAAAGAACTTTTTTATTATCTACCTTGGCCAGATTCCGGCCCATCGGCAGCAACTCACCATCCTGAAGACCAAGCTCCTGGCCTAACTGAACAATGGGTTTCATCACCTCTTCGGCAGCTTCTGCAATCTGCCAGTCTTTCATTTTTGTTGGATCAAGATTCATAGTTTATTTCTACCGCTTTCGACTCAAAATTCTTGCTCTAAATCTGCGATTTTACTCCAAAAATCAAGTTTTTACCCAATTCATTTACACCATTCTTCGGTATCTCGGCAAACCTACAATAACAAAAAATCTCGCTAAAAGGCATTGGCTTTTCGCCGAATAGGCCGGCTATCTTTTGGCAAATCACAATATCGTTTAGTCATTGTGCTTCCTAAGGCCCCCTTATGGAGAATCCTTGTTAACCGTAATATAATAGCAGATATGCCTGAAAATTTCAACTCCCTTTCCTGCCTTGCATCGAAAAGAGCTTCGGTATCGTCTTTTGTCACCTTACTTTAAAATACGTGACACATTATCCCTCAGACTCGAATGATACCTAATTTTAGCTGTTGTGAAGGAATGTAAAAGTAAATCAATGGTGTAGATTGTTACGGCGCCATTTGCTCTTGCGAGTCGCCAACACCGGTTTCCGCCGGTTTTTTTCGTTTCCCTGAACCGACACAGTTTTAGCCGCGACAGTCCGGTTTTGCGAGTCACAATTCTAAAATTTTAGTTTATGCTTGTTGAGTTCATCACCATATTTATTTTCTTTGGAACGCCCGTCTTCGGAACGGTAAAACAGAAAATGCTTCCTCTTCCTTTTCTCGCATGTTCGGTCCATATCCGTCCGCCATGCATCTCTACCAGTTCCTTTGCTATCCTAAGTCCGAGAGCTATATCTTCCCGTCCGGAATGAAACTGCTCTTTGATCCATTCAGAATTATTAACAAGCATATGTATTTCATTAGAACCGTTAGGAGGCCCGCTATCGTGTATCTCTACGACAATCTCGTTTTCGCCGTTTTTAATCTGTACGTTGATACTGCTGTTTGCGGCAGAAAGCATTATTGCTCTATGAAGAAGACCGCCCAGAATTTGTGCCATTCTGTCATAGTCGGCATAAACGACAAGTTCGGAATCCGACTTGGAAATGTTAAGTTCTATGTTTTTTCGGGCCGCATTAGGCGATAAGACTTCTGCAACCTGAGACAACAAAACCGGAAAATTAAAGCTGGTGCGTTCGAGCTCAATTTTATCCGCATTGATTTTTGAAATTTCGAGATAATCGCAGATAATCTTTGCCGCATGATCGATGTTGCCGTCGGCTAATAGTTTTTTCAGAGTCTCAGCCACCATAATGGCAATTTCGTTATGCAGATGATTTCTCTTCTTGAACTTAAGACTTGTTGTTCTCAGCTCGTCTTCTATGAGCATCCGTTCGGAAATATCGTGCGCCACACCAACTATGGCAACATCATTTTTATTGGCGTCTTTGATTGTGGATCTGGAAAGAGATACCGGAAAAATGCTGTCATCTTTACGTCTATGATAGAATCCGACTTCCCAGCCGCTCCCAAAAGAGCGGGTTTGAAAGACACTTCTTGTATTTTCTCCCTGTTTCTTTTGTATCCAGAGAACGCTGCTGTTTTCGCCGATTATCTCCTGCTCGGTGTATCCGTAGGTTTTGCAGAAAGCCCTGTTCACGAAAATAATTGTCCCTTTCATATCGGTAATATAGACACTGTCCTCGGTGCTCATCACGGCGCCGGAAAGCAGCCGGAGTTTCTTCTCAATCATTCTATGATTGATGGCATTTTCCACGGTAATCGGGATAGCCTTGAGATAGTTTTGGTCCACATCTTTAACCAGATAATCATAAGCCCCCGCTTTCCACGCTTTGACCGCCGTTTCCTCGTCGCCGGCACCGGTTACCACAATTATAGGCGTATCCTTATCCTTACCCAAATCAAGGATATCGAAGGCTGTCCCGTCACCCAGGTCGTGATCGGAAATGACAATGTCATATTTTTCGGAATTCCACACCTTTCGAGCTTCCGAAACAGATCCAACAATGGTACAGTCGTAAGGAATAGCATTGTTTTCCACAAACCGCTGAAACATTCGTTGCTCGATCTGGTTGTCCTCGATAAGGAGAACTTTGTATCTTGTATTTGCCATATAATTATTCTCCATTTGGGGGTTGCTCACACAGAGTCCAATACCTTCCGATTGCTCTGATTGTGTTTTTGGACTTCTCATAATCATTGGATTTGACCATATAACCGGCGGCTCCCAGCTCGAAGCCCTTGTTTATATCTTCCCTCGCGCCGGATGTGGAATGGATGACTACGGGAATTTTTTTCAGTTGCTCGTCCGACTTGATTATTGTCAGAAATTCCTGGCCGTTCATTCTCGGCATATTCCAGTCCAATAGAATAAGACAAGGCCTTTTATTGTTCCTGTTTTGAAGATATTCAAGCGCTTCGGAGCCGTTACGCGTCGGAACAAGCTGCGTCTTTACACTCAGGTCGGTAAGTGCCCGTTCCACCGTCATCTGGTCAATTTCATCATCTTCAACAAGCAGTATTGACTTCGAGTTTATCATTTGTTATCTCCTGTTCCTGTTTGGGTAAAGTAAAAAAGAACGTGCTTCCCTGGCCGACTTGTGATTCGATCCAGATTTTGCCGCCGTACAATTCCACAATCTTTTTAGCCACCGTCAGCCCGACTCCGGTACCTTCGAAGTCCTCTTTCACCGAGAGAACATGGAACATCTTGAATATTCTCTCGAAATGTTTCTCTTCAATCCCGGGACCGTTATCGGTGACACTAAATTTCCAGAAGCCGTCCTCTTCGATACAACCGATTCTGATATGACCCTGAGGCTTATCCATATATTTTATGGCATTGCCCAACAGATTCTGGAACAGTTGCATCATGTGTGTCTCCTGAGATTGAATAACCGGAAGCTCATCTTCGATAGTCACCTCAATGTGTTCCGGCAGAGTGAGCATATCAATAATTTCAGGGATAAACTTATTAAGATCAACTCCAACCTGCCCCTCTTCGACGCGGCCGACTTTCGAATACTGAAGGACACCGTCAATAAGGCCATACATCCTATCCACACGGCCTAAAAGCAGGTTCATCTGCTCATTTGCTTTATCGTCGAACTTGTCTCTGCAATCCTCCAATATCCAGTTGGCCAAAGTTTTGATCCCCCGGAGCGGCGCTTTCAAATCATGTGAAATAATAGAAGCGAAATCCGTCAGTTCCGTATTAATGTTATCCACTTTCTTAAGCAATTCGGCCATTCTTATCTCGGCCTGTTCCCGTTCCGCAATCTCCTGCTTGAGCTGATTATTAACTTCTGCAAGCTCGTCGGTTCGCTCTTTTACCATCTGCTCCAGTTGTTCCATTTTAATTGCGGCCTGTCTGGCCAAGTTCCACTTTTCCGTCAAGGCGGCGGCGAATTGTGCCACTTCGGCGCTGTCGAACGGTTTTTTCAGAATCAGAAGATTATCTGATTTTCCAAGTCTTTCGGTTATATCTCCCCAGGAATAATCCGAATACGCCGTACAGATTACTACCTGTATCTTCGGGTCAGCCTGCCAAATATGCTCGATTGTTTTAAGACCATCCCAGCCGGGCGGCATACGCATATCAACAAAAGCCAGCTCATAGGGACGATTCTCAGAGCACGCCTGCTGCACTTTCTCAAAGCCTTCTTTTCCCTGAGAGGCAAAGTCAAGCTCGAAGACATTTTTAGGTTGTGTTTCAGTTTTTGTATTGCCGAATACTTCATCTCTAAGCGAATCAAGAGCCGCGCTCTCGTGCTCTTCAAGAAGAATCGTCTGGAAATCCTTGTGAATATTAGGATTGTCATCGACAATTAAAATACGGTGAACTATCTCTTTTTCGAGGTCACTCATGCTATAGCCTCCTGTGTCTTAAAGGGTAATATAACTGCGAACATCGCGCCCTGCCCGATTCCGTCACTATATGCTTTTATTGAACCGTTCAGTTCGTTTACCGACAGGGCCGTACTGTGTAGTCCGAATCCGTGTCCTTTCTTTTTTGTTGTGAATCCATGTTCGAATATTCGCGTCATGTTTTCTTTGGAAATACCAATACCGTTATCCAAAACGTTGATTTCGATACGACCCTTATCTGGTTCCTTTACGCGTATTGTCAAGATTTTCTTTTCGTTTTGACTAACGGAAAGCGCATAAATCGCATTGCTGATAAGGTTTGTCAGAATCTGGAGAACCTTATGGCGATCGAGTAAAACGGCCGGTAGTTTCACAATTTCACGCCGGACTTCAACTTTATTTCTGGACAGAGATTCGGCGTTTATCTGGATCGCATCTTCGATAAGTTCTGCTATGGAGGTCGGCTCGATCAGACCTTTGGTTTTGCTGTATGATTGTTGAAGCTGGATTATGTCGGCCATATGCTGGACGTGTTTGGTCAGAGCTTCCAGCGATTCGAGACACCGCTGCTGCTCGCCGATCAGCTCATTTGAGAGATTGGCAAGAAAAGCAGGCAGTTTCTTACCTCGCTCCTCATTTGCCATGAAGGTACCTAAATCATTCGAGTGCTCTTCGAGCAGGTTCACCGCGTCACCGAGATAAGAAATTTTCGAACCTCTTATCCTTTTCTGAATCGATTCGGCTGTAACACTGACACTATTTAGCACGTTACCGACATTGTGCAGCACACCCGTAGCAACCTCGGCCATACCCACCTGGCGAGCTGTCTCAAGCAGCTTCTCCTGAGCGGTTTTTAGTTTGGCCTCCGCTCGCTTGCGCTCGGTAATATCACGTGCAATCGCTATAATATATTCCTGCTTATCCTGATTCACCAGTTTCAGACTTGTTTCCACGAAGAATTTCGTGCCGTTCCTGCGTATGTACAATCCCTCTTTTACAATATCGCCTTTTTCCCGGAGTTCCTGTATTTGTTTCCTCCAGGCCGAATCGTCAGGTATGGACTCTTCTATATTTTTCATTGTGATTGTCTCGAGAAATTCCTTCTGTGTGTATCCGAGACTGTCACATGCCCTGTTGTTTACATCCAGAAACCGGCCCCATTTAGGCTCTACGGCAAAAATGCAGTCGTTAGAACGCTCTATAAGGTTTCTGAATAACCGCATTTTTTCTTCGGCTTTCTTGCGCTCCGCGATACTGCCGAGCCATTCGGCTACCGCGCTCAACAGGTCATTTTCCTCCTCGAGGAAAGGATTTTCTTCATTTTCAAATTTGTCCCCGAGACAATAAACCTCGATGACACCGACATTTTCATCGTGGGCTTTAATCTGCGTCTGCTGACTCAGCTCGCTTTTTTCAAAATCATCCGTTTTGTAACGCACGCCGTCAAAATTCAGCCGCACGCACGTATTTTCCGGATACCGATACGCCTCACGAATCAAATAAACCGTCTCTTGAAATATCTTTTCCAGCGGTATTTCCTGACGATTGACGATCTTGGACAATGCGTACAAGCAGTTGAGATTCTTAAGCCTTTGCTGAAGATGTCTCTGGTCAACGGGTTTATCTGCAATTTCCGCTTTAAGTTTTGCGTTGGCCCTGTCTAATTCCGCAGTAAGCTTTTGGACTTTTTCTTCAAGTCGTTTGTGGTGCGCGCGCAGCCCTTTGGCTTCGAGCTTTGTGCTCTTTATGTATTCCGATTGCGCCAATGCATCTGCAATAAATTTGCTTTGGAAATATGTCAGAGCAACTGCGACTATGATCGATATAAGCGTGCAGTACATTATGTTATTTGTGAACTTTTCCTGTGTTATCCAGAAAACTCCAATGACTACCACAACAAATACCGCCGCCGAAGCGGATCTTTTAATTGTTTTGTTTATATCCATTTTCTGTTTTCTCTGTATTTAGGTAATTTTTTATTCCTGCTCTTTTGCAGTCCGGCACAATTAGATGTTCAAATTGTTTCCGTATTTTTCCCATTTGTCGTTGATTATTTATCCTGACTTCCAAGGTCGGAAGCTCTTCCGATATAACCTCCGGTCTCTACCTCAAAGGCCCGACTCGAATCGTCTGTAATTCCTTTACCGGCTAATACAAAAATCGGTATGTTTTTTATCCTTGTATCTTTCTCAATTACCGCGACAGGGACCCATTCACTCATGCGATTCTCCTTTACCGGGTTTCTGTGGATATCCCACAAAATTCGCGAACAAACCAATCATCTGCAAATATGTTTTGATCCGCAATTCGCAATGTCCTATAAACACACATTCAAAGTCGCATCCAAACAAGCGAGATTATCGACATGTCCTGATGAGGGATTTATAAGAAATAGCTTTTTTTAAGGCAATTTTACTTTTTGGGAATATTCAATCCTTTGCCGTAAATGAGAGTTTTGATAAATTATTGACCATTGACTATTGGATATTAACCTTTTACTATTGATATTACGTATTAGATTGCAGCCTGGGATTCTTTTAGGAGCAGGAATCATGATTGATTTGGTGGGAGCCAAAACAATAAACGGGATAAACAATATAGGACGTTACGGCAGATTTCTCTGGCAATCGATAAAAGTATCGTTAAGAAGCTGCTTTAACAGACTCTCATATCCTTTAATATGGACGCAAATGTACATCATCGGCGTCCAAAGTGTTCCTGTTGTTATGATAACAGGAGCCTTTGTCGGAATGACACTGGCGGTCCAGGCATACGACCAGCTTGCCGGTATGGGACTGGAAGAGCATTTGGGGGTTTTGATTAATATCTCGGTTGTAAAAGAATTAGGGCCGGTGCTTGCCGCCGTAATGCTGGCCGGCCGCGTCGGAGGGGCTTTGACCGCCGAACTGGGAACCATGAATGTCACCGAGCAAATCGATGCTGTCAGGAGCATGGGAACAGACCCGATTCGTTATCTGGTCGCCCCGAGGATTCTCGCCTGCCTGCTGCTTACGCCGTTCCTGATTATTTTCGCGGTCTTAATGGGAATCATCGGCGGGTATTTCGTCAGCGTTATCCAATTGGGTATTAACAGCCGGGCGTACTGGAGCTTTAGCGCTTCAGGTGTGGAATTGTGGGACGTATCTATCGGAATCATTAAGGGATTTTTCTTCGGTGTAGCTATCGCGGCAATCAGTTGTTATAAAGGTTTCACCTGCAAAGAAGGAGCGCAAGGGGTCGGACAGGCGTGCACGGAAGCGTTCGTGGCAAGTTTTATTTCAATCCTGGCTTTGGATTTTGCGTTGGCGATTACATTCAAATCGATTTACAATACATTCTGGCCGATCAGAAGCTTAGTGTGAACCCGGTTGGATAATCGGATGCTGATATTTCATGTAAGGTCCATCGGATTAGAACGGAAAATGAAAGAGCAAAACGGCAAAAATAAAACGAGTCAAGCAAACCATAACGGAGCTCTCGAAGTCAGGGGCCTTACTAAAAAGTTCGGTCCCAAGCTTGTGCTGGATAATATTTCCCTGTCTATAGAAAAAGGTAAAACCACGGTCGTGATAGGGCCGAGCGGCTGCGGCAAAACAGTATTCATCAAGCACCTGATAGCGTTGTTAAGGCCCACCTTCGGGGAGGTTTATTACGACAATAAGAGAATCGATAATCTCGAAGAGAACGACTTGAATAAGATACGCACCCATTATGGTTTCCTTTTCCAGGGCGGGGCGCTTTTTGACAGTCTCAGCGTCAGCGAGAACATAATATTTCCGATACGGCAGCACTTTAAGATAACCGACTGGAGACAGGTCGAAGAGCTTGTCAAATCCAAACTCGCCATGGTCGGTCTCGACGGTTTCCAAAACTACTACCCGGCGGACCTTTCCGGCGGCCAGCGTAAACGTGTCGCTTTGGCAAGAGCCATCGCCCTGAATCCGGAGATCATTCTGTATGACGAGCCGACAACCGGCCTGGACCCTATCCGTTCGGACATTATCAACGAGCTTATTCTAAAGCTGCAAAGAGAGCTTAGCGTCACTTCAGTTGTTGTTACGCATAACATGGCCAGCGCCTACAAGGTCGGAGACCGCATTATTATGCTGCACAACGGCAAAGTTATCGCCGACGGCAACGCCGAACATATTCGCAATCACCCACATCCGGTTGTTCAACAGTTCATCAACGGACAGGTTAGCGAAGACGACCTTGCCGTCCTGAGGATGAGCGGTTCAATGGCTCAGGCCCAGTTCCTGCCACGCGATTTTGAGTAATAGATGTAAAATTCATTCCCGCCGTAAAACTAGAGTAGATGTGAAATAATAAAAAGCCCATATAACAATGAATAATGCCGCCGAACAAATTGCTTCAGAATTATCTCAAATAATCCGCGGCGATGTCTTTGCAGATATTTTACACAGGGCCGCCTACAGCACCGACGCGAGTATTTATCGCATCGTGCCGCAATGTGTTGTCATGCCGCGAGACGCAAATGATATAGCCGCAGTTGTAAATTACGCCGGCTCGAAGAATATACCAGTCGTCGCGCGCGGCGCCGGAAGCGGCCTGGCGGGCGAGTCGCTCGGCAGCGGCATAGTTCTTGATATGACACGCTACATGAACAGGATTCTCGGCACACAGGACGAGGGGCAAACGGTCGTTTGCGAGCCGGGTGTTGTGCTGGACGATTTGAACAAGTATCTCGCCGGTTACGGCAGAAAAATCGGACCCGACCCGTCCAGCGCCAACCGTGCAGTCGTCGGGGCCTGCCTCGCCAATAATTCAACCGGCGCCCATTGGCTCCAGTACGGCTACATCGGCGACTATGTGGAAAGTATTACGGCGGTCACCGCCGACGGCAGCATCTGCGAATTCAAAAACGACTACGACACGAAACACTCCCCCGACGACGCCGTAAAACATATTGCCGAAGAATGCCTCGCCGTGCTTTCGGCCAATCAGGAAGTGATTGCCGGCGCACAACCGAAATCCCGCCGGAATCGCAGCGGCTACTCAATAGCCGGAATTTGCCGCGACGGCAAAATAGATCTTGCCCGGCTGCTGGCAGGTTCCGAAGGGACTCTGGCGATTTTCACACAGCTCACACTCAGGACAGTTCCGGTCCCGGAGGCAAAAGCACTGCTCCAACTCGAATTCGATTCTTTAGACAAAATGGCACAAGCAGTGCCGGTTATCGTCGAAAGCGGCGCATCGGCGTGCGAGCTGATGGATAAAACCTTAATCGACCTGGCCTTCGAAGCTTTGCCGGAATACAGGGACATCCTTCCGTCCGGAGCCACCGCGGTTCTTCTTGTCGAGCATACCGGCCAATCGCCGCAACAGGTCAAAGAAAAGATAGAAAAAACAGACCTTGCCGTCGGAAAATTGGCAAGCCGACGGACAACCTTCTTCGACCCGGCCAAACAGGCGCGTTTGTGGAAGTCACGCAAGGACGCAGGGCCGCTGCTGTACAGGAAAAAACGCAGACAACACCCGGCGGAATTTATGGAAGATATTTCCGTCGATCACAAGCAGCTCGGCAGGTACATCGAAGGCCTGCAGGAAATCGGCCGGCGTTACGATTTTAAGATGTCCTTTTTCGGCCATGCCGGTGACAGTGAGCTGCACGTGCGTCCCTTCCTGGATTTAAGCGAGCCTGCCGAACGTCAAAAAATGCAGGCGATTGCCATAGATGTTTTTTCGCTCGCCATGTCACTGGGCGGCTCAATCAGCGGCGAGCACGCCGACGGCCTCGCGAGAGCGGCATTTATCCGGCGCCAGTACGGCGATAAATATTACGAGCTGCTTTGCAAAATCAAAAAAATATTCGATCCGAAAAATCTGCTCAATCCCGGCAAAATCTTGAACGATGACCCGGACATAATGCTGAAAAACCTGCGGCGGCAAAACAAAGTTCTGCCGGAACGGGCAAAAAGCGATTTGTTCTTCGATAAGGACGAGCTCGAGCTGGAAATCGAGCAATGCTACGGATGCGGACTCTGCCTGAGCAGGGAATCCGACCTGCGGATGTGCCCCGTGTTTCGAGCGATGGGAGAAGAACTGGCAAGCTCGCGTGCAAAAGCTAATATCCTCCAATTCTGGGCCACCGGTCAACTTGACGATAACCAGTTCGATTCTGCGCAGTTCAGGAAGTTCCTGGATTTATGCGTGAACTGCAAGGCTTGCAGTCTGCAATGTCCCTCGGGTGTCGATATTTCCAAACTGATGGCCGCGGCAAGGACACGCTATGTCAGGCGACGAGGTCTTCGCCTGCCCGAACGCGCACTGAGCAACAACCGATACCTGAGCATGCTGGGCGGCATTTTTTCGCCGGTCTCGAATCTTTTCATGCGGCTGCCTTTCTTTGCCTGGCTCCTCGAAAAATCCGCCGGTCTCGACAGGCAAAGGAAAATGCCGAAGTTCAAACGCGGCTCGTTCCTCAAAGCCGGACGTAAATATTTGGCGTCAAGCGCCCCGATAGAAAAGCCCATCGATAAAGTAACCTATTTCGTGGATACATATGCTAACTATAACGACCACGAATTAGGTTTCGCCGTGCTCGATGTCTTAAGAGCCAACGGTATCGAAGTAATTCTGCCGAAGCAGTTGCCCGCCCCACTGCCGGCGATTGTTTACGGCAATCTCAAGCGGGCTCGGCGGGATTTATCTTTCAACGTAAAACATCTGGCAAACGCCGTGCGTGACGGCTACAAAATCGTTTGCTCCGAGCCGAGTGCCGCACTGTGTTTGAGAGACGAGCTTCGCCATTTCGTTGCCGGTGAAGACGCCAAACTCGTCAGCGAAAATACGTTCGAGCTGATGAACTATCTGCTCGACCTTCACAATCAAGGCAAGCTAAAACAACCGACGAGCGACGTGTCACGAGAGACGAGAGACGAATTTGTTTATCACCTGCCCTGCCATTTATGTGCCGTCGGTGACGGGACGGCAAGTACAAAGTTGCTGCAGGAGCTTTGCGGCGTAAAAGTCACGGACCTCAAGGCCGGCTGCTGCGGCCTGGCCGGGACGTTCGGAATGCAGAAGAAAAATCGCCAGCTTTCCTCTCAGATTGCTTCCGGCCTGAAAGAGGCATTGGAGAAATCGCCCGTAAAGAACGTCCTGACCGAATGTGCCGCCTGCAAAATGCAAATCGAGCACATCAGCGACTGCACCGTCCGCCATCCGATCAAAATTTTAGCCGCCTTCCTGACTAATATCCCAACAGCTAAATAAACTTGTCCTGAGCTTGTCGAAGGATTGGCTTTGTTTTTTTGATCCCCAAAATAGTAATATCCTGATTAACATTAACATAACCAACTTATTATCAAACATTTACAAAACTAATCGCTATCCGCTAAACGCCATACGCTAAGTAAAATTGGGTTCGTTTTTTCAAATAAGGTCTGTCGTCTTGGGTCTTTCTAAAATTGGGTTCGTTTTCGATTTTTTTTGAGCCACAGAGGTGTTTTGAAGGTCCAAAGGTACAGAGGCACAGAGGTGCATAGTTACTTTGTGCCTTTGACACTTTGGATCTTTGTGCCCCCATATTGCTTTTTTCTTAAATTTTGCATGTTTTTGACGTTTTTTCGCTCATTTTGTTTTGAAAATTGAGGTTTTTGAAAATTTGAATCCTTCGACTTTGCTCAGGACAAGCTTTTTTAGGATTTCGAGCTTAGGACTTAGGATTTGATTTTTCTGCTGATTTCCGGCTTCTGACTTCTACATGGTATGCTATATTAAATTGTAGAATCATATTTTATCTCGTTCCTGCTAAAATGCAAGGAAAAT
Source organism: Sedimentisphaerales bacterium (assembly GCA_016933295.1). Classification (GTDB taxonomy): domain Bacteria; phylum Planctomycetota; class Phycisphaerae; order Sedimentisphaerales; family Anaerobacaceae; genus JAFGPS01. The sequence goes on along the minus strand of JAFGBG010000078.1, from coordinate 25,171 downwards.
CCTTATCTTCCGGCAGAATTAGCCTTAATGCAATGCTGTCATCGCATTTATAGCGTTGGGCAAAGCTTCCATCGATAAAAAAGGCTGTAAGCGATGTACCTACAGCCTGCACGTTTATCCAAATATATGAGGTTTATGGTGTTATTCAGTAGCTTCTGTATCTTCCGGCATATTTTCCTTTTCCCAGTATTCCATAAAGACTTTCAAGTCCTTGATGTCCACATACTGTTTACCTAATAACGGCGCCATAAGGCGTCATGCAACTCGACTATCTCTTCCTGCGATAAGGCCCGGTCGTAGATGCGGACATCGTCGAAAGCACCGTTGAAGTATGGATGTTCAGGGTATTGAGACCTGCCGAGCCAGTTGTTGGTGGTTTCGCCCAGATCGCTTAGAACACACGATGGCAAAACGCTGCCATCAAGTCGGCCGTAGCGGTAGAGCTGCAAGGCATCCGGCTTTAAGACCACAACCACGTCTTGCCAACCACCAAGTGTGGCTGTGCTGGCATTCAAGTCGGTTCGTAGTTCTGTGCCGACTGTAATTGACACCTGCGTCGGTCCGTCCCAACTAATGGGGACCATCACATCGCTCGGCAGGTCCGGTATCTCTATCATCACCCCGATATCGGGGGTGTTGGGAGTCAGGTATATGCAGTTCGTGGTATCTGTGCCGAAGTCGAAGATGCGCTGCCAGATATCGCCCTGAGCGGACCAGTTAACATGTGCTGTGATGGTGCATTCGCTCAGCGAGCTGATCAGCGACGCTATGGGCAGTTCCACATAGTCATCAATTCCATCGAGCACCAACTCTCCGTCCCGCCACTGCGGGTCGCCATAGATGACACCATGGTAGCTATTGCCGCTTGAGTCGTGAGCGATGTTCCCGGCCCCCTCGTCAAACTTCCACCAAGCCATCAGGTTAGGATCGCTGCCTTCAATGCCTTCAATTGCCAAGCTGGAATTCCCGCCGGCAGCGATCGCCACATAGTTGTTGCCCGCCGGAGGTGTGGCCTGGCCACGATCGTTCCTGCCCCAGCCAACAATGGAGCCATCCTGCTTCAAGGCAAGAGAGTGGTCATCGCCGGCCGCGATGGCCACGTAGTCATTGCCCGCCGGAGCAAGATCCTGGTCATAATTCCAGCGACCCCAGCCAACAAGAGAGCCATCCTGCTTCAGGGCCACGCCGTGTTGGCCGCCGGCCGCGATGGCCACGTAGTCGTTGCCCCGCGGCGGTCTGCTGGCCTGACCGTACCGATCCCCGCCCCAGGCGACAATGGAGCCATCCTGCTTCAAAGCAGCGGAAAAGTGACCTGCGGCGATGGCCACATAGTCATTGCCAGGCGGGGGTGTAGCCTCACTATCACCGTCACTGCCCCTGCCCCAGCCGACAATGGAACCGTCCTGCTTCAAGGCGAGAGAGTGCGCCCAGCCTGCAGCGATGGCCACATAGTCGTTGCCCGCCGGAATGTTAATGGCCTGATTGTATACGTCCGAGCCCCCCCAGGCGACTATAGAACCATCCTGCTTGAGGGCCACGCCGTGGTCATAACCTGCGTCGACGGCCACATAGTCGTTACCAGGTGGGGGTGTAACCTCCAGATAGTTAGGCTTCGCGCTCCAGTCCCAGCCGACAATCGAGCCATCCTGCTTCAAGGCGACCCACCCTGTGGCGACAGCCACATAGTCGCTGCCCGCTGCGTGCGTCGACTGGAAATAATCGTCCCTGCCCCAGCCAACGATAGAGCCATCCTGCTTCAGAGCCAGGCCGTGGTGACTGCCGGCGGCGATGGCCACATAGTCGTTGCCCGACGGAGTTGAGGTACAACCAAAATCAATCGTGCCCCAGGCCACGATAGAGCCATCCCGCTTCAAGGCAAGAGAGTAGGCCCAGCCCGCAGCGATGGCCACATAGTCGTTACCTGCTGGTGGTGTGGCCTCACCATCAAAGTTCCTGCCCCAGCCGACAATCGAGCCGTCCTGCTTTAAGGCAAGAGAGTACGCCCCGCCCGCGGCGATGGCTACATAGTCGTTACCTGCTGGTGGTGTGGCCTCACCCTCATCGTTCCTGCCCCAGCCGACAATAGAGCCATCCTGTTTTAAGGCAAGGGAGTGTGCCCCGCATGCAGCGATGACCACGTAATCATTGCCTGGTGGGGGTGTTGCTCGACCATTCTCATTATCGCCCCAACCGACAATAGAGCCATCCTGCTTCAAGGCAAGAGAGTGATTCTCGCCTGCGGCGATGGCCACATAATCATTGCCTGGCGGAGGTGCGGCCTGGCCATAATGGGGAAACTCACCCAAGTCCTCTGTCCCGGTGCCCCAGCCGACGATAGAACCATCCTGTTTTAAGGCAATAGAGTGATAATCGCCCGCAGCGATAGCCTTATAATCGTTGCCCGGCGGTGGTGTAGCCTGGCCATCACGGTTATAGCCCCAGCCGACAAGAGAGCCATCCTGCTTTAAGGCAAGAGAGTGCGCCCAGCCCGCGGCGACGTCCACAAAGTCGTTGCCCTCCAATGCGCCGCTGTCGAAAGCTATTTCCCCCCAGCCTATGATAGGTCCGGCGGCAAAGACGGACTGGCAGATTAGTAGAGACAAAATCGTGACGGCTGCTACCGCACCTGCCAAAAGACTCTTGAGAGAATAAGTAAATTGCATTTTTGTTTCTCCTTCCTTTACTTTTTTTCAGTTTGCGTTATCATGAATTAAATCTCGTCACAGGCGCATAAATCAGGCGCCTGCGTTGGATACGGCCGGTGAGTTCCAACTTTGCCGTTTGGCCTCACCGGCCACTATCTATATTGTCAATCAATTCGTAAGAACTGCTTCTCTACATTCTTCTAATGGCCTAAAGCCCACGTTACTTTTTCTCTTCAGGTACCACCTTTTTTTCGTCTGTTTGCCCGTCAGCTTTTCCCGCTGTTTCCTGGCGTGCTGCAAGGGATTCGCCGGCCTGGTATCGTTTCAGACGTGATTCATAACCGGCCCGCGACTCAGGCAGTAATTCTATCGCTTTCCTCTGCCACTTCACGGCGGAATCGAAATCACCGACCTCGGCATACGCAGCCGCAAGAGTGTTGAGGTACTCGGCTTTCTTCCAATCCGTCAGTTCGCATACTCTGGTGGCGTACTTGACGGCTTCTATGCCGTTACGCACTTCCGGTAATGGACATGTGGCCTTCAGCCAGGCCAGGTTGTTCATGGAGTTCAACGTATCTGGATGTTTCTCACCAAGGACACGGAGCTTAATCTCCAGTGTCTTAGTGTGTAGCTGCCCGGCCTCTAAGTAACGGCCCTGGCCATGATACACCATGGCCAGGTTGTTCATGCATTTCAGCGTCTCTGGATGTTCCTCACCCAGGACACGGCGATACATCTCCAGTGTTTCCATATATAGCTGCTCTGCCTCATCGCGACGCTTCTGGCAATCATACACCAAGGCCAAGCTGTGCATGGAGGCCAGTGTATCTGGATGCTCTCCACCCAGCACCCGGAGCTGAGTCTCCAGCACCTTGACAAGGAGCCGCTCGGCCTCCTCATAGCGGTCCTGGTGCGTATACACACCGGCCAGGTTCTTCATGGACCATAGCGTACGTGGATGCTCTTCACCCAGCACACGACGCCGAATCTCCAGCACCCTTATATACATCTGTTCGGCCTCCTCACAACGGCCTCGGTCCTTGTACATACCGGCCAGGTTGTTCATGCAGATCAGCGTATCTGGATGCTCCTCACCCAGCACCCGGCGGCTAATCTCCAGTGTCTTAATGCGCAGTTGCTCGGCCTCATCCCAAAGGCCCTGGGCACTATAGACATTGGTCAGGCTGATCATGGAGCCCAGCGTATCTGGATGCTCCTCACCCAGGACACGACGCCGAACCTCCAGTGTCTTGATATGTAGCTGTTCGGCCTCGGCGTGCCAGCCCAGATCAAAATACACGCTGGCCAGGTTGTGCATGGAGCCCAACGTCGCTGGATGCTCTTCACCCAGCACCCGGCGCCGAACCTCCAGTGTTTTGGTATGTATCTGCTCGGCCTCATCGTAACGGCCCTGAGCCTTATACATCACGGCCAGGTTGTCCATGGAGCCCAGCGTCGCTGGATGCTCTTCACCCAGAACCCGGCGCCGAATCTCCAGCACCTTGACATGCAGCTGTTCACCCTCCTCGTAACGGCCTTGGCTTTGGTACACATTGGCCAGGTTGTCCATGTAGCCCAGCGTATCGGGATCCTCCTCACCCAGCAGACGGCGCTGAATCTCCAGTGTTTTGGTATGTATCTGCTCGGCCTCATCGTAACGGCCCTGCTCCCTATACATCACGGCCAGGTTGTTCATGGAGCCCAGCGTCGCTGGATGCTCTTCACCCAGCACTCGGCGCTGAATCTCCAGCGTCTTAGTCTGTAGCTGCTCGGCCTCATTGTTACGACCCTCGTCACTATACACCGAGGCCAGGTAGTGCATGGAGGCCAGCGTATCTGGATTCTCCTTTCCGAGCTGTGCCTGTCGGATTTGCAGCGCACGGGTCAGATGGGACTCGGCTGCTTTGTACTCTCCGAGTTTAGCGTATCTTTTCCCCAATGTCTGACGAATAGTTGCCTCAGCGAGGGGAATGTCCTTGAACTTGCCCTCGAGGTTCTTAGAAGCTTCATCGAGAAGATAGAGGACAGTTACTTCCGGAGCCTTAGCCTTTTCCGGATCGACCGAAGGAAGGAGATTCTCGTTTAGGAACTCGCTTACAGCTTTGGCGATCTTCGCCTCTCGCTCTGCCCTTACGGCAAAGATAGTCGTGGCTATAATCCCACCAGAAAGTACTATCAACACTGTGGCTGCACCTGTAACCAGCGCCCGGTGCCGTCGCACGAACTTGTTCATCCGGTGTAGTGTGCTCGGCGGACCCGCTGCTACCGGTTCATCATCGAGATGACGCCGGATATCTTCGGCCAGGCCGTTCGCTGTCTCGTATCGCCGGACACGGTCTTTTTCCAGAGATTTCATCACGATCCAGTCGAGGTCGCCACGCACTGCTTTGCAAAGCAGGTCAGGAGTGCAGCCGCGGTGCTTGGCGATGTCAGTTAGCGTTTCGCCGAGAGTGCTGAGTTTCGTGGAAGGCTTGGCAGGCTCCTGCTCCCGAATCACCCGCTGCATCTCGATGTAGCCAGCCTTGCGAAGCTGCTCTTCACTGAACGGCGTTGTGCCTGTGAGCAGTTCATATAGCAGCACGCCGAGTGAGTAGATGTCTGAGCGGGTATCGATGTCGAAGTCGCTGAGTTCCGCCTGTTCGGGGCTCATGTAGGCCGGGGTGCCGATGATATGGGCATATCGGGTGAAGAGCGTTTTTTCTGTAAGTTTTTGGCTTATTGCCTTGGCAATGCCGAAATCGATCACCTTGGGCACGGGTCTGCCATCATGGTGGGTTACCATGATGTTGGAAGGTTTAATATCTCGATGAATAATGCCCTTGGTGTGGGCATGCTGAACGGCGTTGCAGACCTGTATAAACAAAGCCAGTCGCTCTTTGGTACTAAGATTGTTTTTATCGCAGTACTCAGTAATCGAGACACCGGTGACCAGTTCCATTACGAAATACGGCCGGCCTGTTTCGGTAGCACCGGCATCGAGGACTTTTGCAATATTGGGATGATCCATCATGGCGAGTGCCTGACGTTCTGCCTCGAAGCGGGCAATAACCTGTTTTGTATCCATCCCTAATTTGATGATTTTCAATGCGACTTTGCGGCTGATAGGCTTTTCCTGCTCAGCCATATAAACTACTGCCATGCCGCCTTCGCCGATTTTCTCCAATAGCTTATACCGGCCAATGACCGTGCCGGGGCCTTCAGATATGGGAGTCTCGTCCAGAATCACACCAGAATCAAGTACAGGTGATTCAAGAAAATCACCAGCTTTATCATGTGTCTTGAGTAGAGATTCCAATTCTACTCTCCAACCAGGATTTTCTCTGCAAATCCTGTCTAGGTAATCCTTGCGTTCCTCAGGGGTATTCTTTTCAAGAGCCTCTAAAAACGCCAATTTTATGTCCTTGGGTTGTTTTGGCATAGGTTCTTTTCCTAAACAATGATGTCTTCTATATAATAGTGCGAGATTTTTCCGGCAAATGAGAAGAGAAATATCTGAGTATCTGCAAAAAAAATTAAATTTTTTCTTACTTCATTGACCTTGCACTGTAAAGACTCCAGTACTGACCAATCAGAGAGAAACTAAGATCATTAAATATTAGGCATAACTGCTGTCATTGGTATGATTCATCTCCTGCTGTTATCTCCCGACGTAACCAAGATCGAGCATAAGCCCAGTAGCTTGTGGCAGTACGACGTGAGACAGACATTATTCCCGCTATTTGCTCCATCGTAAGCCCGGCAAAATAACGAAGTTTCACCACCTCAGCCAATGCAGGTTCCTGAGCCGCCAGCTTTGTCAACGCCTCATCAAGGGAAATGATATCTTCTGGTAGAGTATCTATAGGTATCTCAATTCCATCATATGATCTATGAGCTTGTTCATCGCCATGCCTTTGCGTTTTCTTCCTCCTAGCAATTTCAACAAGTATCCTCCTCATCGCCTCCGCCGCCGCCCTAAAGAAATGTCCTCTGCTATTCCAGTTTTGGTCTTTTCCTTCTAACAGCCTAATATAAGCTTCATGAACCAATGCTGTTGCCTGGAGTGTTTGGCCCGGCGATTCCTGCGACATTTTTTGGGCAGCCAGGAGTCTCAATTCTTCATATACCAAAGGTAACAACTCCTCTGTTGCCCGTGGATCGCCTTGCTCAATCGCGTTCAAAATTCGCGTGACATCGGTCATGCTTTTTCTCAAGAATGGATGTCTTACGTCTTCGGTCCAAGACAAGTGATAGCAAACTCGTAAGGTGTAACTGGACCCTTATACATAGAAGCTTGAATTTTCTTTAAGGAACCAGCGTGATTATATCAAAAGTGTGGTTATTAAGCAAGTCTTGACATGTTAAGAGAATAGCTTTAGATAGAATGAGTCATAGACAGATGTTGCCGGCCCTAAGGGATCGATCAACAATTGAACAAAAAAGCCGCCATTTCCCCTTTTTTTCAAATTGTTTTCGTTATCGCTTACACCAGACAAATTTACCCTGCTATTATTCAGTTTTGCCGGAAGTTCTTGCCATCGTGTTGCGTATGATGCATCGTGCGGTCGAGGGAAACGAAATTTATCAAACTAAAATGGCCGGAAACAGATTCGGCGACTATCGAAGAAGCGGCGAAAATAATCGATACCGACGGAGGAGATATGGGCATTTTATAAAGGCTGTTTTCTTGCCGGGTATGCGAGATTGAGGGCTTTAGGGCGATTATTTATAAAAAATGGTGGTTTTTTTGCCGCAAATGCATTATAATAGGACTATATTTGGTATGTGAGGTGTAGTTTTTTTTGTAAAGCCACGTTGGAAAACTGTTTAGGAGGTGGAGCCGGTAATTCCTGCTTTCGGCAAATTCATTCCGGCATACGAAAAAACAGCGGCTTTTCAATCCAATGCTTTTTGAAGGAGGCAGAATCATGTTCAAGAAAACAGCTTACTTTGTTCCTGTTGTATTACTGCTGAGTTTCGCGGTTACCGGCGCATTCGCCGATATGGTCGCATACTATCCGATGGACGAAGGAGCCGGCACGTTAATCAAGGATTTCTCCGGCTTCGGTCACGACGGCGAGGCGCAGACCGAGCCCAACTGGGTCGATAGCGCGACCAACTTCGGCAAGGCAATTTATTTCGACGGAGCCGATCCAACGCCTTACTGGATTAACTGCGGCAGATGGAATCCCTCCGAGGAGACCGGCGAATTGTCCGTGACATGCTGGATAAAATGGGCCGGAATAAACGGCAGCTGGCAGGGAATAGTCGGCAAGCGAGACGGCTGGGACGTAGTGGACAACGTAGCGCAGACAATGTGGTATCTTGAGGTCAGTACCAACGGCGATATGAAATTCTCCAGCAGAGGCGATGATATACTCGATACCCAGTTCGGGCAGATACCGCCGGAAAACGAATGGTGCCATCTTGGAGTCTCGTTCGACGGAACAGATATAGCTCTTTTCGTTGACGGCGAACAAGTCGAGAGTTTTGTTCAGGTCGGCGGGATAGAGGACCCGAGCGCGAAATTTCAGTTCGGCCCTAAGACCGATTCCACGATAACCATCGGCTGTGACAATCTCGGCGGCGCCAATGCTTTCTGGGGCACAATTGACGAAGTTCGATTGTTTAACGAGGCGCTGTCGCAGGACGACATTTCGTACGCGATGTTCGATGTCGGTGTGCCTGCCGGACTCGCACGCGCTCCCAAGCCCAAGAACGAGCAGAAAGAAGTTGCGCGAGATACGGCCCTTGGCTGGAGGGCGGGACTTACCGCCGTTACGCATGATTTATATTTCGGGACCGATTTTAACGATGTAAACGAAGCTACGCCCGACGATCCGCGAGGTGTACTGATTCAGCAGGGCATGACGGATAATAATTACGAGCCGCCGAATCTTCTCGAATTCGACCGGACATACTACTGGCGCGTAGATGAAATCAACGACCTGGATCCGAACGCTCCGTGGAGAGGTGACGTCTGGAGCTTTACCGTGGCCGACTACGACGTGCTGGACGATTTCGAGAGCTACGACGAGGAAAATATCATATATGAAATCTGGGAAGACTACTATGTCAATAATACCGGCATGACGGTCGGATATTTCGACCCTCCTTATATCGAAAGAGAGCAGGTACACGGCGGCAAAAAATCCATGCCTTTGAAATACGACAACGACGGGACCGTTAACGAGGAGACGACTCTCGAAACAAGCGGAACATTATTCTACTCCCAGGCCGAACGACAACTGCCGGAAACTCAGGACTGGACGCAGTACGGACTCGAATCCCTGTCGCTCTGGCTCAAAGGCTATCCGGCATATTCCAGCAGCTTTGCCGAAGAGCCCGGGGGAAAATATACCATTACGGCCGCCGGTGCGGATATCTGGAATACCGCCGACGAGTTCCATTTTGCGTATAAGGAGCTTGCCTCCAATCAGACTGTTACGATAATCGCCAAGGTCGAATCTCTTGAGCCGATTAATAAAGATTCGAAGGCGGGTATTATGATTCGCGACTCGCTCGAGCCGGGCGCGAGAAATGCCGCTTTGCTGCTTACGCCCGACCCTGAAAAAGGTCTGCGATTCCAGACCCGCGTCAATACCGACGGCGGCACGGCAAGAGGAGATAACGACATGGACCCGAATGCCATGGCGCCATACTGGCTGAAATTAGAGCGTGCGCCCGCCGGAATTATCAGAACGGGATACTCGGTTGACGGCGAAAACTGGGAGAGTTTTTCGCTGAAAGTCGTTACCATGACATCGCCTATTTACATCGGCCTGGCGGTAACCAGTCACGATTCGGCCCAAACCTGCGAAGCGGTATTTTCCAATGTCACTATTGATGGAACGGGCGGCGAGAAGCCGTGGAGCGCCCAGGATATCGGAATACCGGTCAACGACCCGCAACCTGTGTATGCCGTTCTCAACGGCAATACCGGCGCAGCGGTTTATCACGACGACCCCAACGCATCGTTGATAAGCTCATGGACAGAGTGGAATATCCCGCTGCAGAAATTCGCAGATAAAGGTGCGGACCTTACCAATGTAAGTTCTGTGGGAATCGGTGTCGGTGATATAGGCAGTCAGGAGCCGGCCGGAGAAGGCATGTTATATATCGACGACATCAGGCTGTATATTCCCCGCGAAACGGCGGAGCCAAACAGTCCCGAGTAAGAGATAATACTTTTGTAATAAAGAAGCTTTTTGATAATTAAGAGATAGAACCGCTCGGAGCAAGGCCCTTTGTGACGGCCGGGCGTCAAGAGTAAGTGTGGTACTTCTGTTTAAGGAACCGAAACAACGCGAAAAATCGGCGTTTGGAATGTGGCGAATTTGCATTTTGATTTTAGAGAATCGTGAAAAAACTACCGGGAAATCTCCGTGATTCTATAAAATTCACTTGCTTATGCGGTATTTTATCCTGTAGTATATAGATAAGAAAATCCTGTGGAGACGTTGAAATTTTTTTTTATTGTACTTGTCTTTTTCGTGAGAGAGGTTTTAGCTTTTTTAGCCTGGCGAGAGGTTCGTCGGAGTGGCGGTTTCTGTATGCCGTTGACGGCTAAGCTCATCGGACTCATCCAAAAAAGAATAGTAAAAAATATCCTGGGCAGATATGAAACATCATTTATTTAACATATAAATAAAACCAAACGTATCCAATATTATTGTTCTTTAAGGAGGTGAATTATGAGTGGAAGATTAATTTTGATTTTTTTGGCAGTGACGATGTGTTTGATATCATCGGTCGATGCGGCGGATATCGTCTGGGTTTCCGAGGCCGGCGACGAGCCTGTTGACGGACAGGGTGACGGGATTCTCGATGACCAGACGTGGATAGACCTGATTACTGCTTACGGACATAACGTCTATTCCAATCCGGGCACATGGACGGAGCTCGATCCCAATCAAATAGAGCTTTTGAACAACGCCGATTTGGTTATTTTCAGCCGCAACAGCAACAGCAGCGGCTACGCCGGCAATACGGATGAAGTAACACAGTGGAATTCCATTACTTCGCCGATGATACTGATGAATGCTTATCTCGTCAGGAGCAGCCGCTGGCGCTGGATTAATTCGACGGCTATGGGCGGTCTTGAAACCCAACAATTATCAACTTATTACCCCGCCGTCGATGTGGAAGTAGAGGATCTCGAACATCCGATATTTTCCGGCACGATACTGGATGAGAACAACTGGGCGAAGATTATGGACCCGAATGCGGACTCCGGCAATATTTCGATCATAGCTACGGACAATGTCGGCAACGGCAAGCTAATCGCCACGCTTTCGGACCAGGACTGGGCTTATATTGCCGAGTGGGAGGCAGGAGTCGAGTTCTATCCGGGATCCAATCAGATTCCTGCGGACAGAAGATTATATTTTGCCGCAGGGGCGCAGGCCGTTACCGATGGCTACGGCGGGGCATATAACCTCACGGAGCAGGGTTTGCAGGTCTTCCTGAAAGCTATCGATTATATGCTCGGAATCGAGCCGCGGGCAGAGGCCTTCCTTCCTGAGCCGGCGGATAATCAGCAGGAAGTTCTGCCGGAGACGGGCCTGAACTGGCTGCCCGGCGTTTTTGCACATACGCATGATGTTTACTTAGGGAAGGATCGCAAAGCCGTCAATAACGCCGATAGAGATAATCCGATGGATGTGCTGATAGCACAGGGTCTGACCGATTCTTCTTATACTCCGGCCGAACCTCTCGAATACGGCCAAACCTACTACTGGAAAATCGATGAAAATAGCGAAACAGACCCGGCAAGCCCGTGGAAAGGCGATCTCTGGAGCTTCACCGTCAGGAATTATCTGGTTGTGGATGATTTCGAGTCATACAACGACCTCAATGTAGATGAAGAAGGCAGCAGAAGAGTTTTCCTGATATGGATAGATGGATATGATAATCCGACAGTAAACGGCTCGACAATGGGTTACCCCGATCCCGACTTTGCCAATGACGAACATTTTGTTGAGGCGGAAATTGTCCGCTCAGGCGCTCAATCAGGGCCTATTTTCTTCAATAACATGACAGCGAGCTACTCGGAGGTCACTATCAGCACGGCGGAGCTTCTAATCGGCGGGAACTGGGCCGCGTTCGAGCCAGAGAGATTATCGCTGTGGGTGTACGGTGATCCGAATAATCCCGCGACCGAGAGCATGTACATCAAGGTTAACGATCTTAAAGCGCCGTTGGATCCAGATCTGACCCTGGCCCAATGGCAGGAACTTTCTATCGATTTGGCCACTCTCGGGGCGGACCTGAGCAATGTCACGACACTGACCATCGGCTTTGAAAGTACGGGCGCAACCGGTAGTTCCGGCGGAGTGCTCGTCGATGATATCCGATTGTATCGGCCTGCCGTACCAACGCCGCTGGAAGTTGAAAATTACAGCTTCGAGCAGCCAGGCACGGGCAAGCTGAAAAGCTGGGATACGGTTCCCGGCTGGAATAGCGACACGCCGCCTTCGGATTCCGGAGTGGAAAGTGCCGGACCGAGATTTCCACCGTCGGACGGAGACTGGTCGGCATTTTTGATGGGCTCGGATCCGTCGATATGGCAGTTGACGGGTAATATTATCGAGGCCTCAGCGGAGTATATTCTGACGGTCGATGCCGAGAATAACTACGGTGCGACACAGTTGAAAATGAGCATGTATTATGACGACGGCAGCGGCAATCGCATCGAGCTTGCCGCCCAGACAGTCGATCTGCTCGACGGCAATAACGATTCGAGTCACAACATGCAGGATAAGGTGGAATTTAGTTTAACCTTCTCGGCAGACGATGTGCCCGAAGCAATAGGTCAAAAGCTGGGTATCGAATTCGATAATACCCTCGAAGGCTGGATAGGCCTCGATAATATCTGCCTTTTCATTCTTTGAGAAGTAGTATCGGCAGAATATAATTTAGCCATAGAATATTTCGCTAATAAAGGGACCTGTACTAAGCGAATTTAGTATGGGTCCCTTTTGTTTTATCTATGATTTCGCCGAGCCGGCATATTTTTTTCATGTCCTTTTTTTCTTTTTCATTCCGGCGGAAATCCTTATAATTATCAAAGAACTCTGACAGAGCTTTTTGTCAAAAATAAATACTGTATGCGGAGGTATTTGTAATGGCAGCAAAAAGTCACTTTTGGATTTTGCCGGTTCTTTTGTGCTGCTGCTCTGTTTGTGTCAGGGCGCAGACTGATCCCAATGCCTGGGAGAAGCTGAATCTCAATTCAACCACCATCGAAGGAGCGACGTTTTATTACGAAAAATCGTTTGAGCCGAACCTTCCATTCTTCGAAGAAAAATATAAGGAATTTCTTGATAGGAGGAAAAAACAACATGTTCTCATCTCAAAAAAGGCTCAGATTTTAGCTGATATAAACAGTATTCTCGGGATAGAGGACCCTCCAGTCGAGATGCAGGAAAATTTCCGGAAGGCATTAATAGGTGCATTTCCTTCTTTTGAAAACATGACTTTTTATCTGGTTAAGCAGAGCACGACAAAAGAGTTCCTGCGTTCAGGCGGTGAACTGCCGAATTTTACTTACGATAAAGCCAGTGACACGGCGCTATACGATCCTCAGATAGAAATCTCGGGCAAAGACAAACAGAATAAAAATTTCGAGTATGTTTTTCTAATTTCATCAAGTGATAACTTTGAAAAAGATACTGATGTAAATTTTCAGATATTGCAAAATTTATTTGGTGATATCAGTATGGACCTTATGATTCATGAAATTGTTGAAATGACTCTTCTTCGACAAGTCAGGCCCACCGATCCCTATTGTCGCTGGTTCAGCGACGGCACAGCAAACGCCATAACTTACGAGCTTTTAAAAAAACATGCAGGGTCCGAATACGCCGACGGCTTCATTAAAGATTATGATGTAAATGACTTCCGTGATCTGCACAAAGAGCTTAATCTTCGATACTGGCTGTCGGGCAATTTATGCCTTCTGGTTGGCGATATGCCGACTGAAACCGGACAGAGATATAACTACGCCCGCTATGTTTTCGCCACATATGAGGTGCAAAGGCTTATAGATAATTATGGAATTAATTGCATTAGCGTGATTATAGACGAAATATCGGCGAAGCAGTCGAGAACAGGCAACGATCTTTTGGAGACAATAAAGAATGTCACCGGCGAAGATATGGATGCCCGGCTTGCGGCCTACCAGAGCTTCGAGCAGAGCCGCCAGGGCATTGAAAAGTATGCAACTGCTTTCAATGAAGCTTCTAAAAAGAAAGATTACGAGCAGATGGCATTTAACATTTTTCGTATGCACGAGCTGCGTCTTCCTTCGCAGGTCGAGCAGCTTATGTACGACTATAAATATTCAGCAACTTTTCTTTTCGAGATGGGTTATGAGAAGCAGGCCGATCAAATTATGGAAAACTGCATTAGTTTTTTCTCTAATCCCGGCTTTAAAAACGGCAGATTAGCCGCTTCGGAGGCATATATTTTTTATGCTCTCGACTGTAATAAACCTCTCAAGGCCCGCGATGCCGCTGAGGAAATCCTCAAAGATTCACCTTATAATGTTCAGGCCCTGACGATTAGGATGTATGTGCATCTTGCAGATAAACAGCTAAACGAGGCAAAGGAATTAGCTAAAAAGATAATTACACTGTCGGAAGATGAGAAATCCCGCAATTATAGAGCGGCATCCGCCGTCCTGGCCATCGACCCGAATCTGCCGGAGTCGGAAAAATAATCTTCACAGTATGTATATAATATTGTATAGTCTTAAGTACAGAAGAGCACAAGAGCAAAGGAACACAAGGGCATAAGGGCACAGGAGCAAAAGACTTATGCACTTTTGCTCTTTTACGCTTTAGTTATACAACTTAAAGAATAATGGATTATGGCTGTTGAGAATAAAAATACCTGGTCTGCCAAGGCGAAAAGAACATTAACGTGCCTTCTGCCGGTTTCGAAGAACCGCAAAGGTCAATGTGTCAATTGCGGTGCGTGCTGCAAACTGCCGAATTTATGCCGTTTTTTGAAACGTGCCGAAGACGGCAAAGAATATTGTTCGATTTACCCGATTCGCCCTTTGAATTGCAGGAAATATCCCCGAACCGAGTCTGAATTTATCACGGAGCAGACCTGCGGTTTTAACTTCGAGAAGGTTTGATTTTTTTGCGTCGCTTTGTTAAGACGAACAATCCACCCAGAATCAGCAATACCCCGGTAGCCGGTTCAGGCACTTCCGTATCACCGCTTAACGAATAAACCTGCGGGCGTGAACCTGCCGAAGCGTTTATGCCGGATTGGATACTGAGATTTCCGGCAGTTCTGGTAAGGCCGCTGCCGCCGCCGGGCGCTCCCACACCTGAAAAGTTATAGTCTGACTGCTCGAACACTGCTATTACGATTTTCGGTTTATCGAGATGAACGACCGTACTGCTGGCTTCGCGATTGCTGACATCACCGAGCCAGTAAACGAACTGGTAACCGGGACTCGGAGTAGCGGTCAGTGTGACCTCAGATTGCGGCTGGAAATGATAAATACCGGTGGTCGGATTTGTCGCGCCGCCGCCGTCGGGAGTTTGCTGAACAAAGAGAGTAATATCCGAACCCTGGCAATAAGCCGATGTACTCAGAGACACCAAAACTATCGTTATGGTTAAAAAACTCCTCCATCCAACGTATGTCGGATTACCAAAATTCATCACTCTACCTCCCCTTTTGTGATAATATCAACTATGTAAACAATTTTCACTCGAGTAATTACGGATCCCGCAGTGTCATAGTATGATGTTATTATTAAACCAAAAACCGCCGCAAAAGTCAAGATATTTCCGTTTTTTCAGTCGGCAACAGTGATAAAAAGGGGAAATTACGGAATATAGAGCTTTTTGAGCAGAATTTTATAGGACTACCGTATTCCGGCGATTAACAGGAAAAAAGGCCCGTTTCAGGAGAAATATACAAAAAACTAAAATTTTAAAAGTAAAAACTAAAAAATCCGGAATCCGCCTTTGACGGATGACTTCATTAGTTTTACATTTTCCGCTTTCAGCTTTTAGTTTCCATATCCGGCTGGTTTTTACGTACGAACCGGCTAATATTTCGAACCGCCTGTCGGAGCCTCTGCTCGTTTTCAACAAGCGCGATACGCATATAATCTTCGCCTCTTTCGCCGAACGCCCTGCCCGGGGAGATTGCGACCTCGGCATGTTCCATCAGGTCCATCGCAAAGTCGATACTACCTTTGCCCTGTGAATGTTCCTGCGGCACTTTCGCCCAGACGAACATCGTGGCGCGTGGTCTTTCCACTTCCCAGCCGATTCTGCGAAGGCCGTCGCAAACGACATCCCGCCGGGATTGATATCTGAGATTCTGCTCGACTATAAAATCTTCGCACCCGCGAAGCGCTATTATGCCGGCTATCTGTAGCGGCTGAAAGATTCCATAATCGTAGTAACCCTTGATTGTGGCGAGGTAATTAATCATATCTTTGTTACCCGCGACAAATCCTATACGAAAACCCGCCATGCTGTAGGGCTTGCTCAGCGTGATAAATTCGACGCCGATATCCTTGGCGCCTTTTACCGAAAGGAAGCTCGGGGCTTCATAGCCGTCGAAACAGGTCTCGCCGTAAGCGAAGTCGTTGATTACGGCGACTCCGAATTTTTTCGCCGCTTCGACGACCGGCTCGAAGAATCCCTGGTCAACCGTCATGGCCGTGGGATTGTGCGGGTAATTGAGAATCAGCAGCTTGGGCTTCGGATAGAGATGCTCGATGACCATTATGACATTTTTGATAAATTCCTCGTCGTTGCCCAACGGCACGGATACCACGTTGCCGCCTGCCAGTGCCACGCCGTAATTGTGGATAGGAAACGCCGGGTCGGGTACAATAGCCGTATCGCCCGGCCCCATCATCGCCAGGCACATGTGGCTGAAACCTTCCTTCGAGCCGATACAGGCCAAAACTTCAGTCTCCGGATCGAGCTGGACGTTCCATTTACGCTCGTATTTCTTGGCGATTTCCCTTCGCAGGTTCGTAATGCCTTTCGAGGCGCTGTATCTGTGATTGCGGGGATCGCGTGCCGCTTCGCAAAGTTTATCGATAACGACCTGTGGCGCACCGTCCGAGGGATTGCCCATTCCCAAATCTATAATATCGGCCCCCTGCTGGCGTTTGGCAAGTTTCAGCGCGTTCAGCCGCCCGAACAGATACGGGGGTAATCGTGTTATTCTCTGTGCCGGTTCTATCTTAAAACTTGTCCTGAGCGGAGTCGAAGGATCTGGCATAATCTTTCCTTGTAGCCTCGAAACGCATCATTAAACGCCGAGGCCGGTCATTAAAAACTTTTCTTATCTTACAATAGAATCGGACAGTCTATAGAAAATGGATTAATTTTCAAGAGATTTTGTACTCGAATTCTTATCCGGTTTCAAATTTTCGTTCCCGGGAAGCCTCTTGACTTTAGCTCCTTTAATATAGTATGATATTCTTAAAGAGGTTGAATGATGAAACATTCTATTAAGAGAAAGAGCGGCAAATTAACGATACCTGCACTTATACTGCTTGCGGTTTGTATATTCGGCCGGCCCTCCAACGCTCAGACGAGTATTTATATCTTCGATACCGATAAAAGCAGCGTTCTCAAGACGGGCGGTTTTGCCGGTGTGCATGAGACCTATCCCATCCAGGGCTTTTTTGAGCTTACGGTCGATGCCAACGCCTCTGCGGCAACTTTTGACCTGGTGGAAGCCTTCCTGCTAAGCCCGGTCAGCTCTTCGCCGCCGGAGAAGCTGGGCGAGCTTTTCAACATGACCGAGCTTGCCGGGGCAGTTATTGACGATTCGACGATATACTTTCAGGGCAAAACTTCGGATGGTTCCGATTCGGATATTAACATCCGCCTGACTTTCGTCGAGGATTCGGCTTATCTGTCGGGCCGGATAACTCCGCCGCCAAACAGCGCCGATATGTTTTATTACAGCCTCGAAGCCGTCGCTCAAAGAAAATACGCCGGCGGAACCGGCGAGCCTAATACCCCATACCAGATCGCCACGGCAGAGGATTTGTTATTGCTTGGTGAGACTACGGAAGATTATGACAAGCACTTCATCCTGACCGACGACATCGACCTGGATCCCAACCTACCCGGCAGGAAGGTCTTCGACAAAGCTGTCATCGCACCGGAAATTACATATATTTATCCGCAGGAATTTCATGACACACCTTTCTCTGGATACTTGGACGGCCAGGGTCATATCATCAGTAACCTTAATATTCAGGGTGGGTCTTACCTGGGTTTGTTCGGGTCCTTAAACTCGGATGCAAGGATTTCCAATCTTGGTCTGGAAGCAGTAGATGTCAATGGATTCGGTACCTGGGTCGGTGGCCTGGCGGGAGATAGTTCCGCCAGCATCTCATCAAGCTATGTTACTGGTGTCATCAACGGAGAACACATTGTCGGAGGATTGGTAGGATATAATAATTATGGCTGTATCTCGTTGTGCTATAACACCAGTAAAGTTAAAGGAGGATCTTATGTCGGAGGACTGGTGGGATCTAATTGCGGCTATATCTCGTCAAGCTATAGTACCGGCAGAACAGATGGAGTTGTAGATAATTATGGCAATATGAGTGATGTTGGCGGCCTTGTAGGCTACAACGAAGGTTTCATTACTGTGTGTTACAGCACCGGTTCACTTAGCGGAGAAGATTATGTCGGCGGCCTGGTTGGTTTAAATAGGGGCAGTATCAATGTCTGTTACAGTTCCGTCATGATATTAGGAAATGATGATGTAGGAGGATTGGTGGGATACAACAGTGGAAGTATATTATCGAGCTACAGCACAGGTACAGTCGGCGGCGTTTCGGATGTCGGTGGCCTCGTAGGTAGGTTGAGTGTAGTAGTGGGCAGAGGTCGTAGCGGTAATAATTCTATTGGTATTGTCAAAAATAGTTTTTGGGATAAAGAAAGCTCAGGTCAGGATACCAGTGCCGGTGGCACAGGGTTAACTACGGAAGAGATGCAGGATCCAAATACATTCATAACTGCAGGTTGGGATTTTATCGGCGAGACGACTAATGGAACCTGCGATTTCTGGCAATTACAGGAAGGCGCATATCCAGGTCTAACTGTTTTTGCAGGCATTGTTCCAATCGAGCCCAATGGTGCCGGCATAACGGAGGAACCGTATCTAATAACTAACATAGACGAATTATTAACAATATGGTACCGTCCCATGGCACATTATCGACTTGACACAGATATTGACTTCTCAGGTATCCACCGGAATCTTGCTGTGGTTCCATGGCTTGGCGGCAGTTTCGATGGAAACGATTTTTGTATTCAATCCATACAAATACAGGGAACAAATAATTTAGGCATGTTTGGCATACTTGGATACCATGCAGAGGTCATGAATTTGGGGCTTGAAGATGTTTCAATCGAAGGAACTGGTTACCAAATCGGAGGACTTGCAGGATTAAATTTAGGTAGTATTTCGGCAAGCTCCAACTCCGGTACAGTCAGTGGATATCAAGAAGTCGGCGGTCTTGTGGGCAGCAACGAAGGTAATATTACTGCAAGTCATAGCAATGTTGAAGTTAGTGGAATTACTTACATCGGTGGCCTTGTGGGGAAAAACGCCGACTGGAATACTTCGGGCATAATTACCGACTCCTACAGCACAGGCTCAGTCAGCGGAGATGAAGAGGTTGGTGGCCTCGTGGGCGATAACGGGGGTAACATTACTTCAAGCTACAGCACCAGTTCGGTCAGTGGAAATGAAGATGTCGGCGGTCTTGTTGGTGAAAATTGGGGTAATATCACCTTGAGCTACAGTAACGGCGCCGTCTCGGGAGAAAAATATATCGGCGGTCTTGTGGGCGACAACTGGGGTAACATTACTTCAAGCTACAGTATCGGTTCGGTCAGCGGAAATGAAAATGTCGGTGGCCTTGTAGGTTGCAACTTTAGTTCCACCGACATTATTTCAAGTTTCTGGGATGCAGAAACCAGCGGTCTGCTCAATATGTGTGGAATTGATTATGGTAATACTACAGGCTGTGATGATTCTTTTGGCAAGACCACAGCCGAGATGCAGACTGAAAGTACGTTCACGGATGCCGGATGGGATTTCGTGGGAGAGGCGGCCAACGGCACGGAAGATATCTGGTGGATTAATGAAGGGCAGGATTATCCGAGGCTATGGTGGGAACTGATCGAAGATGACATAAACGATCCAAATGAGAATTAACCTACAGAAGGTGACAATCAATGAAGCATTCACAACATCCGAAAGATAATACACCGAAAATTTGTTCCAAAACAGGAAAACCAATTCAACACAGGCGAAACAATCGCTGGATCAGGTGGCTGTTTCCGATTACCGGCCTGCTGGCTCTTATCTGGTTTCTAATCCGTGTCATTCCCAAGCCGAGCAGGGCTTTATATCCATGCCAGAGAATCGCCCAGCCGATAGCTTCGGGTTTTGTCGTCTGGCTTCTGGGTCTTGTAGCCTCGGCGGCGGCGTATCGCAAAGCCCGGCGAATGTTCCATCAGTCACGATACGTAGTTGGTGCCGCAGCTATTGTCGTTGCCGTTGCGGCGATGTTCTGGCCGCTTTGTATCACCGCCGATAAAGCGGCAAAATCAGCCCCCTTTGTTCCAACCGATCCGCCTAACACACCGATAGGCGTAGCAAAAGGAATCCATCCGGGCCGTGTCGTATGGGTATATGACCCGGCCCTGACCGATGCTCACGGCTCAGCGGGAAACTGGTGGGACGACAACCGTACGGACCCAACGGTCGCCCACAGCATGATGTCACGGGCGATTCGCAACCTGACCGGCATCGCAGACCAGGCCGAGGCATGGGACGCTATTTTCAGAGATTTCAATATGAGCCACTACGGCATAGATGCCGGTTATGAGCCGGGAGAAAAAATCGCCATTAAAGTCAATAACATTTTTTCCCGTGAATACCGCTGGTCTTCCAGTCAAACAAACCGGCCGTGTCCCCAGATGCTGTATGCCCTGTTGTGGCAATTAGTGGAAGTCGCCGGAGTTGCGGATTCGGACATCACGGTTTACGACTGTATTTTCTATCACGGCGATCCGGTTTACGATTACTGCCATAGCGATTTTCCCGGTGTGCGTTTTGCCGAGGGGGACGCGACCGACCGCAGCGGTTACGGCGGCGGCCCCGGCCCGAATCCGGGCCAGCGCGAACAAGTTGTACCCGATCCCAACGTGCGGGTTTATTACGGCGAGCCCGACCTCGTGCCGGACAGCGGTCAGGTATGTTTTCCGACTGTTGTCACCAAAGCTAAATATCTGATTAATATCGCATTACCCCGGCCGCATGAGCTTGCCGGCGTGACATTATGCGCGAAGAACCATTTCGGCTCGGTCTGGCATCCGAACAAATGGGATTATTATCACGGATGGAATCCTGCGATTATGCACGCCGCCGTCGCGGCCAACGATTTCTCCGGCGGTATTACAGAAAGACCTATGGGCTCGTATAACGCCCTCGTGGACCTGATGGGCCACGAGCATCTCGGCGGCAAGACGCTGCTGTTTTTTGTCGAATGCCTCAGGAACAGGTTCTGGTCCGCTCCGCCTTTTAACGGCGGTTTGTCGTCAAGCCTGTTCGTTTCACTGGACGGGGTGGCAATCGATTCGGTCCTTGTCGATTTCCTACGCTCGGAAGGAGACGTCTCCAGCGGAACTGCTGATAACTATCTGCACGAAGCTGCTCAGGCGGACAATCCGCCTTCGGGAATGATATACGACCCTGAAAACGATGGAATCCCGCTCGATAGCCTTGGCGTGCATGAGCACTGGAATAATTCGACGGATAAACAGTACAGCCGGAATCTCGGCAGGGGCGAAGGAATCGAGCTGATTCAATCAATTGTCGTTGACGTCATACCCGGCGATTTCGAGCCGGACGGCGATTTGGACGAGGATGATTTCAGTGTTTTAGCCGCACACTGGCTCGAATCGAACCAGCCGGGCTGTGTCGGTGACCTTGACGGCGATTGTGATGTGGACTTTGACGACCTCACAGTTTGGATCGAGAACTGGAACCAGAATCTCGATTTGGCGTTCGCCGCTCAGTAGCGGCATATATTGCCGTTAGTCGAACAGGTCAGTTATTGAGAGTGGGGTCGTTTTGGCCGCACCAGTATATGGCTGTATTTTCGTCCTTATGCAGCCAATCGGCGTGGCCGTCGAAGAAAAGATTATTACAGCCTTCATTTCGATGCCGGTCGGCGGCTACCCTTCGGATTAGATTGCTGCTCGTGCTGGTTTGGTCCGATGCCGGCAAGTGAGTGGTTGACCAAACGTCCAGAACGTTGAATCTGGATAAAATATCCAGCTCATACCTGTCTCGAATGATAGGACGCCATCGCCCGGCCTCGTTGTCGGCCATATAAATCCGCCGTCCGGAAGATTTGATATCGGAAAGCTTTGTAGGCTCGTCCATTTGGTTTCCCTTTTCGCTGCTTTGCAATCCCGGATTATCCATATCCCATGCGTTGACGACATAATCAATCGTCTGCTCGGCATTGTTGTAGTTATTTAATCCCGTCCCCGTCCGGGGGAAGGAAGGGCACTGATATACGGCGACTTCGCTATAATCGCGAACATCCTTATATTCATTGCCGAGATATGGAATGAATGCAATAATCCATTTCACCTGATGGTCCAGAGCACGGGGGACAAAATCATCGTTTTCCATGGCATAAGACTGCATGGCAAGACCGATTTGTCCGAGATTGTTCAGGCAATAAACAGTTTTCGCCTCTTCTTTTACCCGCTGAAGGGCCGGCATTAGAATCCCCATCAGAAGCGCGATAATAGCTATCACTACTAACAATTCGATCAGTGTAAAGGCATTTCGCTTGTGTGACATTTCATTACCTCCTTACGAAGACAGTCATGAAGCCTGTAACGAA
Organism: Sedimentisphaerales bacterium; assembly: GCA_016933295.1. Lineage (GTDB taxonomy): Bacteria > Planctomycetota > Phycisphaerae > Sedimentisphaerales > Anaerobacaceae > JAFGPS01. The sequence goes on along the minus strand of JAFGBG010000078.1, from coordinate 2,599 downwards.
ATATTCAAATTATGTGAATTGATTATCCACAGGTCTTTTTATTAAACCGACTTTATTCCACCCAGTTTTTTTCGCCAACGACACAAAAATGCAATCGGCCTCGAAAGATATTTATTGAAAAGCTATTACGATATATTATGCCTTATTATCCTTTTTTAATCAAGTGAAATTTTATGAGGAAAAAATATCATATATCCCGCCGATCGACCTGGAATTGTTTCTCAGGGCCGGCGGCAGAAATTGATGTTATACGGGCAAAAATCGAGTTTTTTCTTAAAATCGCTTCATCAGGCCGATGCCGATAGCCGGTTCTTCAGTTATGGGTATATACGGCACTACTTTGAAGCCGGCAACTTCAAGCTTTTTGTGCTTTCCGGCCACAGTATGACCGACCACCCAGCCGAGAGTCGCTCCGAAGACAACATCACTGCCCCAGTGGTCACCTGTGTCCATCATCCTGTAAGCGATCAGCAGCGCTACACCATAGGCGGGTATTCCGACCTTCGGGCCGTAGAATTCGTCCAGAACGGAAGCGACCGTGAACGAGCTGGAGGTATGGCCGCTCGGCCAGGCCCAGTCTTTGCCGTTCGGAGTTTCGTTATCTCTCGCGGCTTTAAGCCCCATCGTTGTGATCCATGTTATCGTCAGGGCGGTTCTCATCGTCCAGGCGCGTTCTCTGTTCACTTCGTCCTGATTGTGTAAGCTCAGAAAATACCAGAGGGCGCTGGCGCTGAAATGTGTTGTCGGATGGCCGATGATATTCAGGCTCTCATCCCTGAAATTTCGAAGCTTCTGATGTCTGGAGAAATAATCGGCGACATCTTCATCCGCATCCTTGTGCATCACGATACTTGCACCGCCGGCCAGAATTAGAGCGGTCATATTGTCGGGCTGAAGAAAACTGTCTTTCGCATCTTCGATTAATCTGTCCGGCCATTGCGCCAAATCCTGCCTGGCGGTCCTTATCCAGAGGGGCTCATTTTTCTCAGTGGATTTTTCCGCCGCTTCGGTTTGATTCGAATTCGTCGAATTCTGCAGTGCTTCCGGATTTTGGGAAGTGTTCGGTTCTTTATCCGGATCCATCAACGCCGCGTCCGCACAGCCTGCGGCAGTAATCAGGAATAAGCAAAATAATCTGAGCCAGATTCCATTCCGGCGGTATATACTCATTTGATTCCCTTCATTTTCACAGTTCGATCATAATTTCGCATAAAACATGCGGCAACTTATTTTCATTTAAGTCTTCAAAACAGAGAATAAAAAATAGGCCCGCTTTTATTTATTGATAAAAAGTATCCCCAAACATAAATCACTTGTTCCTCCATCCCTCATCAATCTGCTTCAATGAACTCTGTGCTAAATCACGAACCAAAGAAGACGAGTCGTTTTCTGCCAGCTTCTGAATTTTAGGACGAACAGTTGTTCGTAATGTTTTCAATATACTCTCTTGCTCTTTTTCTGAAATAGGCTTATATATCGGAAAATCAGGATTCATTGCCAAAATATCACCCAACAATCGAGTAGCAGAACCACGGACGATAGGATTTTGATTATCAAGAAGAGTCTCCAAAGGCTTTATTACTTTTTCTCCCATTTGAGGTAACGCATGGTCTAACCATGAGATAGGTTTAACATTACCGGCAATCTCCTCCATGTACAGTTCAAGCAAAATGGGCATTGCCACCGTATAGCGCCTCTCACCAAGAAATTTTATTATTTGACTATAGGCCTGCTGTTTTTCTTTGGAAAATTTTGACCAGTCGTGATACTCAGAACGAAGATTTGCAAGAAATAACGGACACAACATATCACGATGTATCGGTGGAATATTTCCTGTAAATGGATGAGAAGATAATGCTTCCAACAGCAATGCTTTTCTCGTTTCTTTAGGATCGCTTAATTCTTTGGATAAAAAACCCATCCATTCTTCCGGGGTCATAATCCAGGACAATGTTTCGATACCCCAGAGAAGTTTTTGGCGGTCATTCGAATTTTCTACGAACTTTTCCAAAGGCTCCTGTAAAACTTCGGGTTGAAGCACTTTTGCCGAGGCAAGGTAGTTCGATACAGATCCCAAAGCGGAGTAAACATCGCCTTTATTTTTAAGGTCTGACAGAACAACACCTTGATGGATTATTTTCCTTAGACAGGATGTGAGCGGCTCAAGCTCTTGTCTGGCGCCGAAAATTAATTCACGTTTTTTCTCTTCCAACGAAACACGAAGTGTTGATTGTCCTAAATCTATGGCAGATTTATTGCCCTTATCTGTTTGTTCAAAGAAATCTACTGTACGTACGAGTGTCTTAATCATTTCAAGCTCATATTCGTTCAGATAAAAGCGTATTTCTCCCTTGTCCGTATTACCCCGGTCAAATGTGGTTACTACATATCCATCCTCTTTGATTGACAATTCGACAAATTTAAAAGGTGAAAAAGCACCTTCCTGACGAAAGAAAAGGAACTCGCCAGATCCTGAAGCGGTTATATTGTTCTCTTCCCCACAAATCGATGTTACAAATGAGCCGCAAACGAGTACAAGAAAGAGCAGATATAACTTTGCAGTTATCGTGTTCATATTCATCCTCCGCGCGGTCGATAT
>JAFGBG010000077.1 GCA_016933295.1 Sedimentisphaerales bacterium | reverse complement strand
GGCTTAGGCAGAGGCCGGATGGGCGGGCCATATGCGGCCGGACCCGGCGGAAACTGCGTTTGCCCGAAGTGTGGACATCAGGTGCCGCATGTCGCAGGCCAGCCTTGCAGTCAGATGGCCTGCCCGAGATGTGGAACTCAAATGTCGAGACAGTAAACAATAACTTTTAATGAAAGGAAATTATCATGCCACGTGGAAATGGAACAGGCCCCGCCGGAATGGGACCGATGACAGGCAGGGCGGCCGGATATTGTGCCGGTTATCAGATGCCGGGTTTTATGAATCCTATTGGAGGCCGAGGTGGTTTCTGGGGTCGAGGTAGAGGTTTTTGGGGCCGGGGCGGCGGTCGCGGTTGGAGAAATCGGTACTATGCCACCGGTGTGCCCGGCTGGGCGGTAGCCCCATATGGTAATCCCGCATGGGGACCGGTCGCTGGGAATATTACGCCGGAGCAGGAACTTGCCGGCTTAAAAGACCAGGCTCAGTATTTTCAGGATGCGCTTGATGAAATAAGCAAACGTATCGATGAACTGGAAAAAGCACAGCAACAAAAATAACGCAGGACAGGCAAGGTTTCTGCGTATCGACAGTCATGTTCTGAACTAAAGCGGGTATAGTCTATGGAAATTTTGGTTAAACATGAAAATGGTTACCGTTTTACGGCAACCTGTAAAGGATTCACCGTAACCACCGGACGAGGTAACGACGGCAATACCGAGAAGGATGGAATGTGGCCGGCTCAACTTTTCTCCGCCTCGATAGGTATGTGTATCGGTGGCTACATTGTTGAATACTGCGAACACCAAGGAATTGATTTGAAGGATTTGACGATTGAGCTTTCCAGACGCTCAGAAAAATGTCCGTCGAATCCGGTCTTGCCTGGGGTTGAGCTTACGCGCACTACGAGAATAAATGTAAAAATAAATGTTGGCACAAAATTGCCTGAACAGCAACTCGCGGCAATATTGGAAGCGGCTGAAAGCTGTCATATTACTGCCAGTATCAGAGAGGGAATGGAAGTTGTCTGTTCCCTGACCGAGGCTACGAATGAATAGTCCCAGGCTTTTGTTTGTTGCTTTTAATTTGAAGAGAAAGTTAAGAATTATAATAAGGAGACTATAGATGCCCATTTACGAGTTTAAATGTCAAAAGTGTGGGCACGTGATGGAAATTCTGGAAAGAAGCAGCGGCAATCGAAAGCATATCTGCGAACGCTGTAAAAGCGAGGATTTACAAAAGCTTCCATCCGGTTTTTCTGTTGGTCATGCAGACGGTTCCTTGTCGGGCGGCGGTGGATCATGTCCGACGGGGACGTGCTCAGCTCATTAGAAAGGATATCCTATGAAAATCGCAATTACCTCTACCGGTCAAACAATAGATTCGCAGGTCGATCCGCGTTTTGGAAGGGCTGCATATTTTATGATCTTTGATACCTATAGCATGGATTTCAGCGCAATCGAAAACCGCAGTATAGATGCCGCCGGAGGGGCAGGTATTAATTCCGCAAAAGCTGTTATCGACACCCAGGCTCAGGCCGTCCTGACGGGCAACTGCGGCCCGAACGCCCAGCGCACATTAAGTGCCGCAGGTGTGAAATTATATACCGGCGTAACCGGAACAATTTCGGAAGCAATCGAGCTTTTCAAAACCGGCAAATTAACGGAAGCCGCCGAGCCGAATGTTCAGTCGCACTTTGGTATGGGTACCTGAGATGTCGGATAATTTCACTATCGCCGTAGCCAGCGGCAAAGGCGGAACGGGAAAAACAACTATCGCCGCGAACCTTGCCTCTTATTTGACCGAGGCCGGCGAAAATGTTCGCTATCTTGACTGCGATGTCGAAGAGCCGAACGGCCATATTTTCCTGAAAGCCAATATTACCACTGTCGAAAATATTACCGTAGATGTTCCGCAGGTCGATCTGGACAAATGTACCGCCTGCGGCAAGTGCGGCGAAATCTGCCAGTTCGGGGCTATTGTCTGTATCAAAGAGCATGTAATGACTTTCGAGCCGCTTTGTCACTCCTGCGGCGGTTGCCGGAGGATTTGCCCAGCCGACGCTATCGGTAAAAAACCTGTCGAGATAGGCCGAATATCTGTCGGCAAAGCCGGCAAAATCGATTTTGTCACCGGAAAGCTGCGCATCGGCAACGTGCGAACGCCTTCGCTGATAAAGCAAGTGAAAAAACACATAACGGACGATTGCATTTCGATAATCGATGTTCCGCCGGGGACATCGTGTCCCGTTGTGGAAGCAATCCGGGGAGTCGATTTTGTCCTGCTTGTTACAGAGCCGACGCCGTTCGGTTTGAACGATTTGAAACTGGCGGTAGGATTGGTTAGACAGCTTGGTTTGCCTTTTGCCGTAATTATTAACCGCCATGGCATCGGAGACGAACGGGTAGAGCAATACTGCCAAAGTGAAGATATAGATATTGCCATGAAATTGCCGGATGACAGGAAAATCGCCGAAGTGTACTCGTCCGGTGGGATGATTGTGGATCTATTGCATCAGTGCAAGAAGCATTTTGCAGAACTTCTTGATTATTTAGAGTGCGCTAAAGAAAAGCTTAATGAAAAAAGACGATTACGAATTTAAAGAAAGGATATCCCGTGATTTGGAAACTCGTCGGGCGGCGTATAAGATTCTCGGCGTCGAGGAAAATGCGGGTAATGAAGCGCTAAAAAAAGCGTACAGGCGGGCGTCCCTTCGGTACCATCCGGACCATAATCCGAGTGACAGCGATGCACACAGGAAGTTCCTGCTCATCAAATGCGCGTACAAGCTTTTAGCAGAAGATGAGCCTTGTGATATGTTGTTGGAAGAAATTAAATCATGGAGAACAGTCCCGGACGACAAGAAGTATCGGCTTGATAATCCATGGGGACATTTTCTCTGGTGGCGGGAAAAATTTTTTTGATGGGCACAAAATGGGCCGTATGAATAAATATTTACAATCCTGCAAAAGTGAATTCTGGAGTAAGGTTTTCGGAGCAGAACTGGAATATACTCTGAGTGAATTGGAAGGCGCTGTGGATGTTTTAAGCGTCGGCTGCGGCCCGGCGGTTATAGAGGCAGATTTGGCTGAACATGGTTTTAATGTTACAGGCCTGGATATTTCCGAGGAAGCCCTTAACCTGGCGCCGGACAGTGTTAGAGCTGTCGCAGGTTCGGCGGAAAATATGCCTTTTACGGATACCAGCTTTGACGCGGTTATTTATATCGCTTCTATGCAGTTTATTGAGGATTATCGGCAGGCAATTAAAGAAGCCGCCCGAGTTCTCAGAAAAGACGGCAGAATTTTGGTTATGCTGCTTAATACGGAATCGGATTTCTTCAAAAGCAAAAGGAGCAATCCAGCTTCGTATGTAAACAAAATCAGGCATACTAACTTGAAGGAAATTGAAAAAACAATTTCCGGATATTTTTCGGTTCAAACAGAATATTTTTTAGGAATTGAAGACGAGGAAATATTTCAGAGCAGTGATTCCTCTCTGGCAGGTCTTTATGTTGTAAAAGGAAAGAAAGTGGCATCATTAAATAAAGTTTAATAACGATATCATTTGGAGACTTGTTGTATGAATAAAAAAGTGGATGTTTTGGTAATTGGTGCCGGACCTGCGGGGATAATAAGCGCTGTTACAGCCCGAAAGTATTATCCGGAAAAGAAAATTGCCGTAATGAAAAGTATAAATAAAGGCGTAATCCCCTGTGGGATCCCCTACATGTTTGCAAGTCTTAAAGACCCGGAAGAGAACAAGCTTGGTAATGCGGCACTGGAAAAAAATAATATTGATGTAATTGTGGACGAAGCGGTGAAAATTGATAGAGCTGAAAAGACCGTCTCTACCGAAAAAGAAAACATTTATGGTTACGACAAGCTCATTCTTGCTACCGGCTCGGAGCCTATTACCCCACCGATAAAAGGTATCGATACAAAAGGAGTTTATAAGATATATAAAGATATGATTTATCTTAAGAAATTGATAGAAGAGACCAAAAAAGCGAAAAATGTACTCATATTGGGCGGCGGTTTCATAGGAGTTGAGCTTGCAGATGAAATATCCAAAATAAAGGGATTAAATGTATATTTAGTTGAAATGCTACCGGAGATACTTGCTAATTCCTTTGATTCCGAATTTTCAAAAATCGCCGAAGAAACTTTGAAATTGAGTGGTGTTAAGGTTTTAACCAATACCAGAGTCGAAGAAGTTATAGGCGGCGAACAGATCGAAAAGGTTCTGTTTTCGGATGGCACAACAATTGCCGTTGATACAATAATCATTGGAACAGGTGGAATCCCCAACAGTAAGATTGCTTCCGATGCGGAACTAAATATAGGCAGGGGCAGAGGAATATGGGTTGATGAATACATGCGTACGATCGACCAGGATATATTCGCAGTGGGAGATTGTGCCGCAAAAAGGGACTTCTATACACACAAAGAAGCTCCGGTAATGCTTGCTTCAACGGCAACCGCCGAGGCCAGAATTGCGGGAGCAAATCTGTATAAGTTAAAAGTTGTCCGGGAAAACAAAGGGACAATCGAAATATATTCAACCTGCATTGACGGCAAAGCTTTAGGCTCCGCCGGCCTCACGGAAAACACCGCGAAAAAAGAAGGTTTTGAAATTGTTACAGGCAACTCGGAAGCCGTTGACAAACATCCTCCGACACTACCCGGGGCCAGCAAAATTAAGGTCAAATTAATATTTTCAAAAAATTCGGGAATCATATTGGGAGGGCAGGTCGCAGGAGGCATATCGTGCGGCGAGATAATAAACCTTATAGGGGTTGCCATTCAAAAAAGAATGTCTTTTGCAGAGCTGGAGACATTACAAATGGCTACGCATCCTCTCTTGACTTCCGCCCCGACGGTATATCCGATAGTTTTAGCCGCTCAGGATGCATCAAGTAAAATGTAGGCTGTGAGGGAAAACGATGAAAGAATTAGTGGTTATAAGCGGCAAAGGCGGGACGGGCAAGACAAGCATTGTCGCCGCATTTGCATCACTTGCAGAAAACGCCGTACTGGCCGACTGCGATGTTGATGCGGCGGATTTGCATTTGATATTGGCCCCTGATATAAAGCAGAGAAACGATTTCATCGGCGGAAAGCGAGCCTCTGTTATTACAGAAAAATGTATCGGCTGCGGCAAATGCGCTCAGGTGTGCAATTTTGACGCCGCTGTATTCGACGGCCCGGTTAATGACCTTGTCCGGAAAACTTACAAAATAGACCCCGTCGCCTGCGAAGGTTGCGGTGTCTGCGTTCATTTTTGTCCGGCGGACGCGATAGAGTTCAAAGACGCAGTTAACGGACAATGGTTTATTTCGGATACCCGGTTCGGGCCTATGGTGCACGCCGAGCTTGGTATCGCCGAGGAAAACAGCGGCAAACTGGTAAGCCTTATTCGCAAACAGGCGAAACAAATCGCCGCCCAGCATAATAAAGACCTGATAATTGTCGACGGCTCGCCGGGCATCGGCTGCCCCGTTATCGCTTCTATAACCGCGGCGGATTTAGTTCTGGTTGTCACCGAGCCGACCGTTTCGGCACAGCACGACCTCGAGAGGGTTATCGAGCTGGCCGGGCATTTCAAAATCCCAACGCTGGTTTGTATTAATAAATATGACATCAATCGGAAAATGGCGGCAGAAATCGCACGAAAAATCGATAACAGGAATATTGCAGTCGTCGGTCGAATTCCCTATGATACGACAGTAACCAAAGCCCAAATCGCCGGGCAAAGCATAATTGAATACTCGAATAACGGACTGTCTGAACAAATTAAATCTTTGTGGCTGGCGGTCTCGGAAAGATTAGCAGGTAAGGAAGTCGGATAATGAATAATATCGAACACAAGATTCTTGTATTGAGCGGCAAGGGAGGTGTCGGCAAAAGCACCGTCGCCGTAAATTTTGCCGTATGGCTCTCTATGCAGGCCAAAAAAGTCGGCCTTCTGGACATAGACATCCACGGCCCCAGCGTTCCGACGCTGCTAAAGGTCAAAGATAAAAATGTCCGTGAAGAAGAGGGCAGGATTGTTCCCGTATCATACAGTGACAATTTGAAGATAATGAGTATCGGTTTTATGCTGCCGGATGACAGCAGCCCGGTTATCTGGCGAGGACCGATGAAACACAATCTCATCAAACAATTCACGTCCGATGTCGATTGGGGCCGGCTCGATTATTTAGTTGTTGACTGCCCGCCCGGCACCGGCGACGAGCCGCTTTCGATAGTGCAATCGCTCGAAAATATCGACGGCGC
>JAFGBG010000076.1 GCA_016933295.1 Sedimentisphaerales bacterium | reverse complement strand
CTGCCCAGGATAATGTTTATTGATTTGACTATACCTCCTTCCTTCAAAACTTTTCAGTAATTGAAAGGTAAAAACCAAAAATTGCCGCGTGTATAACTCCGACAATCTAACTCTCTCTGCTCCGTCCAATGCCTGGAAATAAACTCATATTCATGAATTTTGCTTCACAAATACAGCACTATAAAATGAGCAATTAAATAAATATGAGTTCGCTCAATTTTTTACTACAGAAAAAACCACCCTACTTGCAAAAAACATTTAAGTTTCAAACGAAACGAGGTGTCATAAAAAAACCAACACCTCCCCCGGAATAAAACCATCATATGATGCAAGTTACAAGCGCTAAGGTAATTCTATACTAAATCAGGTCTTTTTGTCAAGAGAAATTTCCGTTTTTTACTTCTTAGTTTGAACCGTTTAACGCATCTATGGACTTCATCTGCATAAACGCATTTTCAACCCCAAAAAATATAACATAACTGATGTATTAACAACGACTTATCCACGTAAATATTTTAGTGTCCTACTGCGTCGTGTTCGACTCAATTATAGCTGTTTCCTGCAATCCGACGATTATCAATTTATTAGAGTGGTCATTAAAATGCCGTATTTTACAACATTCGATGGATTTAACATATTTTAGTGCTATAAATCTATCAATTTTACGGACCTTTTTACATAATCACATCGGGACAAAATGACGTATCTTGATCGGCTTAATTTGAGATTTTTTCGTAAGATTCGAACGAAACTGAAAATTTACTGTCTATACGGCATATAGCGCCAATCCACTTTTCCGTTATAGGCCATCGTCTCATCGACAAGTGCATACAGATTCGGATCGTATTCTTTAAGCTCTTCGCGTGTTGTGATTGGCCGGGCTGCATCGTTGGGAGGTACACCTTGTCCGACGGCATCAAAGTATGCCATTAGCCCTTCTGTCCAGTATTCCTCACGATTGTGGACCGCGACTGTGCCTTTCCATAATCCCTTTTCTATCGCCGCTTCATAGGCGGTTTTGAGCTTTTCATCAAAGCGGACATCCATTCGCTGCACGCGCAATTCATACTGTTGCACGTTCCGTCTTCTGTTTTCCCAGTTAGGATCGACCGGACGTTTTCCGGTTACATGATAAACCGCTTTAGCGAAAACACGGATGACCTGACACTCGGTGTTATAAGGATCATGAACGATATCTCCCAGCACATTCTCCTGAGCAACAACCATAATATTAATACCGGGCGTATATTCAAGATAGCGCCCCATATGATCAACGCCGGCGTCTTTCAATCGGGGATACTCCGGCAAATCAACAAGACTTTCTTCCGGCCCCAGTACTACCAGTTTCAAGTCTTCTGCCATGAGAGCTTTAAGGATATCGTGACGATAAGCAAACAGTTTGCGAATTGTGTCATTGGCCTTCAACAGAGCCTCGTCACTGGCCCGGCGTCCGATGACCGTAAACTCTCTGGCCCAGGTAAACTTGGTGTAATAAGGATCTATTTTAAATTTGGCCGGCGGCTTTATCACGTTGGGTAACGGCTGCAGCCAGGTATAGCGCCAGTCCTGCTCCGGACTAAGGTTAAACGTTGATCGACACAATTCATATCCCATCGGGTCGTATATCTTAAGCTGTTCACGTTTTCCGATAGGTCCATGGTTCCAGTTATTGACCCGGTTACAGTTGAAATAGGCCTGGGCGATTTCACACCAGTATTCGCCTCGATTGCCGATTGCATAGGTGTCCTTATATAAACCTTTGTCCAGAGCGTTTTGATAGGCAGCCACGCGACGCTCATTCCACTCGGGCTCCACTCGCCGCAGAGTACTATCAATAGTGTGGCAAAATTCGTGCACGGCGATACTCTCATCGTCATAGCGGTCGATGGGCAGACTCAGCAGGTTCTCTTCGCCGAAAAATGTAGGTAAGCCGCCTGTGCCGCGTACGCGTTCATTGAGATAATCCGGATTTTGGGCATCCCGATTTTCCGGCAAATCACAATAAAGCTGATCCTTACCAATAATAACCAAATACATTCCACGATCGGCCATTCCCTGCAGAATATCGGGCCGACCCGCGAGCATATGCGTGACGATATCATAAGTACGCTGTAAAGCCGAATCCGCAACTTCTCCCGAAGCCAAAACCGGCAAGCCCTTGACGTCAATATACTTGCTGTAAAATTCGCGAGCCGCTTCTCTGTAATTTTCTCTTACCAACTCGAACACCGAATCAGGCGGTGCAGCCACGGCAGGATAATCCGTACTATTGCCGAAAAGCGATTGGCTCCCCAGCATCAGAGTGGCAAAAACAATAATAAAAATAATATTATTTTTGGTCTTCATTGTTCCTGTGCCTTTCCTTAATATTAATTACTCATAACAGTTCAAAATGAAGAATCAACAATGTCCAAAAGAACCTGTTCGGTTTATTCTTTCTGGATCAATTCGATCCACGTCGCCGCCGACTTTAACGGTATTTCAAAGGCGCCGCGTTGAGTCACAAGGTTCTCGACAGGCCCAAATGCGCCCACACCTTCTATTCTCGCCGGTTGTTCGATACGCAGACGAGCTGTCGGCGTATACTCTGTAGCGGCGGCGAATCCGATTCGAACTTTTTTATCGTTGGTATTAATTTCCACTTCCTCAAACGCGCCGGAATCAAGCGTTAACCACAAGCCATAAGGGGCTATGTAAACACGCCTACGGAAAGAATCAAGTGTTTTGACTTTAACCAAGCTGCCCTCGGTTTTCACATTACCGCCGAAAGCCTGCCATCCGAACTCGGGATGATTTATCACATAAGTGGCTGTGTTGACGGCGTGCCCAAAAAAGTTCGGTCCGTAGTCGCCCGAATAAGCATCCCATTTGAGAGTATCCGGGAAAGAATGAAATGCCACAGCGGCAAATCCTTCCTTGTCGATATTGGATATAGCCCCCATCGTGCCGCCGTAACCGATACGAAGCAGATAGTAGTCATCGGGTTGTTCGCGGTACTGCGCTAGTGCAGGAATGGCATTGATGCCCGATCCGTAATGATGTATCTGCCGCTCATAGCGTGACGTGCGTCCCGGTGCTCCGCCGTAGATAAAATCCCAGTACCGACGGGCATTACCGTTATAGCCCCAGTGCGGTACCGTCGGCATATAGCCCAGAATCGAACGTAGTGATACAAGGGCCTTGTCATTATAGCCGAAGTATTTGCACCAGGCATAGACTTCCTCCTGTCCGGTCGAGTCCCATGCCATCTCACTCCCGAAGGGATAGGTCTGTTCGTTCCAGCGGTCGGCGCGAATTTTCATCTGCGTCTCGACCAATTCAGCTTTTTCGTCCCATCCCTCTCGCTTGAGGTCCTTGAGTAACATGACAAAGATGTCACCTTCCATCAAACCCGTATTGAGGTAACCGACCGCAGGGCGATCCCGCTCATCGCGCGCCGTCGT
>JAFGBG010000009.1 GCA_016933295.1 Sedimentisphaerales bacterium | reverse complement strand
TCTCTGATTATTTTCTGTTTGCAGATCTATGGATAGAATTCTATTCTCTTCTCTCTCAACCTGTGAATCGGCAGTATTTTCCCCCGGAAGAATTTCGATTTCGACCGGGTTGCTGATTAATCGTACGGGTTCATAATATCCTGCTCTTGAGGGCGGGCAAATAATAGCCACGCGCAAACGATGTGTGCCGGATTGAAGTATAAGTTCCGGGCCGTATTCATTATTATCGATAACGGGCCAGCCGCCGGAGTAGCGACGCCGACCGAATTCGATCTCTTTTCCATTGGGAATTTTTCGCCAGCCGATGCCGATATCAACCTTCAAATCAGTATGAGAATCATGGGGATTGAAATCAAACAAGCGGCCGCCTCTCGAAGATACTATTGTTTCTCTATCTGAGGTAGTAGCATTAAAAAAACCGACCCATTCGTACCAAATACCATCCACTTGTATCTGCCAGTTAAGCCCGTTTTCCGGCAGATGCAGGTAACGCGGGCCTCTGTTTCTCGCATCCAGTCGGAGCCGAACCACCGAATGCGGCCAATCGGCCTGCCCCCAGATTTGTGCCGCATTCAGCAGGCGTATTTGAGCATCTTCTACAGCCTCGCCCCAGCTTTGAATCTGAGAAATCGCCTCGGCGGCGATTTCACTCACGCTTGTCGGCGCATTGACTTTGGTTACGGTCTTGTCTTCTAAAGCCTGTTCGAGAGCAGGCAGGGCGGTGACATCTCCTATCTCTCCGAGAGCTTTCGCCACACTGACTTTGATATTCGGATGTTCGTCCTTCAGGGCGGCAATCAAATAGGGCGTGGCTTCTTTGTCACCCAGCTTCCCGAGGGCTTCGATTGCATGGCGGCGGATGGTCCAGTCTTCCTGATGCTCATTCAATGTATCGATAACCACCTTTAGACCTTCCTTGTCATTCAGCATCGCCAGGCCGTATCCTGCGAACAGCCGGGAAAAGGGATTATCGCTGCATCTTTTCAGCATCTCTCGTAAGACCGGAACGGCACTTTTATCGCCGATTTGGCCTAACGATATCGCCGCCTGGTAGTCTATCTTTTCATCTCGTGTCGCTTCGATAAGTGAGGACACCGCTCTTTCATCACCTAAAATTCCCAGCAGCAGTGCCGCATAATAGTGGTCTTCCGTGACCTGGCCGTCCTGATATAACGTGCCGTCGGATCTGATTCTTGTTGTCGTTCTAAAGCTGGTATCTTTCAATTCGTTTATGATGGCCGGCACGCCGCGTCTGTCGCCGAGCAGCTCGAGAACTAAAGCCGCGTTGCATCGTCTTTTTCGACTATCCGCCAACAATTGCCCGGCTAAAAATGATGCCGGCTCTTTGTCGCCGATTTCCTCGATCAATGGAATAATCTCACTGCGGGTATGGGCATATTTTTCGTCTTCGAGTTTATCGAGCAATTCGGAAATTTTTGTTTCTTCCCGAACCTGAGTGTCTGATTGCTCGCCGGCGGAGTTGGTTGGAGTAATGACGGGTCTTTGCGGTCTGAACAGGGCAAGAATTGCACCGGGATTTCTTTCGAGGAAACGGCCGATTTCCGCCTCAATTGAATCGAGTGTTTCGATGTCGATATCGTCTATCAGCCAGTGAACCTTCTGTTCCAGGATTTCTTTTTTAAGGTAAAAGACTACCGTGCCTGTTCTGCCGCGGTCGGCCTGTATAACCGAGCTTATCGCCATAGCGTTCCAGTCGTCGGAACTAACGGCAAGGATTTGAGCAGCTTGGCCCTGAAATACCTGGCGAGTATCATCTGTTTGTTGTGCCACTGCTGAGCCCGGAACGGCATATTCGGCAGCTTTTTCATTTTCGCCCGCTAATGCTGCGGCGATATAATTTTCCACAGACTCGCAGGCATTCCGGATCCGGACATTTTCTACAATATCTGTATTGATCATTGTACCTTTGGAACATTTCTCCAGGATTTTATTGAGCTGTTCCTGTTCTTTTACAGTTGAGAACTTGAATATCCCTTCCGGTATTGCGGCGGGATCGTTAAAGCTGCAGCGTTTTAGGTCAAGTGCCAGTTGTCGGTCCACATACACGGTACTATCTTTCAAAGAGAATGCCTTGAGATCTACTTCGACCGGGAACCATCCGCCGGGAATCACTTCCCGAAGCGTGAAGGTATGTTTCAGGTATAATTTATTTTCGCCGGTGTACCATTCCTCGTTGATTAGGCCGTAGCTTTTTGACGGATCGAAGTACTTAACGATGTAAGAACGAAAACTGACATCTGATTCATCCGTGTTCCGGGATACAAATTTGGCCAGTTCCCTGCCGTCGACGATAGTCTTTGAGAAATCCAGCGCGATGTTTTCTCGTTTCTTCAATGCCGGGATTTCCTGGTCCATAGATCTCGGTCCGGTCCAGTGAATGATTTGTCCGAACCAGTCCTCGAAGGTTTCAAATTTCGGTTTTCTGGATAAAAGCCCTCCGTCGTAGACGTTACCACCTGAGCGTCTATCAATTACGACACCTGCGTCGAGGTCCATACGTTCTTGTGAAAATCGTGTGGCGATTTTTTTGCCGTCCCACCAGAGTTGAAACGAGCCTTTGGTTTCTGTTTTTGGTTTCCCTGCTAATCCCTCGTTTTTATCGGTAAGAGTCCATGCTAACACGCCGCGTTCGAATTTATCCCGGTTCTCACGAAATCCATCGATTAACATCTTTTCGATAGCGGTTTGATCCGGGGCCTCGTTGGAATTTGAAGTCAAGGCAACTGTTGTCGGGATAGCCAAAGCGATTAAAAGCAAAACTACAGTAGCGGCGGGGATCCAGCTAAAGCTTTTTTCGGATGAATCTTTACCGACAAGCCGGCGGATTCTGGAAAATAAATTTCCTCCGGTAGCTGCTACGGCTAATTCGCTTTTTCCGCCTCGAATTTCCTCCATTAAAGTCAGGGCTTTTGCATAGCGAACGCGGTCGCCCGTAATGGTAACAGCCAAATCGTCGCAGCAGTTCTCTCTCTCTTCGCGAATCTTGTGCGAGACCCACCAGACGGCAGGGTGATAAAAACCTAAGATTTCCACAACGGTTTGCAGCATATTAATGAGGTAATCGAATCTTTTTATATGGGCCAGTTCGTGTGCCAATATGGCCTCTAATTGCTCTGTGTTTAGGCCGGTCAGTGCGCCGGCCGGCAGTAAAATCACCGGCTTAATCCAGCCGACAACGGTTGGAATTTGAACAATAGCGGATTCCAAAAGCTCGACTGCGTGATTAACGCCGAGTTTTTCGGACAACTGGTTCAACCTGGTTTTAAGCGAGGTATCGACCTGCTTTACTAACTTTCTTCGCAGCCTTTGGAGCTGCGTCCAGCCGCCCAGGTGCCAGATGGAAAGTGCGAAAACACCGAGCAGCCAGCCGGTGACGATATACTGCAGCGCCGGTTCGAGCGTATCTGCGGTTTTCTGTTTCAAAGCGGCGAAATAATTCAAGCGGGCAGGCTCCCGCCGGACAGGTTCAGCGTACTCGATTGATTCGGCTATCGTTATTTCTTCGGTCGTTTGAATTGGTGCAATAATGGGTGCTGGAGCAGGCTCGGGTTCGATTTTGACAATAGAAGGCTGCGGCGGAACGTTGATGAGCTGCAGCGTGACAACAGGAAGCAGCACGATAAGCCCCAGTGTCAGGCAGGCGGCGACGTAACGCAGGCTTGCCGAGAATCTCCGCATTATTCTCAGCAGGAAGGCTAAGAGAATCGCCGCCGCGGTTGCCTGCCAGATAAAATGCAACAGAGTCCAGCCCAATTTCTGAACAATCTGATGTGAGAGGATATTTTCAAGCGAGTTCATAATACTATCCCTTGAATTCATCGAGCATTTTTCGTATTTTTGACAGCTCTTTCGCCGATACTTTTTTCGCCGACAGGGCGCGCATGACGAGTTTTTCCGCCGAGCCGGAAAATGCCTTTTCGAGCAAATCACCGACTAATTGTTTCTGTGCTTTTTCCTCGGTCAGGGCCGGCTTATAGACGTGTTTGAACCGGGAATCGTCCCGGCGGAGCAATCCCTTGTCGGTCATGATTTGCATAAGCTTTAGTGTGGTGGTGTAGCCGGTGTCCTGGTCTTCGTTCATCGCTTCATTGACCTCGCGTACCGTGCTCGGGCCGTTGTCCCACAGGATTCTGAGGATTGTAAGCTCTCGGTCGGTCGGTCGCGAATTGTTTTGTTTTGTCATCTCGAATCTCCTTTGTTACGTATAGCTTGTATCTCTATCGGCATAATCTACGAAATCTTTCGTATAAATCAACGAAAAAATTCGTACTTTTGAAAAAAATTTGATATTAGCCGTGAAATTCGGCAAAAAAGGGCATTTTACGAGGAAAAACTCCTTCGGATTTGAAAAAACGCCCCGGCGGTATTAGCTAATTGATGTGAAATTTTCAACTTTTGTGTTTATTAATCAGGCTTGCGAGGTTTGAGATCGCTCCACTCGTAGATATTAACACGAAGAGTCACCTGTTCCTGCTGGCCTCCGACGACGATAGATGGTCTGTTTAGGCCTTTAGTATTAACGATTGAGGCACTGCCGAGATAAAGTCGATATTGTCTTTTATCCATAGTTGAAAAGCTAAATCTGCCGTTATCGTCGGTTTTGGAATCGGTTGTCGCATTGTCTCCGACTTCTCCGTTTTTACGTACTGCTTCGGCATAAACAAAAGCATCGGGTATAGGCCAGCCTGTCTTATCGTCGAGTAATATGCCGCTCAGGTTGTATCCTTTTTGCAGTTTAATATTAATCGGGCGGCCATTCGCGGCAGCCTCCATTTGGACACGCTGGTAGCCCGCTCCCGCATCGATATGCAACGTGTATTTACCAGGCAGTTTCGGATTAATGTTCTCGAATGCGAAGCTGCCGTCCTCTGTGGTTTTTATCTGACCGGCACTTGTTGCCCAGTTTTGGGAATTTTCATAGCCGTCATAACGGACACTTGCCATGAGGCCGACATTGGCTCCGACAAAAGGTTTGCCGTTGGGGTCTGTAATTTGCCCGCTGATTTTAAGTCCCTTTGCAAATTTGAGCTCGATTTGCTGAATGGGATTTTCCTCGTTGAGCTTAACAGGTTCGCTCGCCACCCATGTACTGTCACGATAAGCAACAATGGCATATTCACCACCAAACGGCAGGGGGGCGGCGCTGAATTTACCCGATTCGTTTTCCTCGTGACCGAATACCTCAGAGAAAAAAGCTCGTTCGGCGGCCGGGCTTTTTTTAAGTACTATCAGGTGTAATTTAATATCTTTTGCAAGCGTTTTATCCGCTTCGAGTACCTGTCCATATATTGCTCCGGCGGGGTGTGTTGGAATGCTTATTTTGTATGGTTCGTCCCCGGCAGGAATTTCGATCTTGCTTGTTCTGTCGATCCAGTAGCCGGCAATACGCTGACCCTGACTCCAGTTCAGGCCGTAGCTCAAATACCCCGGCACGGGAACTTCCAGATATATTTTGCCGTCTTTTATGGGATACATTTTGGAAGTCCCACGGATGCCGTTGGCGTTATCTTCCTTAGGATTTGTGTTGATTCTGATTTCTCCTTCGGGAACAGGCGAGCCTTCCGGTATCTCGAATTCCAGAACCACGTCTCGGAAATCCTTGTTCGAGCCGGCAAATGGGCTCTTCAAATCCATCACAAAGTCATCGATGGATTTGTTTTCGATCTTGATTTGCCTTGTTTTGTTGCCCGCAGTAATTTCTATTTGTTTACCTAATATATTTCTGAGGGTGAATTGGCCTTCGCCGTTAATGACTTCCACATTTTCCCAGCCGTAATCGCGAACTCCCTCGTAGTCATCGCTGTATCTGCTTTCCCATCTGATGATAGGTTTTCTGCTCATGGTCTCCAGCATATTAATGTCGCCGAGTATTTTGCCGTGCAGATGCAGTTCAGGTCCCATCTCTACGCGTAAATCCCTGTCCCCCATATTCACGCCTTTGATCGGCGTACGGTTGTAATTGTTGGCATCTACGATAAAGGTGTATTCCCATTCTTTATTTAGAGTTTCCAAAGCAAACCGGCCCTGCTTGTCGGTTGTGCCCATAATGATTCTGCTGTTGCCTCCGAAACTCCAGCCATGTCCGGGTTTGTTTTTATAGCACAGGTGAAATTTTGCGTTTTCTATGGGTTCGCCGGTTTGACGCGAAACGACTACTCCTGTGGCCGGTTCTGTTTCGGCTAATTCCCATACGAACGTTTCGCCGGGCTTGAGCGCAATATCTTTGCTGACATCTTCCTGGTATCCCTCCGCTCGCGCATCAAATTTCGCCGTTCGTTCGATACAGTGTTCGAGAACTGCAATTCCATCTTCTCCTGAAACGACTTCGTTTATGCTTTGAAGGCCGCTCCAGCCATTTTTTTGTGGAAGGAAATATAATCCCTTTAACTTTGTGCCGGGGATGGGCTTGCCTTCTTTATTGACAAATTTAACCTTGCTGGTAAATCCCTTATCGAAAACAAGCTCGATGTCGGAAACCGTCTCGCCGGGCTGGAAATGATAAGGTTTGGAAATCAAGGGTGCATATCCGGAAGCCGTGACAATGAAAAGGACGTTTTCATAATAATTGACGGAAGTCGAAAATCTGCCGTCTCTGGGTCTTCCCAGGTGAATTCCCGAACTATGGTTTTCGTTATATGCCTCCACTACGAATCTTGTGTCATCCGGCAGCTCGCTTCCATCGGGTGTCCGTACTGTGCCGGAGAGGTGTAATTTATCCTCGGGGCCGTACTCAGGCGATTGTGGATTGTGCGTTTCTGCTATTTCCTTGATTTTGTCAATACGCTGCTGCGGTGTAAGCAGTTTTCCCGCAAGGGCGACGGTCATCGTAGTTGTGCCCCAAAGACCGAGCAGGACGGCAAACGACAGCAGCAGAGTTATCGCGGCGATATTCCATGAAACCTTCAGGTGTGGCCGGTGTTCGGTGACAACAATCCGCCGGACCCGTTCGAGAAGATTACTGCTTTCGTCGGGCTTGCTGAAACCAATTGCTGCGGCGAATTTTAAGTTTGTGTCTTTGAGTTTTTGCGCCCAGCCGGTAAGGACTTCGGCATACCTGATTCGCTGCCCGGTGGCTATTATGCCGGCATTATCGCAGCAGGCCTCTCGTTCGATTCTAATCTGCCGGCTTATCCACCAGACGGCCGGATTGAAAAACAAAATCGCCTCTACTACCATCTGGCAGAAGTTCACAAGATAATCGTACCTGCGAATATGCGCCAGCTCGTGGGCGAGAATCGCCTGCAGGTCGTCCGCCGGGACACCGCTGACCATCGAGGCCGGCAGTAAAAGTATGGGCCGAATAAATCCGACGACGCCGGGGATAAGAATATGTTCCCCTGCGGCAACGCGTATCCGCCGTGCTATACCTAAAGTTTTTCGTAACTTCTCGACCAGGTTCAGGATATACTCGTCTTCCAAAGGTTTGCATTGCCGCTGAAGTTTTGTTCCGCCGACTATTATATAGACGGATCGCGACAGCATTGCGACGACGCCGATAAGCCACAGTGACATCACCACGGGGCGCCAGTTCGATTTGACCGAACCTGCCGGCGTATTTTCGGATGCTTTCGTCGTGATGTCGGTGAAGTTTCTTTGCTCGTGACTATTTGACGATGTAATTACCGTGGTTGCCTCGGGCGGTGAAGTCGGTGCGGCGAGGGCAGTGTCCTTCGACGCGGGCTTGTAATTCAGGATCGCCCATGTAAATAATCCGCAGAGCACAATCGCCGCCAAAGCAATCACCGATGCCGTGTATCGTGAGTTGGCGTTTTTAGCCGGCCTGGTTCGTAAATGAAATATAAGAAGAGCCGCAATTACCAATCCCTGCCAGATGCTGTGAAGCAGTGCCGACAGCAAATTGACGCAGAAATCATTCTCAAGCAACGTAATAAACCGATACATTTTTTACACTCCTGACTTAATTTTGCCGTCCTGATTTTTTAGCTTCACGGAGCAGCTTGTGTATTTGTTCCAGCTCCGAGTCACTTACGGGAGTCTCGGCAAGCAGGGCCTGCATTACGGCCGAAGGCTTACCGGCAAAAATTTCATTAAGCACCCTGCGCATGAAAGGACGAATTATTTTTTTGCGGTTTACCGCCGGGCTGTAAACATGGGCGGAGCCGCGGGTCGTGTGGTTGAGCAGGCCCTTTTTTTCCATTACCTGCATTACCGAAAGAATCGATGTGTAGGCGCGTTTTTTGCCGTCCGGCATTGAATCAAGCACTTCTCGAACGGTCGAGTCGCCTTTGTTCCAGAGAACCGATAGTATCTGCATTTCCAAATCCGACGGTTTCGAGATTTTCATTGTTTTTTTCTCCTAACTGAATATTAAGTACTGTAAATACAGTATATACTGTATTTGCAGTAGCGCCAAGGTAAAAATGAAAAAAAATAAAAATTTTTTCTCCCCTCATAAGCGACAAAAAAACGGAATATTCGGCGAAAACTTGAGCTGCATTACAGTATTTTTTTGAAAAAATGAACCAAAAAGCGGTCAAGAAAGACTATGATAAATGGAATGAACGATACAGTTGAGCAGCTTATTGATGAAATATTAGTAATGGATTGTCAAAGCGGCCGGGTAAAGGCGATGGAGATGCTTGTCTGTCGGTGGCAGAAACGTCTTTGGCAATACGCCTATTATCTGACAAATAATGCCGAAGCGGCATGGGATATAACGCAGGATGCCTGGCTCGGTATTATTAAAGGTATAGGAAGATTGAATGACCCGGCGAAGTTCAGGTCGTGGGCGTATAAAATTGTTACCAATAAGGTTAATGACTGGATAAAAAGAAGAAAAAGTGAAAAAGAAATAAGTATCGAGCAAACCGGTGTTCGTCAACAGAAAGAAAAAAAAGACCTCGGTGTCAAAGAGCTGGTACAAAAATTGGAGTTCAGGAAAAAAGTTGTTCTTAGCTTGTATTATTTCGAGCAGCTTAGTGTTTCGGAAATCAGCCTGGCTCTGAGAATTCCGATGGGGACCGTTAAATCGCGATTGGCCGGGGCGAGAGAAGAGCTTAAAGAACTTTACCAAAAATATTTGGAATAACCCTTAGCAAAAGGAGATATAAGATGGACGAACAAATAAAAAAAATTATTGAAGATAACTATGAAGATTCCAGGCAGGACGGTTTGATGTCGATGGTGAGAGATTTCTACAACAGAAAGATGCTTTCCATGGTGGTTCTTGTGTGGACCTTTGGCATCGTCTTCATGGCCGGTGCCATATATAGCGGCATCGAATATTTCAGGACCGACGAAATCAGATACCAGATAATGTACGCTGTAATATTTATGATCTGCCTTCAATGGGTGGGTTCTATGAAGATCTTTGCCTGGCAGGTGATTCACAGAAACAGTATTAAACGTGAAATAAAAAGGCTGGAACTAAGCATCGCCGAACTAAACCGGATGGTAAAAAAATAGAATAACACTAATAGTGTAAAAAAATCCTTTTAGGGACGACCGTTGTGTCCGATAGAATCCGGTCGAAATTAGGATTTTTTTAAGTAGAATTATTCAAAGCGAACTCCTTGTGTATGATGATTTAAGAAGTGATAAATATATGCATATTTTTGGCTATGCGAGATTTTTATTGCGGAGACTCTTATTGTAAAATCCCTGAGTTTGGAGATGAACTTTCTTGACATTGCTCTGTGCTGCCGGGTAAAATCTTCATTGTATATTACTGATTAATTGTTTCCTGCCGCAATTTTTTATTCCGTTTGCCGCAGGTCGGTAGTGAGTCTAACAACAGAGAGGTGGATTATCTAAGTAGAAAGGGGAAAAAGATGCGTTCCGTATTGATGTTAGTTATCGTTTTGTTGGTAATAGTTTCACCGGTAAAAGCTGCGGACTATTTTCCCCTTGTGGAAGGAAATCAGTGGAACTACTCTATGTCTAACGGCATGCAAATGACGGTGAAGGTGACTGGTTTTGCTGAAGTAGGCTCAGTTCGCTGTGCCATCGTTGAGTCTGATATGGGTATGCAGACCAGCCGGGAGTATATGGCCCTTGATTCCGATGGTCTCAAGTCTTATAAAGCGGAAACTGCCGGGCAGGAAATCCAATATGAAAAACCGGTCATGCGAATAAAGCTTCCCTTTGTGCAGGGCCAGAACTGGACGGCTTCGATCAACCAGTTCGGGATTTCAATCATGACAATGTTCGAATCTAAAGGCATCGAACGTATTAAGACACCGGCGGGGGATTTCGAATGTATCGTGATTCGCTCCAGTATGAGTATGCCGGGTCAGCCGTCCATGGTCTCAGACAGTTATTATGCTGATGGGAAAGGACTGGTTTGCCAGAAGATCCAGGCCGGTGGACAAGAAATGACTGTCATGCTGACGTCCTCGAACTTACGGCCAACCCCACAGACTACACCCTCGCCGAAGCCTCCTGCGGAAATTTCTCAGACGCAATTACGTTGTCCCAATTGTAAAGCTGTTGTCGATGTTAAAGCGAAATTTTGCCCTCAGTGCGGCACGCCAATCCCCCGTCCTGTACCTGCAGCGCCGACCGTATGCCCGAAGTGTGGAGCAAAACTGCCGGCTAATGCTAAATTCTGCCCTGCTTGCGGCGAAAGAATTACCGTTCCCGAAGCTGCAAATAATCAAAACGCCGAAATAGTGACGCCAGACGGGCAGCGGGTACTTGAGAAATACGAATCTCCCGCAGGCAAAGTAATGCTGTACAAGCCTAAGGATTGGGAGGTACAGGAACAGAACCTCGAGCATGGTGGTTATGCCGTTGTGGTTATGGAACCGCAGGAGACCGCGGTTGTTGTCTTTATGACGTTTCCTATTGGTGAGCATATAAAAGATTCCGTGAGTCTTGCCGGAGTATGTGTGGCTGCGTTCTGCGATGAGATTCCCGATTTTAAGGCAAAGAACATTAATTCGACTCAGGATAGAGACCGCACTATTATGGAAGTAAGCTTTACCGAAGAGGGAGAAAAAGGCATCGGGCACGGCTATTTCTTCTATACACAACGTGCCGGAACTGTGTATCTGCTTCTGGCCCGCGAAGATTTGTGGGACCAGTTGCGTCCGATGATGACCAATGTCGCTTCGAATATTGCGTACGCTCCCGAAGGTATTGCGACTGTCACCAGGCAGGGCATGGATATGGCCGCCCAGGCGCCTATTGCACAGGAGCAGGGGCAGGTTTTGAATCCCGCCGCAATGCTCCAAAAAGCCAGGAGCAGTCCCGCTAGACAGATGCCCCTCCAACCGGCGGCCCTGCCCGACCAGTCACTTACAATGCAGATTCCACAGGGATGGAGCATTGAAGGGCAAAAAATGCAATATGTACTCTTTGATAATCCGCAGACAAGAAGCCACGGGATGAGTTCGACGAGTTATACGATTATTCCCTCTCAGGTGTCAGTGCCCGGCGTCATCAATGCACCGTATCAGCCGCCACCACAGGCTTTTAATCTGATTCTTCAGTTCACTCGCTCCGGCTCGAACCTGGAGATTCTCGGTGAGGTGACCGGTGAGCAGGTTGAGCCTGAAATTGCCAAAGCTGTCCAGCGGCTTCGGGTACAGGGATTTCAGGTTGACAGCCGTATTCTGCATGTAAGATATAAAAGCCCCACAGGCGCTACATTACGCGGGCTTTTCAGTATCCAGTGTTCAACGATACCTATGAGTCCTGTGTGGCAGGTTTCTATTGACGGGTCCTGGGCGCCGGAGAATGAATTCGACGAATGGCTTCCTGTGTACTTGCAGGTAGGCAAAACGTTTCGAATCAACCAGCAATGGCAGGCATCCGAAATGCAGGACAGATTCTACAGGCAGAGGCAGCTCAACCGCAATCTCCAGAATTCCATCGCAGAATCAAATCGTGCATTTGATGACTATATGGGCAGCCTTCAAAATGCAGATCGCAGCCGGGATTATATAAGCTGGATGCAGAGCCAGACAACCCTCGGACAGGGGACTTGGGTTGCAAATAACGAAGGGGCAGAAGTCTATCAGACGAATTCATGGGGCATTGAGGGGCCTTATGGCAGTATCGACAATCCGGCCTATAACACAACCAATTTTACCGGTCAAAATCCCTGGGGACAGAACCAGCTTGAGCTTGTCAATACACGCGCTGAGTACGAGAAATACATTACAAATCAATGAGCTTTAATTACATAATCCGATTCGAATCCGTATTATTAAGAAAGATAAAAGACACTGATTGTTATGTGTCGCTGTCTCCTTTTAGCAATTAATTCGTTTGTTAATTTCAGTCGATACTTCCGACGAAATGATAAGGACACATTCAGATAATAATCTTTACAATTTAAAGTTGGATTTGATATAAGAAGTCTCGTTTATAACTCTCATGTATGCATAAAGAGCAGGCTTAGGATTTTGAAATCTTCTTATCTGAAGGATACGATATGGACAAAATCGAATGGGATAATGGCTTGTCTGTAGGAATTGAACTTATCGACGAGCAGCATAAGATGCTGATTCAACGGCTTTATGAAGTATCGGAGGCGATTGAAATGGTGCAGGGTGAAGGGGCAATAGCCAAAACTCTTGATTTTCTGATTGATTATGCGAATTTTCATTTTTCCGCCGAAGAAAAGTGTATGGCCGAAGAAAATTATCCTGGTTTAGATTATCAAAAGGCCAAGCACGAAGAATTCATAAATTCCCTGAGGCGGTTCGAGCAGGATTTCAAAGAAGACGGGGCGACACCGTCGCTTGCAAATCACATAAAAGACTTTCTTTTTAACTGGCTTATCAGGCACATAAAAGACGTCGATCACAAATTCGGCGAATTCCTGAACAAAAAAGAGAGTTGATTCTCGAATAACCGGCAATAACTGCAAATTATACCTTTACTTCTGCTTTTCCGAAAAAAGAAGGAATTAGGGAAAGAAAAAAGTAGAATGTCCCTTTTTCTATTGCTATTATATCCGAACCGACGGCTGCGCGTGGTTGTAGGGCCGATAGTGTTGCAGCCATGCTATACAAGCTAAGTTTTTTTCAGGGAGACCGTTTTCTATGGGGATGTTTGATACTTCTGGAAAGTCGGACGGCAGTCAGCCGCGAAAACCGGGAACATTGAAAAAACTCGAGCGGATGAAAAAAACCCTCAATCATCAGGAGCCGGATAGAGTTCCAATCAGCGATTTTTTCTGGGGCAGCTTTACTGAGCGATGGCGGCGGGAACTTGATTTGCCGCAGGACGCCAATCCGTATTATTATTACGACCTGGACTGGATTGCCACCGTAACAAATTCCGATCCGCATATCAGGTCGTTCGAGACCATCAAGGAAACCCAAAACGAGGTTATTGTAAAGACCGGCTTCGGTGGTATCCTGCGAAAGAAATTCGATACTCCCATGCCGGAATTCATGGACTGGGAAACCGATACGATAGAAAAGTTCGAGAACTTCGAGTATGACGATCCCGCGGACAGGCGTCGTTACTTCGAGGCCGGTGACAATCAAATCGCCGGTGTCGGTGACGGATTCGAGCGGAATTCTCCGCCCTGGATAGAGACGGTCAAAAGTCTGCGGCCCGATTTTCCGGTTTACGGGAGCATGCTCGAATGCTCCGAATTTTTGACGCGGATGATAGGTCAGGAAAATACTTTGCTCTGGATTGGTTTATATCCGGATAGAATGGGCAAAGCTATCGAGCGGCTGGGGCAGTTCGCCCTGGATTGTGCCAAAGCGGAAATCGAGGCGGCCGACGGTTTATTGGACGGCTTTGTCATCTGGGGTGACGTTGCATACAAAAAGGCGATGTTTTTTTCGCCGGAGTATTGGCGTCGGTATTACAAGCCGTGCGTCAAAGCCATGACAGAACTCGCTCATGAAAACGGGCTTCCCGTGATTTATCACGGCTGCGGTAATGTCCGGCAGATTTTCGGCGATTTTATCGAAATCGGCATCGATGGTTACAATCCGCTGGAAGTCAAGGCGGGGATGGACGTCGTTGAGTTACGGCGGCAGTACGGGCATAAAATGACATTCTGCGGCGGAAGCGATATTCAGGTCTGGGAAACCGCCGATAAAGAGAAAATTCGCAGGGAAGTGCTTTACAGGCTCAATGCGGCAAAAGGCGGGGGAATGATTTTCCAGTCCGACCATTCGGTGGCCAGCAACGTGCCCGGCGCCACTTATGACTATATCGTGAACTTAGTGCGGCAGTACGGCAAATATCCGCTGCAACTCGGTGAATTCGACCTCGATTTGAGAAGTTCTGCAAAAGGAAAGGACTAATTATGCAGGCAAATCCGTTTCTCGGAGTATCTTTACATTCTATTGGAGCTTTATCGGCGTCAAGCTGTTACACGCCCCAGAAAAAGACGAAGCAATGGGCCTGGGAAATCTATTGGGTGACACAGGCAACGTTCGGCTGGATAATTGTGCCGTTTGTCGGGGCGATGCTGACTATACCGAATTTTTTTGAAGTGCTTCGGACAGCACCTTCAGATGCTATGCTTCGTTCGTTCGTATTAGGTTTAATTTACGGCATAGGAGGCCTGTCATTCGGCCTGGGAATTCGCTATATCGGTTTTTCCCTGAACTATACTATCGCAATCGGGCTTTCAGCCGGGTTAGGGACATTATTGCCGCTTATATGGAATCCGAACGACGGATTCGTCTGGGAGATTGTGGGTAAATTCAGTACCGGGCCCGGACTGATTGTTTTAGCCGGCATTACTCTATCTCTGATTGGAATTGTCTTTTGCGGCTGGGCCGGCGCACTGCGCGAACGGGCCGGAGGTGCTTCACCTACGGCATTCTCTTTTAAAAAAGGTGTGCCTTTGGCGGTTCTGGCCGGCACATTATCGGCCATATTTAATTATGCTCTTTTAGCTGGGGCGCCGCTGGAGGCGGTGGCCGTGGAAAACGGGGCGCGCGAGTTGATCAAAATGAATGTGGTTATACCTTTTGCCTGCAGCGGAGCCTGGGTGGCAAGTTTTCTTTGGTGTATATTTCTAATCATTCGTAACCGAACCGGCTCTCAATTAGTTCGGTTGCCCGACAAAAGTAAAGGTGGCCTGCCGTTCTATTATCTGATGGCGCTTCTTAGCGGTATGATGTGGTATTTTCAGTTCTTTTTCTACGGCATCGGGCATCAGTTCATGGGCGTGGCATACGGATTCACAAGCTGGGCGATACACATGGCTCTTCTGATTCTATTCAGTAATTTGTACGGCAAAATTTTCCGCGAGTGGGTCGGCACAGACAAACTGCCGCGGACAATCCTTTATATTGGTATGATGATTATTATTATTGCTACATTGATTATCAGTTACGGTAACTATCTCGGTGAAAAAAATCAGCCTGAGCCGGAGTCTTCTTCTACTACTACTAGATTGATTGAAACCGACTCTCAGATGCTCAACTATATGGAAAGGGGTATTAATAATGAAACAAGCTGATGAAAAGAAATCAAGACGACTGTTTCTTTCTGTCGTGGCAGTTTTACTTATTGTTCAGGTCGTATCCGCGAGCGAGCAAATAACATATACACCGGATTGGGAGTCGCTCCAGAAACATCCTGTGCCGGAATGGTTCCGTGACGTCAAATTCGGCATCTATTCTCATCTGGGGCCGTATTCAGTGCCTGCGTTTCAGTCTGAATGGTATTCCTGTCTTATGTACAAGCCGAACCAGAGACCTTTTAAATATCATCAGGAAACGTATGGCGACCAATCGAAGTTCGGCTATAAGGATTTTATCCCGATGCTGACGCTCGAGAATTTCGACGCTGATGCGATTGTGGAACTATACCAGAATTCCGGCGCAAGATTTGTCGGGCTTACCGCCGAGCACGCGGACGGCTTCGCTATGTGGGACAGCAAGCTTACCGAATGGGACGCCGCCGATATGGGGCCTAAGCGGGATGTTATTGGTGAGGTGGCAAAGGCGGTTAAAAATCGCGGCATGAAATTCGTAGCCACCTTCCATCACGACTGGAACTGGGATTGGTATCCGGTCTGGGACGAAAGATTTGATTGCTCCGATCCGAATTATGCCGGTCTGTACGGTCAGCCTCACAAAAAAGGCGATCCGCCCAGCCAGGAATTTTTCGACGAATGGAAAGCGAAAGTTATCGAGGTTGTCGATAAGTATCAGCCGGATTTGGTCTATTTCGACAGCAAGCTGGATATTATCAGCGAACGGCACAGACAGGAAACGCTGTGCTACTACTACAACAAGCAAAAAGACTGGGGCAAAGAAGTCTCAGTGACGTATAAGGGCCGTCAACTGCCGGCAGGGGCCGGCATCTTGGATATGGAGCGTGTTCGGATGGCAGAGGCGTCCAAGGATCCGTGGCTCAATGACGATCCTATCGACTGGAGTTCCTGGTGTCACATTCAAAATCCGAAATATAAAACCGTCAATCATATCATCGACGGTCTTGTTGACGTCGTAAGTAAGAACGGCACTTTTATGCTTAACGTCGGCCCGACTGCCAAAGGTGAAATTCCGGAACCGGTTGTTGAGAGACTAAATGGCATCGGTAAGTGGCTCAAATTGAACGGCGAGGCCATTTACGAGACAAGGCCCTGGACAACCAGCGGCGAGGGACCGACTGTTGTCAGAGGCAGAAGGGAAAACGACAGCGGCACATATACGGCCCAGGATATTCGCTTCACATCAAAAGGCGATATATTGTATGCTATCGCTCTTGACTGGCCGGAAAATGGGCGGCTTATTATCAAAACCTTGAATTCGGAAAACCCGGCGCTAAAGAAGATTGGTTCTATAGAGTTGCTCGGATATAAGGGTAAGCTCGAATGGTCACAGGATGAAAACTCACTGACGATTCAGTTGCCGGATGAAAAACCGTGCGAGGATGCATTCGTATTCAAAATCTTGTCTGAGTAAGTCTGAAAGCCCCGACTGTGCTTGTTCGGTACAAAATTCGCCTCATATTCGGCGAATGCTTGGGGCAGAACCGGGCTTTGCTTATCATGCTCGCTTAGTGGTTGGCAACTATTGCCGAATATTGCTTTTTTCTTTGCTTTTTTGGACAATACAAACCATAATCAGGCCGGTATGAGCGGTGCTGTTTTATTTTTATCACAGGGATTTTGTTATTGAAAGGAGGTCGTTACATGATTACAGAGGTTACTGCACAGGAACTTAACACCGAGAGTTTCATTGAAGAAAAAGTAAGAGAAATCAAGAATGTCGTCGGCGAAGGAACGGCGATAAACGCGCTTTCGGGAGGAGTTGATTCCTCGACCGTTACTATGCTCGGCCATCGAGCTTTGGGAAAGCGGCTCAGGACAGTGTTTGTCGAAAACGGTCTGATGCGCGCCGGAGAGCCGCAGCAGGTTGCCGGTTTTTTCAGAGAGCTTGGAGTCACAGTCGAAATCATCGATGCACGTGATGAATTCTTTGCGGCACTAAAGGGAATCACCGATCCGGAGGAAAAACGCGAGGCCATTACCCAGACATTCTATAAAAAAGTGTTCGGCCGCATTGTCAGAGAAAGCGATGCCAAATATTTACTCCAGGGAACAATTTTAACCGATGTCGATGAAACCGTTGCCGGTATCAAGAGGCAGCACAACGTCTTCGAGCAGCTTGGAATTAATCCTCAGGATGCGTTCGGCTATAAAATCATCGAGCCGCTTATCCAGCTTCGCAAGGACGGCGTCAGAAGAGTCGGCAAAGCTTTGGGCTTATCGTCGGAGCTTTTTGAGCGAATCCCGTTCCCCGGTCCGGCGCTTTCTGCACGCGTAATAGGCGAGGTAACGCCGGATCGCATCGAGACCGTTCGCAAGGCGACGGTAATTGTGGAGCGGATGTTAAAAGAAACGGACGCTTTTCAGTATATGGCGATACTGCACGAAGACCGCGTGACCGGCATGAGGGACGGCAGGCGTGATTTCGGCGGGCAAATAGAGGTCCGCTGTTGGGACAGTGTCGATGCACGAACTGCCACACCTACAAGGCTTTCTTTCGATACACTTGAGAGCCTCGCCGATGAGATTGTCAGTGAGGTTCCCGGGATTGTCAGTGTAACGTATAATATCGCTACGAAACCGCCGTCAACAATAGAAGCTATTTAACCTTAAAACCGGAAGAATCCCGAAGGATAAATAAAACGTCATAGCCGAATATTACTTTTATCAAGGAGAAACGGATGAGACGCAGATTAACAGCCATTACTGTCCTATTAATAACAGGCATTATTTTTTCCGGATGCGCGAGCCAGCAGGAGCTTGCCTTCAAATCGGTCGAAGGCAAAACTCATTCGGCAGTCACGCCTGTTCAGCAAACCGCCAAATGGGCCGCATCGTGGTGGGAGCCTCGCCACGAAGCGGTTAATAAGCGTCTGAAAGAAGGAAACGTCGATCTGTTATGGATCGGTGATTCGATTACCCACGGCTGGGAAAACCAGGGGAAAAAAATCTGGGATATCTATTATGCACCGCGCAACGCAGTCAATATGGGTTTCGGCGGGGATCGCACAGAGCACGTATTGTGGCGGCTGGATCATTCCAACTTTGAAAAAATCTCTCCGAAACTTGCTATTGTTATGATAGGCACTAACAATTCCAGCGGCGATGATAATACCGCCGGAGAAATCGCCGATGGAATCATCACTATCTGTAAGCGTTTACGCACACAGTTTCCAAAAATGAAGATTCTGCTATTGGCCATTTTCCCGCGCAATCCGGAACCGGGCGCTCAGCGAGAGAAGAACGCCGAAGCCAGTCTGCTTGCTTCGAGCATCGCAGATGGTAAGACAATTCATTACATGGATATTAACCAGAAATTTCTTACGGATGACGGCACACTAACGAAGGAAATCATGCCGGACTTTCTGCATCCCAATGAGGTCGGCTATAAAATCTGGGCAGAAGCTATTGAATCCAAAGTAGCCGAATTAATGGATGAGTAAAAATAACAGGAATTAATTATGAATAGACGTGATTTATTGAACCGTGCATGTGGGATGGGAATGTGTTCCTGTGCCGCATCTGTAATGATTGAGAGTTCGGGCAGTGCGGCACAAAGCGATACTGCGGAAAATAAAAAGCTTCAGGAGATACAAACGGAGCTGAATAGAACTCAATGGTGGCTTGACCACGGTGCAAAACAACTTGCCAGGCTCTGGCAATTATTAGAGCCGCACCTGGACGACGCCAAGCGCCGTGAAATTTTAGAACAACTCGGCAGAAACTGCGCGAAATCCATCGGATGGGGCGAAAAGTACAAAGGAAATCCCGAAGGTTTTTTCAACTATATGAATCAGAAAAATGGAGAGACCTTCACTTATGACAAGGAAAAGGGAATAATTGACGTCGTAACTCGCGAGAGAGAATGTGAGTGCAGGCTGGTAAACAGCAAGCTCACTCCGGCATATTTTTGCCATTGTTCCATGGGCTGGCAGAAACAGATGTATGAAACCATCCTTGGTAAACCGGTAGAGACAGAGCTTAAAGAATCCGTGCTTCAGGGCTCGAAGCGTTGTGTGTTTCAAATCCATATAAAGGCATAGTAATCGAAACGAGGTGCCGGGTGTCTGATAAAAGAACAATTAAACTTGTCCCAAGCGGAATCGTCTCAAAAGTATTGTTTCTTTTTAGCATTCTCTGTTTGTTTTCCTGCTCTGCGCTGAGTCGGGGTGGAGATGGAATCGCAGAAGGTTCTTTTGCTTCTTTAAGGGAAGGTTTCGAAAATCCGCCTCAAAGTGCCGGAGTGCGTTGTTTCTGGTGGTGGCTCAACAGTAATGTAACTAAGGAAGCGATTACTCGTGATTTGGAGCAGATGAAGGCCAAAGGTTTCAGCGGCGCCATGATTTTCGATGCCGGCGGTGCGGAGCAACGCGGCAATCGTCAGGTTCCTGCCGGGCCGCTTTTTGCCGGGCCGCAATGGCGGGAACTTTTCGTTCATGCCGCACAGCAAGCCGATAGGCTCGGGCTGGAGCTTAGTCTGAATATCACGAGCGGCTGGAATCTGGGAGGGCCGATGGTGACGCCGGATATCGCCGCCAAGACACTCACCTGGTCGCAGACGCAAATCGAGGGCCCGGTTACCGGGCCGATTGTTCTGCCGGAACCAGGGCACAGATCGGATTACTATCGCGACATCGCAGTAGTGGCCTATCCGCATAGGGATAAGACATCGGGCGGGAGTTCATCGAGGCCGATTCGGGACCTGGAGAAAAAGGCGGTTTTCGATGAAATCGGCTGGGATGCGCCGGATTGCCGGTTCCTCCTGGAAGATATTCCGGCAGTCGAAGGCGAGGAGGATGCCTTACTTAAAGATATTATCAATCTTACCGACAAGCTTTCGCCGGACGGGACATTAAGCTGGAAAGTCCCGGAAGGTAAATGGAACGTTCTTCGTTTCGGTTATTCTCTGGGCAGCTCCCGCGTATCGACCGCGAGCGGCGACTGGCAGGGGCTTGTGATAGATTATATGGATTCCGATATATTCAAGCAATATTGGGACCGGATTGTCGCGCCGATACTGGACGACGCCGGGCCGTTGGTCGGGAAAACCGTCAAATACCTTTGTACCGATAGCTGGGAATGCGGCGGGGCCAACTGGAGCCGGAATTTTCAGGGTGATTTTATCGAGCGGCGTGGTTACGATCCAACGCCGTACCTGCCGGTCATCGCGGGAAAAATTATCGAGAACCGTGACGTCAGCAATCGTTTTTTGGCCGATTTTCGCAAGACCGTGGGCGATTGTATCGCGGAGAATCATTACCAGTATTTCTCCGAGCTGGCCCGCGAGCGAGGCATGGGAATTCATCCCGAATCCGGCGGACCTCACGCAGGTCCGTTCGATGCGCTCAAGTGCCTTGGACGCAGTGACATTGCAATGGGCGAATTCTGGGTTCCGTCGCCGCATCGGCCGCGTCCCTTCGAGAGATTCTATGTAAAGCAGACGTCATCGGCGGCTCATACATACGGTCAAAAATTCGTCGGGGCCGAGGCCTTCACCTCAATCGGGCCGCACTGGGAAGATGTGCTCTGGTCGGCTCAGAAACCGACTTTCGAACATGAAGTCTGTGCAGGCCTGAACCTGTGCTTTATGCATACTTTTACCTGCTCACCCGCAGAGATGGGCTTGCCGGGACAGGAATATTTTGCCGGTACACATTTCAATCCTAACGTGACGTGGTGGGAATATGCCGATGCCTTTCTCGATTATTTGCATCGTTGCCAGTTTTTACTGCAGCGGGGCAGGTTTGTCGCCGACGTGCTTTATTATCAGGGCGACCATGTTCCCAACCTCAGACGGCTGAAAGAGGATGACCCGGCCAAAGTTCTGCCGGGATATGATTACGACTCGGCCACCGAGGAAATTCTGCTCGAACGAACAACGGTTTCCGACGGCTATATCTGCTTGGATAGCGGCATGAAATATCGCCTTTTGGTTTTGCCTGATCACAGAATACTGTCACTTGTCGCGTTAAAGAAAATCAGGGAGATTGTCTATAGCGGCGGAACAATCCTGGGTGAAAAACCTATAAAGACGGTCAGTCTGACGGGTTATCCCGGCTGCGACAGTGAATTTGCGAGTTTGGCAGATTCGGTTTGGGGGCCGGCTCAGTCGCCCGCCGGAGAAAATACATTCGGCAAAGGCAAGGTTATCTGGGGAAAAACG
Organism: Sedimentisphaerales bacterium; assembly: GCA_016933295.1. Classification (GTDB taxonomy): domain Bacteria; phylum Planctomycetota; class Phycisphaerae; order Sedimentisphaerales; family Anaerobacaceae; genus JAFGPS01. The sequence continues at coordinate 14,162 of JAFGBG010000009.1, read as the reverse complement.
GCACGTGATGTGCTTTTGCAGATGACGATAATGCCGGACTTTGAAGTTCAGACCGATACGCCGGCAGGTTTTGATTATATCCATTACACTATCCCTTCATCCTCGTTCGGGTCCGGCGAAGATGCTGAAATGTATTTTGTCTGCAACCAAACGGACCAAAAGCAGGCCGTGATATGCAGGTTCCGAGTCACGGGACGTCAGCCGGAGCTTTGGAATCCGATAACAGGCGATATTCGTCAAGCTCGGGCCTTTAATCAGACCGACGGCAGAACCGAACTTCCCCTGAGCTTTTCACCGTACGGTAGCTGGTTTGTTATTTTCAAAGATTCAATCCCGGCGACAAAACAGGGCACGGCATCGACAAACGCTTTCCGGTACGAGCCGGTTTTTTCCGTAGAAGGGCCGTGGGAAGTCTGTTTTGATCCGGCACTGGGCGGCGGGCCGCAATCCGTGCAGTTCGAGACGCTAATAAGCTGGACGGATTATCCAGATGCAGCGGTAAAAGCCTATTCAGGAAAGGCAACCTATAAAAAGATATTCGTTTGTGACATACAGCTCGATGAATCCGGCGCGAACCAGACCGAGAAAAAGGATTTATATCTTTTAGATCTGGGCCAGGTCAAAGATACCGGCATCGCCTCGGTTCGCCTCAACGGCAAAGACCTCGGCGTAGTCTGGACCAAACCTTTCCGGGTGGATATTTTAGGTGCTCTTAGGTCCGGCCGAAATGAACTGGAGATAGATGTGATAAATTCCTGGCGCAATCGTTTGTTGGCGGATAATAGACTTCCGGCGGATGAACGTCTGACAAGAACGAATATTCAGGTCAAACGCGACTGGCGGCCGCTTGACAGCGGCCTGCTCGGGCCTGTACGCATTCTCCGCCGACAGTAAAATTAACAATGAGCTTTATATGACGAAAACACAGGAGAATTTATTCAAATTGTTTTTACGGATTTCGGGTGTGGCTTCTTTATTTGCACTTATCGGCGTCTTTATGCCTTACTCGTGGATGGATGCCACACATCGTTGGCTTGGGATGGGGAAACTTCCGGCTGAGCCGATTGTTGGATATCTGGCCCGCTCGACATCTGCGTTTTATGCCTTCTTTGGGGGGCTTCTTTTGCTGACATCGTTCGATTTATACAAGTATCGACAGTTATTAATTTACATTGGCATAACGCATGTCCTCTTTGGAATATTACTGCTTGTTATCGATTTAATGGGGTCGCTTCCACTGTTCTGGGGCCTGACGGAAGGGCCTGTTGGCCTGATTTTCGGTGTGATAATCGTGGTTTTTTCCTGCCGGATGTCCACCGAATAACGAACAATTCTCTCTTTTTTGTTGTAATTATGAATAATAATGTTTATGCTATTATTATAAATTGAAAGCGTGAATCAGCCGCCGCTTAAATAATTTTCAGGGAATTCCACGATGAGAAAAATAAAAACTGAAATAATGATAGTTGGTTCGATTGTTGTGCTTATCGGTGCCTATGGAATAGGTTTATCCATCAGGAACGTCCGGTTTATGATGGCTGAAAACAGGGCACGAGAATTTGCCGCACAGGCTACTTTAAGCAACGAAGTCGAAATTGATAAGCCTGCTCAGCCGGCGACTCCTGAAATACGATATGTTGTGACACAGGAGCCTGTGGAAGAATTTCGCAATGAAACGATAGAGCCCGCCGGAGAGCAAAACATTATCGAGCCTCAGGTGGCATGGGAAGAATCTCAGGCGATACGGTCGGAGCCCGAAGTGGCATGGAACAACAATCAATGGGGGAATTGGGCGAATAATCTCACCGAACAGCAAAGGTCACGACTGGAACAGGGGATGGCATCGATGTGGGAAAGGTGGCAGAATTTCTCGCCCGAGGAGGCCCAGGCCGAGCAGAACAGAATGACGCAGATGTGGCAGAACTGGCAGAATATGGATGACCGGCAGAGGCAGCAGGTTATGCAGGGGATGCAGCAGCAATTTCAACAGTGGCTCGATAGCGACCAGATAGAGCTGCCGGTATTTTCCTGGGATTAACGAGATAATGAAATTATTTTTTCTTATTTTATAAGGAAAAAATCTTGCTGGTGACCGTCTAAAAAATTGCATCCGTCTTTTGTAAACGCCGCATCGTCCTCGAAACTGATTTTTACCTGCTGATTGTCCCATTCGGGAATATCGAAAAAGCAGCAGTATTCGATTGCGTAAACAGTGTTCGACGGTATCGCATATTGAGTCCTGTCACGATTTTCCTCCGCGACCTGGTCCAGCGGCCGGGTGTCTAATCTTGTACCTGCCGAATGGCCGTAGTTGCCAATGGAGTGTGAATAAATTTGTGAATTAATACCCGCAGCCTCGGCCTTTTTGGTTGCCGCTTTTGCGATTTCGTCTCCGGTTCGGCCTTCTTTGAATTCACCTGTCAGAATTTTACCGAATTCAAGCGTAACATTTAGAGCATTTTTGAGGCCTTCGGGAGCATCCGTTTCGTTTCCCCTGCAAACGTATATGTGCCATTGCATATCGGTGCAGAGACCGAGGTATTTTATGCCGAGGTCGCAATGGATCAAATCGCCGCGTCGGATAATATTAGGATTGTCTCTATATTTCGCCGCATCTTCTTTTTTTCGCTGAATATCGCAGACGGGATGGAACCATGCCTCCAGCCCCAGTTCGGCGATTTTATGCCTGAACCACCATCTAACATCGTCTATTGTGGTGACATCAGGCGTGATATTCTTGTCCGACGAACCTTCACGAATAATTTCATGGGCTATACTGCATATATCATTGTAGGCTTCAAGCTCCTGCGGGCTTCTGATTTGCAGCCAGTCGATGCACAGCTTTTCGGCGGAAACCATTCTTTTGGACATTTCGGGGCCGAGGGCGCTTTCGAGTCTTTTTTTCATGGTGGTGTTAAGGCCGTCGGCAAGGTGCCATGTCTCCGAAGTATTTATGCCGATTTTCTCCGGATCGATTTTTTGAATTACGTCCGCGAGGTTCTCGAATTGCTTTTTGGATCTGTCGGTAAATGCCCCCCGATACAACCGGCCATATCCGTAGTCACTTGCGGACAATCCCTCCACGCCGAGTTCGCCGCCTTTGTCGTGCAGCATGAGTATAGTTGTTCTATACGAGTAAATTGTCGGCTGGGGCGACAGGGTGAAATATACGGCGTCTTCGTTATATTCGCGATTGATAATAAGCCATAAATCTATATCTGCGTTTCTCATAAGTTCCGGCAGAATATTTTCGAGACGCCATTTTAGCCATTCGTTCTGAATTGCGGCCCGTTCTTTTAACGGCAGAATTTTTCCATAAATACCCTGATCGGTTGTTTGGAAGGACTGTAAACAGGAGGCGTTAATCAAAATAAAAACAGCTATCGTTGAAATATATTTTTTGAGCGACATGACATATCCTTTTTAAGATTCTCTTTATATAAACGGCATTTTATTATTGATTTTTATTTTCTATTCTTCTTTTTTGGAAAAAGTTTTGTAATAGCTCACTGCATTCGTTGGCCATCACCCCGGCAGTCACCTCGATTCGATGATTCAATCTTTCGTCCTGAACAATGTTGTACAGGCTTTTAACCGCGCCGGTTTTGGGATCGTCGCAGCCATAAACCAGCCGCTCCATTCTCGCCAAAACCAAGGCGCCGGCGCACATAGGACACGGCTCCAGAGTAACATATATCGTGCAGTCGTTTAGTCGCCAGCTTTCGAGAAAAGCCGCCGCCTGTGTAAGGACGATTATTTCCGCGTGGGCGGTCGGGTCATTTAACTGCTCACGTTGGTTATACGCCTTGCCGATAATCTGGTTTTGGTAAACAATCACCGCCCCAATCGGCACATCGCCGTTCTCCTCGGCGATTTTTGCCGCTTCGATAGCCATCCGCATATTCTTTTCATCAAGTTTGCTTGTCATGGCAGACATTCCTCCAGAAGAGCCTCAAACGCCTTGATAGCTTGATCGAGGCAATCGAGCGAGTGAGAAGCGGAGACCTGTGCCCTCAGGCGAGCTGCACCCTCGGGTACGACCGGGTAGCCGAAACCTGTTATAAGAATGTCGAAGTCTAACATACGCTTAGCCAGCCGAATGGCTTTGGCAGTGTCACCGATAATAATCGGCACAATGGCCGTTGGGGATTCGATTACTTTGTAGCCAATCTCACTGAGGCTTTTTCTTAGGTAGCGGACGTTTTCGTGCAGCTTAGAGAGTCTTTGAGGTTCGCGATCAAGGATTTCCAAAGCAGCAATAGCGCCGGCGGCGGTTGCAGGAGGTAAGGCATTGCTGAAAAGCTGGGGTCTGCTGCGCTGGGTGAGCAGCTCAATAATGGGCTCATCTGCGGCAACGAAACCGCCTGCCGCACCTCCAAGCGCTTTTCCTAAAGTTCCGGTTATGATATCGACTTCAACACCAAAATGTTCGGTTGTACCTTTTCCGGTTTTACCAAGCACCCCATGCGCATGGGAATCGTCGACTGCTACAATTGCACCATAATCCCTGGCCAGTGAAGTGATCTCCGGAAGATTAGCCAGGTCACCTTCCATACTGAATACGCCATCGGTTACAATTAGTCTTTTTCCCGCCGATTTAGCTTCTTCGAGGCGTTGTTTAAGGTCCTGCATGTCATTATGTTTGTATATCAGCTTGATGGATTTACTGCCGCAGAGCCGGCAGGCATCGATAATGCTCGCATGGTTGAGCTGGTCGCTGATAACAACATCACCGGGACCCAGCAGCGTTGGAATAAGCGCTTCGTTTGCATTCCAGCAGGAGACATATGTTGTTGCTTTCTGCTTTTTTGTAAATTTTGAGAGAGCCTCTTCGAGCTGAAGATGGATTTCAAATGTGCCGCAGATAAATCTCACCGAGGCCGTCCCGTTTCCGAATTTATCCAAAGCCTGCTTTGACCTTTCAATTATTTCCGGGTGGTCGGCAAGGCCAAGGTAGTCGTTACTGCATAGGTTAACTACCTGCCTGTTATTACGGAGTGTTACGGTTGGGCCCATAGGGCCGGCCAATACCTGTGTCCGCTTATAGGTACCTTGCTTCTTGGAGGCTTCTATTTGAAGTGCAATTTCTTTTATCGGATTTTTCATAATTGTTCCATCTTGGTTTGACTCGCTATATTAATCCTGCTCCCAGCTTAGAATTATTTTACCGGATTTGCCGGACCTCATTAGTTCAAAGCCTTTCTGGAATTCGGTATAATGGAACCCGTGTGTAATTACTGGGGTAATATCCAGCCCGCACTGAATCATCATAGTCATTTTATACCAGGTTTCATACATTTCTCTGCCGTAAATGCCTTTGATGGTTAAGCCGTTGAACACAATCTTGTCCCAGTCTATTTCCGTTTTGGGTAGTATTCCCAGCAGGGCTATTTTTCCACCATGACACATATTATCGAGCATTGACCGAAAAGCATCAGGGCTGCCGGACATCTCCATTCCGACATCGAAACCTTCCTTCATACCCAGCTCTTTCTGGACCTGTGCAATGCTGGTTTTTTGGGGATTAACAGTCAAAGTAGCGCCCATTTTTTCGACCAGTTTAAGCCTGTATGGATTTATATCGGTTACCACTACGTGTCTCGCTTTGCAGTGGCGGGCGATTGCGGTAGCCATACACCCGATAGGACCGGCTCCGGTTATCAGGACGTCTTCTCCGAGGACATCGAAAGATAGAGCGGTATGTGTTGCATTTCCCAGGGGATCGAAACAACTGATCACTTCGAGAGGGATTTTTGGATCTGCGGCCCAGACGTTTGTTACTGGTATGCTTAGATATTCTGCGAAAGCACCTGTGCGGTTGACACCGACTCCGCTGGTATTCGGGCAGAGATGTCGCCTTCCGGCAAGGCAATTACGGCATCTGCCGCAGACAAGATGTCCCTCTCCGCTGACAAGGTCGCCCGGTGCGAAATCATGCACATTACTGCCGATTTTTTCGATTTTGCCGACAAACTCATGGCCTATAGTTACAGGTACCGGTATCGTTTTCTGAGCCCACTGGTCCCAATTGTATATGTGCACATCAGTCCCGCAAATTGAAGTTTTATTGATTTTAATCAGAACATCGTTAATACCTATCTGTGGTTCGGGTACATCCGCCAGCCACAAACCGGGTTCGGATTTACTTTTTACCAAGGCCTTCATCTTTTTCTGCCTTTGTATCTTTCAAGTTACCACTTTTCAGGTGGTCGACAACCTATTCCATAGTGGTTATTTCGAGATCGATCGGGTCTTTGCTTATTCTTTTTTATTGTACACTCTGCCTATTATCTGGTCTTTATAAAAGATAACTATCCCTATGGGCACATCGCTGTTTTTTTATGTAATTTTTGCCGCTTTGACAGCTATCTGCATATACTTCTGGTTATTTTTTATGGGCATCCATTGTTCGAACCAATAAAAAACATTCCCACGTAAGAGCCGAATCCTTTGGCGACAAATCCAAAAGTTCATGTAAGTAAAGAGCTTATAGAAAATACAAAGTCTTTCTTATCCATCTGCAGGGACAATTTTTATGCAAATATACCCTGATTCGGCAGAGCTTGTCAAGACTGACTGTCATCTGTTCGATTAGTAGAAAATTTCCGATATGCCGGATTATAACTGTTTGTTTTACTCGGAATAACAGAATCAATAAAGTACCTTACTTTTAATTAAAGAAAGAGGGCTTATACCGTGTTAATCGATATAAGCTCTCCAAAAAACGCCGCATTATTTTTACCTGAAACAATTCCAGGTTGTTATCCACCCAGCTTTATTAATCACCGTTAATCACATTTGAACATCCTTTATTGAACCAAAGAAAGACGGACATTATCGTAGTGAGCCCATACGTCCCCGGGATAGTTGTCAATCGTTAATTCGATGCCGAGTTTTTTCCCGACCGATGCGGCTGTTGTTACGGCCGTTACTTCCATTGTTATCGGCTGGGCCCATGAATTTCCGTTTGCCGGAAGGGAAGAGCTGGCTAATTCGACTCGGTTGCCCGCGTCCTCATAATAAATGATAATCTTGGGACTTGCCATCCAGGAATTGCGGGCATCGACCTGCAGCAGGTAAGACAAACCATCAGCTGCGATAACTTCGTCGGTCGTCTGATATATAAAGTTTCCGTTACCCTGCCATAAGTAGTAACTGCCGTCTGTGGCGGATACGGCTTCGCCGGAGGAAGTTCCGACGCCGCCGGGAACATTATTCCCTACCCAGCCGCTCGGAGTTCCGGCAGCTTCTCCATCATCCTCAAAGCTGGGATTGAAAACTACCGATTCATCGGCAGGTTCCTCTAAAGGTTGAGCATAATGGTATAAGCGAATATCGTCGATGAAAACCATGCCGGAGCCTCCGGTAGCGCCGGTACGCTCGATGCCGATCGTTAACGTCGTGACATTACTCAAGTTAATGCCCAAATCAGCCAGTTCAATTGAGAATTCCTGCCAGCCGGTTCGTGTCAGGTTACCTTCGAATGGAACCTTTTTATTTGCTATCTCGACATACATTTGATCCGTCGTCGAGTTATTCGGATCACCATAGGCCCACAACACAAATGTCTCAGGGGAGCCGACTGTCCAATCCCGGCCGATTGCCAGATCATCCAGACTTGCAGTAACTGTCGAGGAGCTTGCAACACTATTGTTATACATTAGCGGCACAGAATGATTACTGCCTGCACGAGTTATGTTGGTCTCGAGTGAGCTTCCCTGTGTGTAACCCATGGTCGAGCCGTTTACCGTCGGATTGTCGTATCCATCTACCCATGTCAAATAAACCAAGTTGCTTCCCTCTTCGCCCTGGAGGATGTCATTGTAGGACTCGAAATCTTCCACAACGAGATATTCACTGGTTGTGAAGCTCCAGATTCCGCCTTCCCAGACAGGATGGACTTCGGCATTATTTACTTCGTCAACGCGCCAGTAGTATGTAATCCCCAAATCGAGAGATAACGGGCCGTAAATGTTCTGGCTGACGGTTGTGACAGAAACCGTGTTGTCTATTATAGCCTGCTGGTTGGTGCTTATATAAACGTTGTGCTCAGCGGCCTCTCTGCCGGCCTTCCAGCTAAGAGTTGTATCTATAGCAATATCCGTAGCCGCATCATCGGGATTCGGTTCTCCTGCACTAACGGGGATTTGCATGAAACGTACCTCGCTAAGACCATACTGGTCAAAGAATCCCTTACTCCAGTTACTTGTGGCTGTAATCCTTACAAATTTTGCCGCTATACCATCAAAAGCAACGGTAATATCGCTGGCATAATTTTCAGTACCTGGCGCTTTGGCAAATTCGGATATATTGGGAATCGTCTCCCAGTTAGTTCCATCGGTCGAATACTCTACGGTAACTTCCTTTAAGCCGTACCAGGAAAGAATAGTTTCCCCGTTATAATTCCACACCATCATTTCGTGCAGCTTATAAGGTTTATCGAATTCATATTGAATCCATACAGGCCCTGTTTGTCCCTCGGGAGTTAACCACATAGTTGAAGTATCGGTGGATTGCAGATCATTATCATCAAGGCCGGCATTATCAATGGTGTTTTCAGGTCCGCGATTGCTTATCTGACTGGAAGCGGTAGCAATGATATTTTCGCTCAAAATCCGGGATGAATAAGGCTCCACCGTGAAAGACCAGATTTTACCTTTGTATGTTGTAGTGTCTGGGGGGGCATTAACTTCATCAATTCGCCAGAAGTAGGTTTGGCCGAATTCAAGACGGCCAAGGACATAGTTATTCGCATCCTGTGCAGGGCTTACAAGCAACGGACTGCTTGTATCGGCGTTATTGACATCTTCATAAATCGTTCCCAGATACACATTATGAGTATCGGCGAATTCACCCGGCGTCCAGCTAAGATTCACTCCGTCTCTTGGGATATTAGGGGATCCGTTTGCAGGTTTAGGCTTGGAAGGTTGTCCCATAGGTTCTCCCTGCATTACCTGTGTAATCTCTGCTTGGCTTAATGCGTGGTCGTAGAAACGCACATCGTCAAGCAAGCCGTTAAAGAATGCATCTCCCCATGCATCAGGTCCGACACCGTCGTCGTTACCTCTTGTCCCCAGATACAAACTGTTATCAGTTGTATCTACCGTTCCAGATGCAGGAGAATTTAAAGCTTCTTCTGCGTTAAAATAAATATAAGCAAAACCGTTCTCCTGGTCGTAAACGGCGGTAATATGAATCCATTCTTCTAACGGCGGCGTTTGATTACCTGTGTGATTACCACCGGCACCTGCAATGGTAAACATAATTGTTTGGCCTCCGCCTCTTCGTACTGTCCAGCCGCCTCTGTTATTATCACCACCTTTTCCAATCATACATTCACCCCAGGCGACACCCCAGTCTCTTATGTATGCCCAATAGGCAACGCTGAAACTGCCGGCCGGATTAAAAACCGGTTCGTTACCGCAATCGACATAGTCACCGTCACCGTCAAATTCCAATGCTCCTCTTAAATGACCGGCGGCCCATCGTGTATCACCCATTAACGTTCCGTCATAAGATCCGACAGAATCCTTGGCAATGGTTCCCGTACCGTCATCGAGCTTCCAGAGGGCTACAAGTTCGGCCGAGGTATTGCCTGCCATACTTAGGAATAAAACCAGGGAAACGAAACAAATCAGCTTCTTAGCCATAACACACCTCCTGTCAAAAAATGTTTTTTAAGTAAAAAATACTTATCTTTTAGTAATGTTTGTTCGGTTATTTAAACATACTTTATTAAATTTGCAGTTATTAAACAAATTAAAGAATATGACATAACTCCTGCCGCTACTTCGAGCCAATATTTAATCATTGGAAGCTCGAAGAGCCTTTCTAATAATGGTTTTTTACTTGATATGATATTATACCAAAAAAAGACCGGCAATTTTAAGAAAAATTTCACAAATATTTCAATAATAGTGTTGCCGGCCTGGCCCGGCCGAGCTAAAGCTGTTGTTTATCAAGTTTGATCTAAAAGCATACAAGAATAGAATAAATACTTGCTCGGACAGTAAATATGCGGCAGGTTGACTAAAAACAACGGCATAATGATATGGGCTGTCGTATGTATATCCTGCGACCAGACATCTTAAGCCGGTCGGAATTTCATTGAAATTGGTAAGAAATTGCGATACTATAAGAATTGAACTTTGCAGGGGTGTTTCAGAGAAGTTAATGCGGGAAATCCGTCTCGCTCATGCAGATAAAAACAAAGAAATATGAAGGATTTACATTAATCGAATTGCTGGTCGTTATAGCAATTATCGCGCTTCTTTTGTCCATGCTTATGCCCGGCCTAAACAGAGTAAAAAAGCAGGCACAGGCAACAGTATGTCTTTCCAACCTCAGGCAATGGGGCACAATGTTCATTCTATATTCCCAGGATTACGAACAGAGCCTTCCCACCGGATGGAACGGCGGGACGATGTGGATGGTGGATTTGCTGGCCTACTATCAGGGCGAAGATGAGGTTCGGTTATGCCCGTCGGCTAAAAAATTCCTTCATAATATTCCCGACAATGTCCCCGGCACTTTTACGGCATGGGGTAAATACGGCCATCCCGGTTATTTCGACGGCTGGATACCATCATGGGGAGTGGAAGGCCAGTTTGGCAGTTATGGTATAAACGGCTGGGCACATAATCCTCTCGATAAGGGTTCGTATAGTATTTCGGCGGAAGACCGTCCGCTTTACTGGCGAACAATGACGGCAAAAAACGCCTCCAATGTCCCTCTCATGGGCGCCTGCATGTGGGATGGAAGTGAACCGTACGATACCGACTCTCCCCCGTCAGCCGAAGGTGTCCAGTCGACCGGCTCGAATATGAGTATATATTGTCTGGACCGCCACAACGGCGGTCCGAATATGCTCTTTATGGATACATCCGTCAAAAAAGTCGGCCTCAAGCAGCTGTGGACCTTGAAGTGGAACAAAAATTTCAATACTTCCGGCGTATGGACAAAAGCCGGCGGGGCTGTCACGACCGATTGGCCGGATTGGATGCAAAAGTATAAAGGGTATTGATTCTTTTTGTCACGACCGACAAAACTGTTCCTCGAAATACATTGTTCAGAGAGATAAAGTTCTATTCTGTTTTCTTCTGCTCGTATTTCTTCACGACCTCGTCGTATAGTGCCATTCGTTCAGTGATTACGTTGCCACGTCTATCGAAAAGGGCCTGCCGATTATTGCCCGCTGTAGGTTCCCAGATGAAAGTGCCAAGGCCTTTATTGTCGGGCAGGTTCAGCATTATCTCGTTTGCTTCGAGGACCTCAACCGCCAGTTCGGCAATCAGAAACTTGAGTTTCGGATAGCGAATCACCAGGTCCTCGAAATTAGCCTTCCAGTCGGAAGGTTGCCCCTGCCAGCGGGTGTAACATGACTCGGCGAGGACATCGAATTCGACGCCCTGAGCCATTGCGGCATCCACCCAGCGTCGTGTGGCTTCGTTATTTCCACCTTTGTCGATATGCAGCGCTATGATAATATTGGTATCCACTTCTTTGACGCCCGCAATACCTGCCTTCAGCAAGGCACCTAATTGCTCCCAGTTTTTCGTGCTTCCGCCGCGATCGGTCATCATACCCGGTGTAATCTCATTGCCGATCTGAACCATATCGGGCATAGCACCGGCGGCTTTGAGTTGCTCGATTGCGTCTTTGGTGTAATCATGCGTCTTTTTAACTAAATCATCGAACGACAAATCCGCCCAGGCTGAGGGTGTATATTGCTTACCCGGATCGGCCCAGGAATCGCTGTAATGAAAATCGATGAACAATCCCATACCGGCGGCCTTGACCCGCTTCGACATCTCGATTGTGTGTGGCAGGTCGCAAAATCCCTGCATCGAATAAGGTCGGTCGCGTGGCGTGGCCTTGGTGGGATCGACGAAAGTCCTCAGCCGGATATAGTTGAATCCGTGGTCCTTTAAGATTTCGAGAATATCTTTTTCTACACCGTTGTCGCTGTATCGTGTGCCGCGCTGCTCAGCGGCCTGTACCCAGGAAATATCGGCACCGATCATGTATTTGTCCGGCGGTATCTTGACCGGAGTCGATGTTGAACTTGAAGAAGATTTGTCTGAAGGCCATTGATCGGGTAAACGGCTCTCCGGGCTGTTCATCAGCTTGTCCAGGTTGTCCAGCACGAAGATCGCTGGTGCCGGGCTGCCGTCGGAGGTCCACAGGCCGTTTCCTCTGCCGCGTCCTTCCGGCCCCCAGTAAAAAATTCCCAAGCCATATGGAAACCGCCGCACAGTGTTCACAAGGTCCACCATAAATTGCAGCTGGCCTTCCTGAGTTCCCGGCCATTCCATGTATTTCCGGGAAGTGACCTGCTGACCGCCGCTTTGCGGATAGCCTGTCTCGGTAATGATAATCGGCTTCTTATAGCGGCGAAAACTTTCCTCCATGTTCTGTTGGAGCAGCGTTAATGTACCGTGCCAGTTGGGATAAAAACTCTGGCCGATGATATCGTATTTTACATCGGCCTCGGCCAGATGGTCGAAAAACCATTTTGTAATCGGCCAGTCACCGCCGCAATCGATATGGATGATGGTTTTCATCGGGGCATCGCCGGCGGCGGATTTGACACCGCGAAGGCCGGCTTTGATTAAGCGGGTCAGGTTACTCCATTGCTTGACGTCGTCGTACGGTTCGGGGAGCGGCTGAATTTCACCGGCAAATTGCTTCACCTCCGACGGCGGAACCTTCACATGACCCAGCGGCCAGAGCATGCCGCCGGTAATTTCGTTTCCAACCTGGACCTGGTCGGGCATGACGCCGGCTTCCTTCATTTGCGTGATTACATCGAAACTATATTGCTCGACCTGCTTTTCCAGGGCATCTATGTCCATATCTCTCCATGCAACGGGAGTTTCCTGATGCTGGGGATCGGCCCATGTGTCGGAATAATGGATATCCAACTGCAATGTAGCGCCTGCGGCCTTGATTTTTTTTGCCAGTTCTATTGTATTTTCCAGAGTATTGTTTGGCGCCCGTCGTACGGGTGAGACAAACACCCGCAGTCGGAAGGCATTCCAGCCGTGTTTTGTCATAATGGATATTTCGTCGCTTGGCTGGCCGTTTTCCTGATAACCACCGTCTCCGCCGCGTCCCCGGCGACCACCCCATCCACCCGCCAGAGCGGAAATGTCGGCTCCCAGATATTTCAGCGGCTGTAAGGTCGAGGTTGGAGCGGCAGAGTCCTGTCCATAACATGGCCGAGGGCTGTGCAAAGCAATTGCCGATAGAATTACAACGGCAGAGACCAACGAACATTTTCTTAGAATTCGGAATTGGGTGCGAAGTTTTTGTTGCATCGTAAATCTCCTTTGAGATAATTTTAAGGCCTTCTTAAAAATATCTGAATTTCAAACTCATACTCAGATTCATTTAATATTATCCAACATATTTTGGAGTTTGTCAAAGACGCAGGGCCGGCAAATTTTGATTTTTATGTTTGAAGGTGTGCAGCTCGATTAAAATCAATCGCGTTAAAATATTTGGTCAAAACCGCTGGTTACGAAAATATATCATTCAGACCCAGGATTTACATTCCATACCTGTGTCGGAATATTTCACGAAGCTGAGCAAAAGGCGAGAGCTTTTCTGCCGAATTTTGGTATCATTTATTTGCGGCCCTGCTTGGCGCATATTATACAGAAATATCCAGAATTAGGACAGATAATCATTGCTTGGCCTATTTGCGTGCCGACCTGTTGCTTTTTTGCATACCGATTACCAAAATATAAAAGCGACTATTAAAGCATTAATCAAGAGTCATTATTGGATACCGGTGGTCTTAACGAGGAATTGACAAGATGCCGAGAAGGTCCTGATCTTCGGCTCGCAACTAAGCCCTCGTTCTTTGAGTCTCCATTACACCGTGGATTCTAAGATTCTGAATCCATCATTATCCTTTATGTATAGGCTAATCTCGACAGCTCCGGATGAAACGTGGCATATTCTATGAGCTTGGTGTTATGTTTTTGGCTTGGTCGGTTTAATCTACAGCTATACAATATTAAGTTACTCAAACTGACCGATTTTATGCCGCGAGGAGTTTTTTTAGGCGTCGAATAACTTTTTTATCGTGAGAAACTTTAATAACATTTTGAACCTCCTGTTGCCAAACAATCTGGTGTATACGGGATTTAAGCTGA
>JAFGBG010000075.1 GCA_016933295.1 Sedimentisphaerales bacterium | reverse complement strand
TTTAGGTAATGAGAAAAAGAATGTGCTTCCTTGTCCGACAGTAGATTCCACCCAAATTCTACCACCATACAATTCTACGATTTTTTGAGTCACCGTAAGACCAACGCCTGTACTCTCGACCTCGTCTTTCGATGATAAAGTTTGAAAAATCTGGAATATTTTATCGAAATGTCTTTCTTCAATACCGGGACCGTTGTCGGAAACACTGAATACCCAGCGATTTTCTTTCTCGATGCATCCGATTTTTATCCAGCCTTCCGGTTTATCAATATATTTTATCGCGTTACTTATAAGATTCTGAAACACCTGCATAATCCGTGTTTGCTCACAAGAGATTACAGGCAATTCGTTTTCTATTGTGATACTGATGTTTTCCGGAGGGGAAACCATATCAATAACATCAGGGACAAGTTCACGGAGATTAACCTGAACTTGCTCTTCCTGAACACGCCCTACCTTGGAATATTGCAGTACTCCATCTACTAAGTTATGCATTCGTTCTACGCGATTTGAAAGTAATTGAAGTTGTTCCTTGCCGTCTTCATCCAGTTTGTCTGAATAATCGGCTATTATCCACTCAGCGATTGTTTTTATTCCTCTCAGAGGAGCCTTTAAATCATGTGATACGATATATGCAAAATCTTTGAGTTCCTTATTTGTCTTTTCAATCTGCTCCAGAAGCTCATTCTGCTTTTTGATTGCTTCTTTCAGACCGGAGATATCTATAAAGCTCTCAACAAAATATGAACGCCCCTGCCAAGAAATAGGAGCAACCGTCTTGAGAATTGGAGTTTTAGTACCATCGCCTTTAATCAGCGTACGTTCTGATTGATCAACGGTCTGCCCTAAATCACTTATTGGGCATTGACCTTTTTCTGCCGGACAGATAAACTCATGGCACACTTGACCAATTATCTCCTTTTTAGGCAGCCCAATTAATTCAGATCCAAGGATATTTATATCAATAATACTATGAGTCTCGGCATCAATAATCACGACTCCAGTCAATATCGAGTTTAACACGATATTTAGACGGCGTTCGCTTTCTCGTAGAGCTTCTTCCGCTTTTATACGTTCTGTAATGTCTCGGAAACTCCACACTCGCCCCACAATTTTATCTCCAACCTTCTGAGGTTGAGAGAATCTTTCAAACACACGACCATCTTTGAATTTCAAGAAATCACACGACTCTTCATCAATACTGGCATAAAGCCTGCGAACTTCAGCCAGAAATCTTTCAGGATCTATGAGTTGATCCAATACGAAGGAAAGCAGTTCATTATCATCTCGGCTATTTACTATATTGTCGGAAATACTCCATAAATTAAGAAATTTACTATTGTAGCTAACAACCTTTCCTTCCAAATCAACAACAAGAATTCCATCAGCGGTTGATTCCAAAGTGGCTGTCAAAAGCGAGAGGGCACTCTTGATCTTTTTTTGAGCTTCTTTACGTTCTACAACTTCCTGAGAAAGTTTCTGATTAGTCTCTCTGAGCTCTTCAGAACTAATATCAAGTGCATGTTCTATTAAACAGCGGTCTGAATCGAAACCGTCATAGGCATCACTTATTGCCGCAAACAATGGTTCCAGAGTATCTGGAATTCCATCCACATCCCCCATGAATTTTTTAATTTGACGACGTAATAACTTATTCATAGTTTAGATCTATCTTTCAGAGAATGTTGTGATTGTCATTGTTTGGTTATGAAGCTCGGCCTGTCTGTCATCAGGTCCAACAGGACATATTTCCCCGTATGAGTAGAAACCCGTCAAGGCCGTTTCCGATCCGAGCGCATCCTGTACACATTCCACCTCCTCATCAATTCTTTGTTTGAGTACAAGCTTTCGACCGACACAACTGACAAGAATCGCCAAATCCGGATTTTGTGATCCAATTAACCGGGACTGCTTGGCTGACTCAGCTGCACCTTCGACTAATCGCTCGAAGTTGGCTTTCATTAAACGTACATAACTGCCCTCCGGCACATCACCTGCAAAGGTCATACTCCCATTATCTTCATTGACTGAAAGAATGGTTCGTACAAGCCGATTATTTCCACCATTCAGGGAAAGACTAAGTGGAAACAGAAGCCCTGTAGCAGGCAGGCCCTGAGCTTGCTCACCAAGATATTTTTTATATAATTCTAAAGCAGGTTGTCCATCCAATTCGTAAAGAACATTTGCCTCTGAGCGTGTGACCTGCCGGTCCTGGCCGAATGAATCCCACCCTCCTCTTGATCCGTAGCCGATACGTAATGCATCACCATAAAAACCGATCGCCGTAATAATACTCTCCTTTGAAACCGTATCCATGAATACCATCGTCCTTTTAAATCGGTCTTGATCTCCGGCCAGCCCGCCGGTTACAGCAACATTGGCAGGAAGTTTACTGCGGAGCCCTTTAGCCAAAGCGCTTCCATTAACATTCAAACCCTCGGATAAGACAAAAACATGTGTGAGCCCTTCTGGATCCAAAGCTTCACCCAATTTTTCACCGGCACAAAAACTTCCTTCCATGTTGTCCAGCACGGTTTCAGCAAATTGCAGTCTGGTATCTTCAAAAAACACTCCCGTTGCCGTAAGGGAGTTGTCAAAGACGCGACTCCCAATAATCTCTCCGGCTGTTGAGCACCCGACAATACGGCTTTTAGGGAAGAATTGCTTCACTTCCTGCAAACGTGATTCCTGCCTGAGAACAGTATTGTCACCGAATACAAGAACCAATTGAACCTGGTCACTGACTCCATTCCCAGAAAGTGTTTGCCATCCCATTTCTTCAGTCCAGTGTTTCTGTATGACTTTCATAATGACTCTCCCTTTTTAAATTATTAATTGTTTTCAATAACTACACTGACTGTCCGTTATGCGATCCACTCGTTTTCAAAAGCAAAATGCAGATTTAATTCAGCATTATGATTCACCGACTTTATCGTATAAATCTGATTATTTACTATTCATAACGGTTTCACTTTTGTTATCGCACACAAAACTCATATTTTTGGGTAATGAGAAAAAGAACGTACTTCCCTGACCGGGTGTCGATTCAACCCAGATTTTTCCTCCGTATAACTCTACAATCTTCTTTGTCACCGTCAGACCTACGCCGGTACTTTCAAATTCATCCCTCGCCGATAAAGTCTGGAATATCTGAAATATTTTTACAAAATACTTTTCTTCGATGCCGGGACCATTATCAGCAACACTGAAAATCCATAAGCTGTTTTCTTCCTTACAGCCAACTTTAATACGACCTTCAGGCTTATCCATATATTTTATGGCATTACTCAGCAGATTCTGGAACACCTGCATAATTCGTGTTTGCCCGCATTCGACCAAAGGTAACTCGTTTTCGATCGTAATCTCGATATTATCCGGAGGGGAAATCATATCAATTACCTCAGGTACAAGCTCATTAAGATTGACCTGAACATGTTCTTCATTGACTCGCCCGACTCTTGAATATTGAAGCACTCCTTCAATCAGGTCATGCATTCGATGCACACGTGCCGATAATAAATTCATTTGTTCTCTGCCGTCATCATCAAATTTATTCGCATAATCGCTCATAATCCATTCCGTCAGAGTGCTTATACCCCTGAGCGGCGCTTTCAAATCATGAGATATGATATACGCAAAATCCTGAAGCTCCTCATTAGTCTTCGCTATCGTTTCGAGAAGTTCGGTTTGTTTCTCTTCGGACTTTTTACGTTCGGCAATTTCCATGACAAGTCGTTCATTTGCCGCAGTGAGATCCGCCGTACGCAAATCCACTCTTCTTTCAAGATCATCCTTCGCTTTAACAAGAGCCGAATCACGCCTCTGAATCTGTTCCAGCATTCCATTGAAGGTATTTATCAACAATCCAATTTCATCATTCGTGTGACTGACGGCCCTAACAGAATAATCCTCTTTTTCAGATATATTCTTTGCGATATCGGCAAGATCCAAAATGGGTTTGGAGATAATTCTTTGCAGCCGTGACGAGACCAGATAAGCCACAAAAAATGCTATTAGTAGAACACATATTATAATACATGCCCCATGACACAGCTTCACGTACAGAGGTTCTAAGTCCGATCGCAGACAAACAGCTCCGATAACCTCACCTTCGAGAACTACATGTTTATATACAGTCAAATAACCATTCGAGAATTCATAGCCTTCTTCAGTAAACACCGGTAGAGTCACTGCCCGATCGGTATCCTGGTTTGAATAGCTTACAAATATTTCGTTTTTATTATTATAAACACAACCTAAAACGATAGAAGGCTCCACATGGAGAGCCTGTAATACTGCCAATGAATCCTTAGGATCTTCAAAAGCCAAAGCGGCTTTGCAATTTTCCGCTATCATCTCTGCCTGAGTCAACAAATTACGCGCCATAATGCGGCGAAGATTGGTCCATTCCCAAAGGATATATCCGGTTCCCGCCAAAAGTAGTGACGCAAAGCATGTCAGCATTGTAATGGCTATTAGCTTATTTTTTATTGTTAAATTACGCATTACTTGAATTATCAACTCATTTCATCTTTAGATTCTTTTTCTTCAACTACTTTTTTTGCTAATCTCAAAAGCTGCGACCTTATTTTGAGCTTGCCTTGCTTGACGGCAGAAAGATTAATCTCAAAACGTACCTTGTTTTCTTCAACTATAAAATTAATCATTCCGCCGGATTTAAGCATATTCGATGTCTCACCCACAGTCAAAACACCCTGACCGTTGACAAGATTTATAATATCCGCCAGGTTATCTTTTTCTGAAGAGCAGATGAAAAGCAAGTGGCATTTTCTTAAAGACTCAATTTCAGAATTACTTGGTTCGTCCGTTTTTTTAAGCTTTTTTATGCCTTCAATTCGTTTTATGAGACTTTTTCTTCCTTTTATTTGTTTACCGGCAACAGGCTCAAATGCATCACCAAACGGATCTTGACCTAAAATACCGATTATGATCGGATCGTCTTCGCTTCCCTCCTTATCTTCCGGCCAATCCACAAATTGAATAAAATTGTATAAAAAAGCAGCCTTTATCTTATATTCTCGGCTAAGCTTACTATCATCCTCGCCCAGAGCTACGAACGACACTACCGGTAGGAAAAAGAATAAAACAAACAAAATATGAGACTTTTTTAACATTATTATCTTTATTTGTTGGACTTAGTTAATTTCCATTAAAAATCTAAACTCAAGAGCCGCACATGGTTTCGCTGATCCTATACATACTCATTATCATCCATAACAAAACCAATAACAGTCATGCCTATCGAGTCATATCCGGAAGTTATAATTTCCTCAGGTTTATCAAAAAAAATCCCAATCTGAAAATGAATCATTTTTTAGTACCTTTTTCAACAACTCGACTTATCTAAGTCTGCTTCCGATAACATGGCAATTTACAAACAATTTAGTGTAAACCCTATCGGCATATTACGGTGACCGTATTAGGAAAAATATGTCCCGAGCAGTAATAAACAAACACCAAATCAAAAAGTCGGCTACTTGGAACTATAATAAACATGTTGTCAACAATTCGAAAGAGATGGTAATATATTGCCAGGCGTTTAACGATTATCGAGAATACGTTACTTAAGTTTTTTTAGTTGAATTCTTATCGTGTTTTTTAACCTATAAAATAAGACAGGATTTTCCAAATCGACGATAAAATTAAAATCTCTAAAATTTAGTTTCTTTCGGATAAGAAAGTGATTTATATAAGGAAGCCGAATTTTTGCCGGGTTTCAAGATTTTCGGACCGAACATGTCAATAAAAGCAGACATACTATATTTGAACAATCCAACATAAATAAAAACAAAGTTAAAATGTTTTTGAAATTAAGAAAATGGTTTTCAGAAATTCGACCTGAGTTTCTTCTGCTCTCCGTGGTTCTTGTCCTTCTCGGTTCAGCAATCTCACTGAACAAACTGAACGAGGACTGCTTCGACTGGCTCAAATTCATATTAACAGTTATTGGTCTTCTGTTAGCACATATCAGTGTTAATGTCCTCAATGATTATTTCGATTTCAAAAGCGGCATAGATTTAAATACCAGAAAAACAGCTTTTTCCGGTGGTAGCGGCGTTCTATCACAAGGACATCTCAATCCCAAAACAGTATATATATTCGGCATATCTTCTCTGGCATTGGCTTTCCCCATTGGTATTTACCTGACAGTCACCTCCGGGTGGCAACTCTTACCCCTGGTTTTTATCGGTGGTGGAATTATTTACTTTTACACTTCACATCTGACAAAGTGGCTTATCGGAGAACTATTTGCCGGTCTCGGATTAGGAAGCTTGCCCGTTTTGGGAACATACTATATACAAACCGGTAATTATAGTATCGAAGCCGTCATTGCATCCATAGCACCGGGCCTGCTCACGGCAAATTTGCTGTTCTTAAACGAGTTTCCCGATTATGAAGCCGATAAAAAAGGAGGACGGTATCACCTGGCTATCGCCCTCGGCAGAAAAAAAGCAAGTCGATTATATGCCGTATTGATGATTACAACCTACGTATGTATTATTGGCGGAGTAATCTTAAAATTTATGCCGTCCACATGTTTTCTTGCGCTTACCTCAATACCTTTTGCAATAAAAGCAATGAGAACATCAATGAGATATTATGATAATTTTGAAAAATTCATCCCCGCTTTGAAGGCAAATGTTATAACAGTATTAGGAACGGATGCATTGTTGGCATTAGCATACTTTTTGGCATGAAATTGTGTTAATGACATATCCTGTTTACAAAGAAAAAAACCGCAAGGGCAATAACACTAACAGTCATTTATCATTACAGCTTATATTCCTTGATTTTCCGGTACAGAGTTCTTTCTCCGATTCCAAGGATTTTCGCCGCCTGCTCTCGATTACCCTTTGTTTTTGCCAGGGTTTCCGCAATGGCCTGTTTTTCCAATTCATCAAGCGGCACCCCAGCCAGCCCGGTGTGAAGTCCGCTACCTGCGGCAAGCTGAGGCCTCTGCGCAATCTCCGGAGGAATATCAACAACATCCAGCTTGTCACGGTCGCACATTACAACCATAGTCCTGATGCAATGCCGAAGCTGGCGAATATTTCCCGGCCAGTTATACTTGGACAATATCACTAATGCGGCATCGGTTATGCCCGTGACTTTAGAGCCGACCTCAGATGCCGCTTCTTTAAGAAAGTAATCAATTAAAGGCGGCAAATCCTCCAATCTTTCCCGCAGGCTCGGCAGGGAAATATTGACACCTTTGATTCTAAAATACAAATCCTGCCTGAATTTTTTCTG
>JAFGBG010000074.1 GCA_016933295.1 Sedimentisphaerales bacterium | reverse complement strand
ATGTCGGGTCCCACTTCCTCGATCACGCGGCCGATCGTGTGCTGGAAGTGATACTCGGCCGCGTCCGGATCCAGCTTGTCGCATTCCAGGCCGGTGCCCTCTGTGGAGGCTGAGACGTTCAACTGACCGGTGGTGGTATAGCCCATACGCAAAACCGTCCAGTCGCCCTCCGGGGCATCCCAGCGCAACGTGCCGTTGGGATCCATCATCGCGGTCAGATCCTCGACCGAATCGGGATTCACGGCCCCCGGCACGGGCGAGGCGTCCGGCAATGTCACCTGGGTCCCGGGCCGGAATCGCTGATTGGTTTTGAATGACCAGTCCTCGATGCGCGGGGTTTGATCCTGCCCTGGACTCGAGGGAAACGCGATCACACGGGCATCACGATAGTAATCGAGGCGGGCCTGGGGTCGGGGCAGTGTTTGTTGCAGCGTTGTCCCGCCCTGAACGTTGGCTTCCGTCCAGACCAGGTATTTCATGGACCGCTCCGGGGTTATCCACGGCCCGCCGCTGCTGGACCAGCCCGGGCTGTTGTGCATGCCGATCTCGATGCCCAGGCGCTGCCCTTCCTGAAGGGCGTGCTTGAGTAGCGACCTCCACAAGGGACTCATGTACCCTGCGGGACCGTCCGGAAGATAAGAGCTACCGTCAAAAATCAGGGCCTTGCCAATCCCTACCCGGCTCATGGCTTCCAGGTCCAGGGTTATCCCTTCTTTCGATACATGCCCGTTCATCCAGAACCACAAGGTCATTGGCTTGCAGGAAGCCGGCGGGGCGAGAAAATCGTCTTTTAGTGAATCCGTTGCCGCAACTGAATTACCAGGTGATACCGAGAGCAGCAGGAATACACACAGGACAAGAATGCGGCAATTGTTGTCCTTACGAAGTTTGTCATGTTTTTGTCTAATCATCGGTAATTGCTCGTTATAATGATTTGAAATTGAAGATAACTTCTTTATACTTCCCTTGGGCTTGAGCAGGAAACCGCAACGGGTACAGGCTCGCAACAGGGAGCGTACTTCTTCTTTGACATACTTTGATTACTTGTCGGATTCCGCGATGTCTCCGTTTACGAAACTATGCGAGGCAATCAGGTTCCCGGTTTCGTCCCATTGCCGGGACGGCCCCTCGGCGACGTAGCCGAAGAAGTTACGTTTCAAATCACGCGCCTGCGGCCTGGTGTTCCAGTTGGACTCGATCTTCTTGTTTCCATTTGGCCAATAGTGCGTCCAGACGGCGCGGTCGGTTTTCAAATCGCGCTGCCATGTCCAAAGCTTTGTTCCGTCGGGCAACCAGAAGGTTTCGTCGCCGGTCTTGCGGCCGTTAGCATACGTGACCTGATGCTGCTTCGTACCGTCCTGGTAGTAATCCACCTGCTCGCCGTGTAGCAAATAACGCCCGTTCGGACAAATCCTCGCGCTCCATTTCGAGCGGAGATTGCCGTTAGGATAACTTTCGGAGAATTCTTTGACGCTGCCGCCGGAGGTTTCCGCCGCAATATCACCGGCGTCGGAGAATATCCACGCCTCATTGAATTCATAGTGCAGGCACGGCAGCGTGACCGTGGTCAACAGGTGAATGACGCCGTTCGACGCCTGACGCGCGGTGACGTAACCGAGCGATGGATGTTCTATGCGGTGATGCGCAGGCAGTTGCACCGGGAGCGGCTTGATATGCCAGGTGGCGCCGTTGTCCTTCGAGATTGCCACGACACAGTTGTCGCCGTATTTCCAGCCGTCCGGGGCCGGTCGTCTGATTTTGTGAAGGTAGGAATCGGTTACCAGGAGCAGGTTTCCTGAGGCAAGCCGGATGAGCGACGGGCGCTGGGCCGTTCCCAGGGGCGGAAACGGCGAAGGCTTGCTTTCGCTCCATGTGGCGCCCCAGTCCGTCGAGACATTCTGCGGAGCCCAGCCGTCCACCGATGAATTCTTGCCTCCGATGGAAAGCAGGTTGCCTTTGTCATCCAGCGGCACGATTACCGAATGTCGTCCGCCGGTGCGTCCTCCCATATCGTGCCAATGGATTCCATCGTCCGAGCTGCGCCACAGGAAGCTGTGTGCGCCGTCGCCGTCCATGGCCATATATATTGAACGGTCCGGCCCGCGAAACGCGCTGGTAACAGGCTGCGCGGTATAGCTTGTCGCAGGCTTGTCGAGTTGGGGCAGTGAGAACGTCCATGTAGCGCCGTTGTCCGTGGACGTAGCGATTCGGAACGGAATGAAATCCGATATATCCCGGCCGCCGCCGAAGAACCAAATCCTGCCGGCGTCGTTCCACAACATTGCGGACTGGTCGTTTTGATTCTCCGTTTTGAAAAACAAGTCCGGCATGTCCCATTCCTCCGAACCGTAACGCAGGCGCGCCTGCACAAACGAGGTTGAAATATCCTTCTCCGCCTTGCCGGCCGGCGTGCTGAAAAAGATTGCCAGCGCGTCACCGTTCGGCAGAACCACAAATCCCGGCGAGTGGTTATGCTGGAATACCTTCGGATTCATTCCCACCAGCGCCGCCACGTCGGTTTTGGTGTAGCATGGCGGAATTGGCATGGCAAAGCGCACCGTGAAATAAGGAGCTTCCGGATTCGGTCCCAAAGACGCCGGCTCCGTGCTTTGCTTTACTGCCGATTGACTGAAGGGAACGGGGCTGACCTCATCGATCACAGTACTGAGGTTATCGTTGCCGTCGAAAACGGTCGTGTTCGCACCAGGCCGAAAAGCCGCCGCCTCGACATGAATGTAATTGGTTTCCGCAGCCGAATTGCCGGGCAATACCGAGAATGTAAAAAATGCGGACAGGATAAAAATCCAGCAAGTGATATGCTTTTGCAGGTTATCGTAGTTTTGTGTAATCATTAGCAGGCCCTCATTATGTTGATATGAAATTTATCGAGCAATACTTTTTTTCATCAGTGTCGTAAGTCAGACTGTTTGGAATCAGGAACAAATCGGCCATCGTTCTGCCCGCCGAATCCGTATTCTGCCGTATCTTCATCGTTACCGTGTCCATTGCGTTAATCTCACCAACAAGGCAGATAAAAACAATAGCATATTATCAGGAAGTCCGAATATTATCAATGATTTTGACTTTATTAGTCACTTTTGATTTGATATTTCTTACGATTTTTTTGCGCCATTGATAATATGAGAGGTTTACGGTCAATATTCATTAAGCTGCCTTAAGATATAATATAGGACCCGGCAGGTGAGTAACTGCGTTTGTATGCGGCAAAAACGGGGGATTTTAAGGATTGGCAAGTCGTAGAAATGAAACCGCCGCACCCGAAAGCCGATATACTAAAGATACAGCAAATACACAATTTCGGCGGACAGGGATATAGCATGACCATAAAAAAGCTGTTTTTTATTTTATGCTTAGTTATTCTGCTATGTGCGGCAAAACTTGCCTACGATAAGTACTATGGCCCCGCTCAGGCGGTATCCAGCGAGCAGGAAGAAGCGGCAAAACTTAAGCAACTGGAAGCGGATTTGCTTCATGCCGCGGCAGTAGGCCGCGGAGATTATAAGAGGCCGGCTTCCACCGGTTCGAGTACGAAAAAGGTATACAGAACCCGCAGGACAGGCTCGACTTGAGGCCGCTGAGAGACGGACCATGGCGGCCATGGTCGATAACAGCGGGATTCGACATTCACGCATTCAAAGTCAAAGAATACGTTCATACCTTAAAGGGCTTTTTATTCATAAGATTATGTTTATGGATTTCACCGTAAGGTGTCCCTTACGGGACTGTTTGCACAGGAATGACATTCTTTTAGGGGGAAATTCTGCCAGGATGGGGAGGGATTTTTAACTTGCCTCTGGTAATGATTTTGGGTATTAAGATTCGGGATTATGAGGCGATACAGTAAATCATTATATAAAAAGGCGCGCGAAAAACAGCCGCGGCGGGCATTTGCCCCGTTGGAAACCCAGAAGGATGTTCCGACGGGCTTGACATTAGTCGAGATGCTTGTTGTTATCGCGATAATCGCCGGGCTTCTTTCGATACTTATGCCGGGTCTGAATAAGGCCAAATCGATGGCGATGCGGCTGAAATGCACTCATAATATAAAGCAGATCGGTATCGCGATGAATCTTTATTTGGGCGCGAACGACGAGGTTTTTCCCTGCGCCGAGGACCCAATGCCGGCGGGCTACTGGCTGTGGATGGGTCGCGGCTGGCGGTCGTTCGTCGAGCCGTATTTAGGCGGCAATATCGATGCGAACAATCCATCGGTTCTGTACTGCCCGCAGGATAAGGTGGCGAAAGAGAAGTACGAATCGACGAGCTACTCGTATTCGATGGCTTTCTACCACAGCCCGGAGCAGATAGACGCTATGAGCACCCCGGCGGATACGTATAGCAATCCACAGCCTTCGGTTCGACAGAGGTCTTCGGATGTGGGCAGTCCCGCCGGGAAGATTCTGATCGGCGAATGGCTGAGTAACCACTCGACGATAGACGACGACAGCGGCTGGTGGTGCTGGGAAGGCTCGCGGAATTTTCTATTCGTTGACGGCCAGATTCGGATGCTCAAAGCCCGGCAGATTCGCCCGGCGCGGGATGAGATGCCGGATGCGAACCTGACGATTCGCGGCATAAAGGGCGTGGACTGGCCGGTTTTAAATAGGGAGTAATTATCGTATATTGTATGTAGTATATCGTATGTCGTTGTTTGAAAAATTACAACGGCCGCTAATCGTTCGTTATTCCAGGTTTCTTCTGATTACCGCAGCGGATGAGACCGTTCGCTCTATATCGCCGCTGGCGACCGTCATCGATATCTGGACACTCTTGCAGTCGAGGCCGTCGTCGGTGAGGTTTTTCATAAAGGTCATGGCGGTGACATTGTCGCAGAGCAGGTATTCCTGGCCGTCGCTGTTTGTTATCAGATAGAGCGTATTGTCGGCGTTTCTGTACTGGTAGGTAAGGTCTTCGCCGGCTGCGGTGTAGAAGCTGCATTCGCTGGTCGATAAGTTCGGATCGACGGCATCGGCGGTTCTTAGCTGGGTCGTCATTCTGAATAACGCCTGCCTGGCGCCGTTGATTGCCCGGAAAATTTTCTCGTTTTCCTGGTAATTGGTGACCGAGCCGTTGATGGCGACCGCCACAGCGGCGAGAAGTATGCCCGAAATCGCCAGGACGAACAGAAGCTCTACGAGAGTGAAGCCGGTTTTATTTGACGTCTGTTTCATTTTTTAAGCACCAATTTTAATACCTGTTCCCGCCGCATTTAGTACCGGCATCGCAGCCAGCTCGTCGTGCTGACTTGCTCGGAATTGAGGAAAACCTTCACCGTCACCCGAACGAAATCGCTGGTGCGGTCGGCGACAACATCCTCGAAGTCGGAAGGATTGACGTTTTCGACTGTAATCTGCTGGCTGAAGGCGGCGAAATCGTTCAGAGTGTTTCTTTGTGCTCCGATCGGCGGAGAAAAAGTTTTGCCGTCGAAGTCGTCCAGGTCGTCGAAGTCGGCGAGTGTTTCACCCGTTTCGGCGCCGAAGTTGGTCCAGCTCGTGCTATCCGGGTCGCTGACTTTCAGCATTGCGGTCAGCTCTCTTATCTGCTCGGAAAGAAACTCGGCGGTTGACAGGTTTGTTCCGGCGCCGTTGGCCTGGGTAAATGCGCTGTTGGAGGCGACGAGCGACGCGATTGCGATACCGATAAATATTATCGCAATTAGTACCTCAATTAGAGAGAAACCCGTTTTGTGTTTTACATTTCCCATCATGTTCACCAGTTTTGTCCGAAATTTTTGCCGTATTTTTATTTTCCCATCACTACGCTTGACATCCTGAATATCGGCAGAATTATGCTCATGGCGATGAAGCCGACGACAAGACCCATCGCGACAATCATTATCGGCTCTATCATGGATGTCACCGTTTTGATAACGGTTTTAAGCTCTCTCGCATAGAAGTTGGAGATATCCCTGAGGACATCGCTCATTGTGCCGGAATCTTCGCCGCTTCTTATCATTTGTACAACGTTGCTCGGCATAAGGTTATACTTGCTCAGGCTGGAGGCGATTTTTTTGCCCTGACGAACCTCCTCGTGTACGCCGAGCCACATATTTTTATAAAGCACGTTTCCGGCGATTTGTGCCGTTATCGATATAGTATTCAGTATCGGCACTCCCGCTCTTGTCAATACACCCATGGTATGCAGTGACCTTGTTATATAAAGGCTTCGGCACAGTGTTTTGATTAACGGGAGCGTCAGTTTTGTTTTGTCCCACCAAAGCCTTCCGACCGTGGTTCCGGTGAAGTACCAGAATCCCCAGAATGCGGCACCGATTACCGGGATAATAAAATACCAGTAACCGCGTAAAAACGCACTGCTGGCCATCAGTATTTTTGTCGGAGTCGGCAGAAGGTGTTCTTTGCCGGCGAAGATGGCGGTAAAACGCGGCAGAACAAAACACAAAAGGAAGATGGTCACGACGACCGCCATGACGGCTATAATGATCGGATAGACCATCGCTCCTTTGACCTGTGAACGCGTTTCGGCTTCGGAATCGAGGTACTCGGCAAGTTTCTGGAGCATGCCGCTAAGTGAGCCGCTGATTTCCGCCGCCGCGACCATATTTATGTAGAGGTCCGAGAACGTGTGGGGATGCTCCGCAAGCGCCTGGGAAAAACTCTCTCCGGCCTCGATTCGGTTTTTCAGATCGAGAATAATCTGCTTGAATTTGCCGTTGTCGTTTTGTTCGGCTATTGATTCGAGCGCATCCTGAAGGCTTATGCCCGCACGGACCATGACCGCAAGCTGGTTGGTAAAGTTCAGGATGTCCTTTCTGCTCGGCCCGAACTCGACCCTGAAATTCTTGAGGCTTTCCAGTTTGTTTTGCCGTTTTTGAGCTGTCCGGCCCGATACCGCGGCGGATTCCTTGTAGTTCCGGCTCTGTTCGCCGAAATTATTCTTTTGGTTCGGTTTTTCCGCGGTTGCCGTTGCTCCTTTTTGATTTCGCAAAGAATCTTCAAACATATTTGTGCTCCAACATATTTACGTTGTTGGTACGGATTAATTTTCGCTTTTAATTATTGTACGACGGTGCCGCTCGGCGGCTGAACAACTTCGAATTCGTCGTTCGGTATAAGTGTTTTTTCCATCTTGCCAGGATTGCTCGATCTCATTATCGCTTCTTCCCGGTCTATATAGCCCTGGAAGTACAGGTCTGTTATGCTGTTGTCGAGATTTTGCATACCCAGTCTTCGTGAAGTTTCGATAATATTGGGAATTTCGTATATTCTGTTCTCGCGTATGCAGTTTCTGACGGCCGAGGTGCACAGCAATATCTCGGTGCACGGGACCATACCCGGCTCGTCTATCCGCCGGAATAAAGTCTGCGAAATAACGGCCTGGAGTGTGTTGGCCAGCATCGTACGAATCTGGTTCTGCTGGCTCGCCGGATAAATATCGATAATACGTTCGATGGTTTGTGCCGCATTTATCGTGTGCAGGGTGCTGAAGACAAGATGGCCTGTCTCGGCGGCCGTGACGGTCGAACCGGTGGTTTCGAGGTCACGCATTTCACCGACCATTATGATATCCGGGTCCTGTCTTAAAGCATGTTTGAGTCCCGATGCGAAGTTCGGACAATCGGCGCCGATTTCACGTTGCTCTATCATGCTTTCTTTATTTTCTATCATATACTCGATAGGATCTTCCAGAGTTATAATACGTTTTCCATATTTTGTGTTTATCAACTCTATCATCGCGGCAAGAGTCGTACTTTTACCCGAGCCTGTATGACCGGTTACGAGCACCAGGCCTCTCGGCAGGTCCGTCAATTCCTTGACGACCGGCGGCAGGTGTAAATTATCTATCGCCGGGATCTGGTTCGGGATGACTCTGAAAGAAATGGCGATTGTGTCGCGCTGATAATGGGCGTTGACGCGGAAACGATGCCCGTCGTCGATGCACGTCGAGAAATCCAGGTCCTTGCTGTCTTCGATTTTTTTGAACTTGTCGGGGCCGATCATGGAAAGCACCATTTCTTTCGCATCTTCATTGCTGATGGCGGGGAAATCCAGCTCGACCAACTCCGTGTTTCTACGCAGTACCGGGGGCATCCCGACGTTAATATGTAAGTCACTTGCTCCGTGATCGATCACATCCGCCAATATTGTTTTCACATCTATCATTTCACACCTCTCTTAAGTATTCACCTGCTATTTCTTATATGAATTTGATTTTAAGCCATCCGTTTTTTTTTCGTACAATATGTTTCATTTCGATAAGGTCAGAGATATTTCAACTCCGTCGGCTTCCAGCTTGACGTGACTGTCATCGATATGAAGGACCTTGAATTCTTCAATCGAATCGCCGACGTAAAGGATTTTATTATTAATCATGCAGCATTTGCCAAGGTCGGATTGCATAATACTGTCAAGCTGCAGATCTTTCGCCTTTTGCCTTATCTTTTGTTTCCTGAAAGCTTCCGGATCAATTTCAATAGGTCTCTCGACAGGCTCCTTGTCCTTCGAGTTCGATAAAAACATTTCGATTTGGAAGGGATTCTTTATAAGCTCGTCAACCTGGACCTGGAGAACATCTGAGAACTCATAAAATTTACTGACAATTTCATCCATGCTGTTGAACATCTCGGACTTAATCCCGGTAAGACGTGCGATTGCCGTCTCGATTTGCGTTTCTTCCGGGGCGCCTTCGGCGGCCGTAGCTGTTTTTGGGGCGCTCTTTTTAATCATAAACCAAAGACATATCAGGCCGATAACAAACAGGACGGCAAGGACGGTTGTGCTTTTGCGAACAGCTTTTCCATGAGATGCCACGGTTAAATATTCCTGTTCCTGATTTTGAGTGTCGCCGCTTTCCTCCGTATTTCGTGCGGCTTTCTCCGCCGGTAATTCTCCGGAATTTGGGTCTCGTAAAAAGGACAACATTTTCTAAGCTCCGTTAATTTCGTGTTTATTATTTCTAATTACAGGCTTTTTTAGCCGACAGAGTTCTGGAAAAATATGCTGACTATGAAATCAGCCGCTATTTGGCCGTCACCGTCTGTTTGTTTCTCCAGTTGAAGCTCGCGAATTTTCATGATACGCGGGAGTTTTTCAAGCTCCAAAAGAAACGAGTAAAACGAGCTGAAATTTCCCTCTAACTGCATTTTGAGCGGCTGCTCCACATAACCGCTGTTGTCTTTTTTCCCTAATGTTCGAATCGTCTTCGGCTTTAGGCCCTCTTTTTGTGCAATTACCGTTACCTGTTCGAGAACTTCGTGAATCTGGCTCGTAGGCGGCAGCTTGCTTTCAAAGAATTCGATCGCCTCCTGCAGTTTCGAGAGCTGCTTGGCAAGATCTTCCGCCGCTGAAGCGGCCTCTTCGAATTTGGCCAACTGGACCATTTTCGTATCGACTTTTCCTTTAGCCTCGGCAAGGTCTTTATTGGCCGGTTTAATCATAAATTGGTAGCCGACCAGGGAAACTCCAGCCAACAAAATGAAGAATATGATTTTTCTGAAATTGCTTGTCATGATTATACCCTCGTTAAATTATATTTTTTTCGCTATCAGGAGCCTCTGCATAGTCTCGTTCGCGATATTAAAAATTCCATACCGTCTCCTCGGCTCTGCTCCTGATTGTCTCGACGTCTTCCTTGGAAAGATGTACTTCTTTTCTCAGCATCGCCGTAAGTTTGAATTGTCTGAATATGCTGTCTTCCATTTTGCATTCTTTCGACTCTACCAGAGCTACATTGTCGATCAGGATCGAAGTGCTGAGTCGCTCTATATAGGCGGCGACCTGAAGGTCGCTTGGAGCTATACCTTCGATCTCTATGGACGTCTCTAATGATTGTTCCGGTGACAATTTCGATTTTGTGGAGTTTTGTTCGTTCCTCATCGCCTGATATTGACTTGATGTCACAACCTGGTTTTGTTGCTTCGGAGCCTTTTGAATCATATCCAGATTTATCAGCGATACTCCGGCGGGTAAGTTGTTTGTCAGCGAAGCCAGCAATATACTCCTGGGAACAGGCTCAAGCAGTTCTGCCGTTGTGAGGGCGGTTTTCATCATTGCTCTTTTTTTGACCTGGAGCTCGTCGAACTGCCTGATGACCTCCTTCATTTTCGCCATTCTTGTGTTTACAAGATTTTCTTTTGCATAGCAGGCCCGCTGGCGTATCTTGATAGTTATGAACGAGCCGCCCAGGGCCGTCATAACGACAACAAGCAATATAAGATACAGCACGTTGGTTCTTCTGGTTTCGTTGTTTCGTACGTAATCGTCCGGGACAAAATTTAAATTTACCATTTTCTTTATCTTCCTCTCTATTACAGGGAACTCGTGCTTACGATAAACTCATCCCGAAGGCTACCGCCCAGTTAATCCGGCAGTTCCTTCTGTCTATCGTATTTCCGGGTTCCTTCTCTTTTTCGCGTTCCGAGTTACCTTCCTGACGAAGGGAACTTGCTATTTCAACCGCCGCAAGGCAATCTCCGATTTGTGCGGGCATTTCCATCTGTTTTGCTATTGAGGCACATGCGTTTCTGTCCGAGTTTCTGCTTGAAAGAAATATTAAACGTTCTATCTGGGTATTGTTGTATATTGCTGTGAATTGCCGTTTGCATGCCGTCAGCTCGAACACTAATCTGTTTATTTCGGTCTCGTCTTCGAGCTGTTGCGCTCCTATCGGTATGGAGCGGGCGAAGAGCAGGTTTTTGTGGCGGCAAATCGTAACATTCGTACTGTTTTCTTCTATACAAATCAGCATCACAACCGATGAAAAGTCGGATTTGCGTCTGCCGAAAAATGTGGTGTAGCATTTTACCAGGGCCGACGGCCAGATGCCTATGGATTTGATTGGGGTTCCGACCTTTTCGTAAATCGCCAGGTGCCTGTCGATCTTTATTCTCTCGGCGGCTATTACAATAACATTGTCCTGTTCCGTCGGTATGTACTTTAATACGGTACCATTCAGGTCGGCCTCAAACGGGAGTTTCTGTTTTATTTTTGAAAACAGCGTTTCCTCCAGTTTGTTTTGATCCACCCTGGGCATTTTCATATGGTCGATGAAGACATCGGTTGTGGGTATTCCAGCTATCACTTCTTTACCCTGAAAATTGTTGCTCGATATCTGCTTTTGAATAGTCTCGATGGCCCATCTTTGCCATGTGCTGCTGCCGGAGGTAATATC
Source organism: Sedimentisphaerales bacterium (assembly GCA_016933295.1). Classification (GTDB taxonomy): domain Bacteria; phylum Planctomycetota; class Phycisphaerae; order Sedimentisphaerales; family Anaerobacaceae; genus JAFGPS01. Next base: position 3,438 of record JAFGBG010000074.1, on the reverse strand, counting down.
GTCGGGTTTTCTTTCGCTTGCTCCGGCAATAATATGCATACCCTTGCCGTTGTTTCCAAGCTGAACCAGTCTCAGACTATCATCACAAATATCAATGCCAATCGGGAAAGTTGTATTTTTTTTCAAAAGGCCAAACATTTTTAATTTATTTCACTCACAAATTCCTATCTTCTATTAGCATCAGGTTCTTTCCTGTAACATTCACCAAGTAAAATATATGAAACAGAAGTCTGAACAGCCAAACACGCGGCAAAATATTGAGCGTTCATTTCACTATGAGCTGCGTGAGGCGGGTTATACATCCAATAATATCGCTGAAACTTGTCCGCTGCGGCGGTTTTTGGCTTGCCGACAAAACCTTCTTTTTGTCATTTATCCGGCGGGAAAAACTTCTCGGAAGTAAAAGTTTTTCAGGAAGCGGCAAATTATTTAAAAACCTGACGCAATAGCTATGCGACGTTTTTTTGTTCACTTCCTGAAAAGGTGGATTTATAGGACTACTAAAGCCGGTGATTTTGAGTTAGAGGAAAAAGTTATTCGGATTTGAGTTTGCGATTCATCAAATCCTGAATTGCCTTTTTGACCGGCTTGTTATTGAACAGCACCTGATATACGGCTTTTGTAATCGGCATATCGACGTTATATCGTCGGGCGAGAGCGACGACGGATTTGCATGTGGCAACGCCTTCGACTACCGATTCTGTCGCTTTCTGAGCTTGCTCTGTGCTTTGGCCTTTGCCGATTCTTTCGCCGAGCGACCGGTTTCTGCCTCTCGGCGAAATACAGGTTGTCACCAGATCGCCTAAGCCGGTAAGTCCTGAGAATGTCTTTGGCTTCGCCCCACAGGCGACGCCAAGCCGGGTTATTTCGGCGAGACCTCTTGTCAACAGGGCGGCTTTTGCGTTGTCCCCGGCTTTTGTGCCGTCAATGATTCCGGCGGCGATTGCGATAATGTTTTTCATGGCGCCGGCCAGCTCGACGCCGACGATATCGGTATTAGTATAGACGCGAAACCACGGGACACTCAGAGTGCGCTGAATTTGTTTTGCCAGCTTCTCATCGTAAGCCGCCGCACAGGCTGTCGCCGGAAGTTTCCGGGCCAGCTCATCGGCGATTGTCGGGCCGCTCAGTACGATGAGTCTGGCATTTTTTTTGAGGCCGAGAACTTCCATAAGTATTTGTGTCGGGCGAAGCAGCCGTTTATTTTCGATGCCTTTGGCCACGGACACGATGGGTATGTTCCTGGGGACATATTCTTTTAGCCTGTTCCATATCGACCTGTTAAACTGACACGGTACGGCGGATATAACAAGGTCTGCACCCGAGAATATGCGGCTGTCGTCGGATTCGAAGATGAGATTTTCGGGCAGCTTGTAGCCCGGCAGAAATTTTTTGTTCTCTCTGTCTTTTTCCATCCGGGCCAATTGTTTGCCGTCGTAACCCCATATGCGGGTTGTGAATTTCTTTTCACAGAGCAGGATACCCAAAACAGTACCCATGCCGCCGTCGCCAATTATGGAAATATTCTTAAGCATTCTTTGTCTTTTCAGTAGTTAATCGCTGAGTTCGCGTATCCAGATATTCCGGAACCTCACCGGATTATTATGATCCTGTAACATTAAAGGTAATTTGTCCTCGTGTGGCGAATAATTCGATATTGTATGTTCGTCAATCCAGCCGGTGCCTCCCTGCAGCTCTACGTTGTCGTGGACAAGCACGCCGTTGTGAAAGACTGTAAATCTGGCTTTTTTTACTACTTTGTCGCCGTCGAAGACGGGCCGATGGAAGATTATGTCGTAGGACTGCCACTGGCCCGGCTCTCGGCAGGCATTAACTAAGGGCACGACTCTGCCGTACAGGGCGGCACACTGACCGTCGGGATATGTGAGGTTATTATAGGAATCGAGAACCTGTACCTCGTATGTTGACATCAGGAAAACGCCGCTGTTGCCCCTTTCCTGGCTGTTGCCGGTGATTCTCGTCGGAGTTGCGAACTCTATGTGCAACTGGCATGACCCGAAGGACTGCTTCGTTTTAATATTGCCAGCGCGCCTTACCGCCTGCATATAGTCGTCCTGCACTACCCATCTCGCCGGGCCGCCGCGCTCGGTGGTCCAGTTTGATAAATCTGTCCCGTCGAATAAGACAACAGCGTCGGAAGGAGCTTTGCCGGGCTGCTGTTGTGTGCTCTCGCTACCCGGTTTGATTATCGGTGGCGCGGGCCGATTCATATCGTGTACGAGCCAGCGTCCGGTTTCAGTATCCAGATATCTGGTTCCTTTGGCGTTGTCGGAAGTTTGCCCGTCGGCCTGGCCGGTCGCACATCCGGTTATCACGATTAAACAACAAACGGCGATATTTAGCAGAATCATCCTTTTCATAACTATTCCTTTCATGATCCGGAATTAACTATCCTTATAAAGTACGGCGAGGTTTTTGTTGGATTATATTTTGATTGAGTGTGAGCGCCAAGAGTGTGTTTGAAATATATAAATTGCCGGATTTTGCTCGGAACAGCCGGGCGCTGGGCGGGGTGAACTTATCTACCGCCAGTTTTCTTCCAGTTTTTGCCGCACTTGCTGCGTCCAGTTTTTGCCGTCTTTCTCGAAATCCACTTTGTCTGCATGTATTTTGATAATTTTTACGCCGTGTATATTTTCGTTATTTTTGACGATTGTCCCGTCAATTACGGCGATTGGATTGTCTTCGGTGTAAATAATACCGGCAACCACTCCCCGTGTGGTTTTTTGTTCTGTTGCCTGCGGATTTGCCGTAAGGTGCTCTCGCAATTTTTCTATTCCGACGGTCATGGCGTTCTTTTTCCGCCGTTCGAGTTTCAAGATGCGCCATTGCGAATCTGTTAGTATGTCGTTTTTTCTTTTGGCTATCGTGTTCAGCGCCTGGGCAAGCCGCTCTGCGGGTGTTTTATTCGCGGTTTTTAGAAGGTGGGATGAATTTTCTTCACAGCCGTTTATCCGAAGAATTATTTCTGCAAATTCGGCCCATTCGTCGAGTCCGACGCAGTCCGGCTTTGGTTGCTCCGCGATTTCGAGCAGTCTTATATCCGCCGCGGCGCGAAGACGAAGCTCGGCGATTCTGCCGGTGTAATAATTGTCTATTGCCGTCGTACGTGACGAAATGTATTGTTCTATCTCTGAATTTGAGTCGTTGGATTGTTTTGTCTGCTCGCTCGCCGCCTGAGACGAAATAGCTGTGAGCATACAAGTTAAGAGGATGATTAGTGTTTTCATTTTGGCCTCCTCCAAAAATAATTTTTGCTTTTTTAAGATATGGCACATTTTTATATCTTTCAGGTCTCTATGTCAAGTGAAAATGTTGCCGGTGTTTGATATTAGTTTGTCTGCCGGATATAATAATATGCATGGAAGCTCTAATATACGGCGGCGGGGCGGTAGGGCTTGGGCTTGCGAGCTGTTT
>JAFGBG010000008.1 GCA_016933295.1 Sedimentisphaerales bacterium | reverse complement strand
GAGAGGGCGGGATTCGAACCCGCGGTAGGGACAAGCCCTACACAGCCTTTCCAAGGCTGCTCGATAAGCCACTCCGACACCTCTCCATAAAAAGTGCCGTATTTATATGGTTTTTTAATCTTTTTTTCTATTTGCGGTTATAATACAGCTAATATAACCGCATTTCAACTTTAAATCCGCCGGCTTTGTGCAAGTTCAGGTGGTCATTCATCCAAATTTTACACTCTCTGTTATGACAAAAAAAGCCCTTGCAGGCATTTCACCGGCAGGGGCTATGGATTCTTGTATCCGGAAAATTATCAATCCTCTTCTCTTTTCCTGGCGTATTGAGCAACGATTTGCTGCTGGACATTGGGCGGAACAAGCTCGTAATGGCTAAGTGTCATTGAATAGCTGCCGCGTCCGCCGGTCACGCTTTTGAGCTGACTATTGTACTGGGCCACCTCCGAAAGCGGCACCTGGGCTTTTATCACAATCAGGTTACCCGGTAAAATATCCTGTCCGGAAATTCTGCCGCGTCTCGAAGCCAGATCGCCGGTAATATCACCGACATTCTCCGACGGGACGGTGACTTCCATATCAACTATAGGCTCCAGCAAAACGGGCTTCGCCTTTTGCAACGCATCGAGAAACGCGCCTTTACCGGCGGCTCGAAACGCCACTTCCTTGGAATCAACCGGATGATATTTGCCGTCATAAATCGAGACTTTCACGTCCTGCATGGGAAAACCGGCAATGAAACCGGCCTGCATGACATCGTTGATTCCCTTAAGAATTGCCGGCTCATACTGGCCGGGAATCGAACCGCCGAAAATATCCCAGTTGTAGTCCAGCGACGGATCGGAGTTACGTTCGGCCGGCTCGACACGAAGGTAAACTTCGCCGAACTGGCCTGCGCCGCCGGTCTGTTTCTTATGGCGGTAATGTCCCTCGGCCTTGGCTGTAATTGTCTCACGGTAAGGAATCTTCGGCTCTTTTGTGTTGACCGAGAGCTTAAACCGATTCTGCATCTTTTCGAGAACAACCCGTAAATGCAAATCTCCCAGCCCGCTGGCAACCAATTCTCTGGTCTGCATATCCCGGCTGACCTTAAAACACGGATCTTCTTCGCATAATCTGTCCAACGCCGAGCTGATTTTCTGCTCGTCCCCCCTCGAAGCCGGCTCTAACGCCAAAGAATACATGGGCTCAGGCGCCGCCGGCATGGGGAATTTACCTGTAACTTTGCCGTCATGAATAATATCACCCACTTTTAGCTCTTCTATCTTGGCCAAAGTAATAATGTCGCCAGTAGTACCGGATTCGATCTCATTATTTTCACCGCCCTGCGATTTGAGAATATGTCCGGGGCGAATTCCCTTCTTCTCGTCGTTTCGCAGAAGGTTCGTGTCCGATTTCAGAGTGCCTCTGAAAATTCGTATGGAAGAGTATTTCATATTCGAGCGGGGATCAAAACTGACGCGAAACACAAGACCGGCAAGAGGCCCTGCTTCATCGGCCTTGATTTGCGTTGTATTTTCGCCGTCTTTTAGCTGAACAGCTTTGGCCTGAGACGGCGAAGGCGTGAACTTGACGATAATATCCAAAAGTTCCTGCACGCCGGTTTCCTTGCGGGCGTCCGTGAATACAATCGGAATAATAGTTCCTGCTTTCAGAGCTTCCACGAACACGGCGGAAACTTTCTCCTTGGGTATTTCTTCGGATGCAAGATAGCTTTCCATAAGCTCGTCATCCGCCTCGATAACACTTTCAATAAGCTCGGTATGAGCCTGAGCGACATCCATCACGGGAGAATCGCCGGATTCATTCTCGATACAATCAATTATGGAACTTTTATCCGAACCGGGCAGATTGGCACAGCGGCACTGCGAGCCGAACGTAGCCTGGATATTTTTAATCAGCTCGGAAAAATCAACATTATCGGAATCCATTTTATTGACGACAATAACTTTCGGTATGTCGACTTTGGCTGCCAGCTCGAACATCTTCCGAGTATTTGTTTCGATGCCGGCCGCCGCACTAATGACAATGATCGCCGTCTCGGCGGCGGGAACAACCGTAATAGCCGGACCGACGAAATCGGGATAACCCGGCGTGTCGATGATATTAATCAAGGTGCCGGCATGTTTTGTATGGACCAGAGCCGAGAGGATTGAATGCTGATGCTCTTTTTCCTCATCATAGTAATCACAGATGCTGGTTTTATCATCAACGCTTCCAAGCCTGTTTGTTGTGCCGGTTTTATGCAGAATTGCCTCAGCCAGCGATGTTTTGCCGGCTCCGCCATGTCCTAAAAGTACAATATTGCGAATTTGGTCAATATTGGCCACTTCTTAAGCCTCCATTAATAGCTTGTTTACATTAAAACTCATTTAAAAAATCGAAATTAATCCTTCTTTATACAATACTTTAATTACAGATGACAAGGATTTTTTACAGTATTTCACAAACACGGGGATATTCGCGTAAAATTCCGTTTCGCACAATATGTTCGTTTAAGCGGAGAAAAAAGGATTGATATAGTAAATCCACAAAAATCAGAATCAAATATACGTGCTCCGACGTGCGTAAGATAAGAGAAAAAACTATTTTAAGAAACACATACTCCGGTGGATAAATTACGACCGGCTAAGACCTTAAAATCGGGCCAAGGTCTTCCATTTCCTTCTGAGCTTCTTTCTTCTTGTGCTTGTGTTTGCCTCTTAAGGCCTCTATTTTCGCGGTTGCTCTATCCTGTAACGCACCCGGCTGACGGGCTTTGTCCATCATTTCTTCGAGCGTGATTACGCCGGTATCATACAGCTTCCAGAGATGCTCATCAAGAAGTTGCATACCCAGCTTTTTGCCGGTCTGAATGCTCGAATCAATTCGGTAGGTCTTGTTTTCACGAATCAGGTTTGCAATAGCGGGGGTAACAACCATAAACTCATAAGCGGCAACTCTTCCCCGACCGGTAGCCTTG
>JAFGBG010000073.1 GCA_016933295.1 Sedimentisphaerales bacterium | reverse complement strand
GTTATTATATAATTTTTGCCGCTTTTTGTCAAGGTATATAAGGTCGGTTCGGGAGCCGCCGCCGTTTTTATTTTTGCGCTTGCCATTAGGAGGGTCTGCTGCTATATTTTCGTATTATTATGACACGTTTAACGGTTCCCATATCGGCGAATAGTCCTGAGCAGGCGCTGCAGCAAATCAAGGCGGCAAAAAAAGCCGGCGCCGAGATGCTCGAACTACGTACGGATTATATCGAGGGCCTTAATGCCGATCTGGTAAAGAATCTTGTCGCGAGTGTCAAAGGCTCAAAAGGCAAAACGACGCCGGTTATTGTGACCTGCCGTGACAAGCGGCAGGGTGGGGCGATAGATTATCCGTTAAAGCTTCGGATGGAAGTTCTTATTGCCGCCCTGAAGGCAGGCGCTGATTTTATCGACTTCGAGTACGATAATTTTTTGACTACCGAGAATCAGGAAAAAATCAGGCTGGCGCTATCGCAAAGCTCGATGGCGAGGCTAATTTTGTCGGCGCATGACTTCGAGAAAAAATTCGCCGATATTACCAGGCTCTTTCGCAGTATCTCAACAATCTGCCCGGGCACGATACCAAAATTAGTTTATGCGGCAAACCACATCAACGATTGCTTCGATGCTCTCGATCTGCTTCATCGCACCAGCGGCGAGAGGATTGTTTTTTGCATGGGCGAGGATGGTCTTATCAGCAGAATCCTCGCGAAAAAATTCGGCGGATTCGTGACTTTCGCGAGTATCGACGAGCAAAGTGCGACGGCTCCGGGCCAGTTGAATATCGAACAGCTTAAGCAATTGTACCGATACGACGACATCGAGCCGGGCACGGAACTTTTCGGCGTGATTGCCGAGCCGGTAGGCCATTCGCTCAGCCCTGCGATTCACAACGCATGTTTCACCGAGATGAAAATGAACCGGCTATACCTGCCTCTGCTCGTTCGTGGGTATAAGCGGGAGTTCGATTCTTTTTTGAATAATGTGCTCCTGAGGAAATGGCTGAATTTTCGCGGCTTTAGCGTGACAATCCCGCACAAGCGGAACGCGCTGAATTACGCCGGAACGAACCAGGGCTTCATCGAGCCATTAGCCGGGAAAATCGGGGCTGTTAATACGCTGATTCTGCGCTCGGACGGCAAGGTCAAGGCCTACAATACCGATTATTCCGCCGCTTTAGACGCGATTATTTCCGGCATGAAAATAAAAAAGGCCGGTCTGAAGGATTTGCCGGTAGCAGTAGTCGGCGCCGGCGGCGTGGCGAGGGCGATCGTTGCCGGATTAAGTGACGCCGGAGCGAAAATAAGGATATATAATCGCACCGTCGAGAAGGCGCAGAAACTCGCGGCGGAATTCAACTGCGAATCCGCGTCGTTAGACGAGCTGGAAAATATAGATGCGAAATTATTGGTAAACTGCACCAGTATAGGTATGCACCCGAATATCGAGGCGACACCTGTCTCCGAAGAATACCTCAATAAAAATATGGCGGTTTTCGATACCGTTTATAATCCGGCGGAAACTTTGCTGCTGAAAAACGCCAAAAGCAAAAGGGCAAAGAGAATCGACGGCGTCACGATGTTCGTCAACCAGGCAATGGCGCAATTCAAGCTCTTTACCGGCACAGATGGTAATCCGACACTTATGCGAAAAACTATTACTGAGGCAATGGTATATTAAGGGGAGATTGCTATGAGTAAGTTATTAGTAGTCGATAAGTGCAGTTTTCAGGGAATTCCATTGCTTCAATTGATTGAATTTGTCGAAAACTATTATATCGTCTTTCCATATGCACTCTGTGTCGAGTGTCTGATGTGTGATAATAAAAACACATCGAATCGTAGTAGCGGCCCACAACTTTTACTTAAGCAACTTAATGATTCAATCAAAGCAGGTGCAAATGTCGGGCATTCATCTGCGAGCTTATTACGAATGGAGAAAGAATTACTTGCAGCAGCAGATTCGATTGTAGATGAAGAAAGCACCTTAAAAGCTAAAGAAGGGATGATCAATCTTGATAAAAATTTTATTGCTTCTGAAGCCGAGATTTGCAGAACGACATTTGAACCACTTATTAACTTATTATATGAGTTTGCTACAACTTTTTTTAAGAACGTTGAGAAGAAAAATCTGTGCAACGAATTTCGTGATGATCACCTATCTACAGACGTCGAGCGTTTCAAGAAATGGTTGCAAGTTGCAGATGAAATGAAAGCCCCACTTGTACAACATATGTTCTCAGAGGAGATTTCTTCAACAATACAAGATGACTGGTTCACATGGCAAATAACACGGCTATGGTGGGTGTGGGTAATAGACTGGGCTTGTAAAAGGAACTATAGTGGTCCCTCGTTTGAGAATAGATATATATCCAATGATCTCTACGATATGGAATACATAGCCTATTTGTCACGAGCTGATGGTATATTAACACAAGATGAAAGGCTCGTTAAACCATTGGCCAAGGCGGTATTTCCCGACAAAGATGTTTTTTTCAGTATTGAAGAAGTGCCGGATTCTTATTTATGTCATTGGAATTGATAAGAAGCTGTATGATTTAAATGTTGCTTAGCGACAATGCTTATTGATATATTAAGAGTAGCAAGATGAAGTGGATTCATGCTTTCCTGCTTTCGCAGGAATGACATTTAGAATTTTATAGTTTAAAAGTATTACTGCACAAGACAGACTCTGTGTGGGAATGACGTAGAGTGAGAAAAGCGCAAATGGTGGCGATGAAACAAATAGAAGAATACGGACGTCGGATTGGACTCCGGTTCGGTGCAGAACGGGTGATATTGTTCGGCTCTTACGCTCAGGGGACTCCGTCGGCCGATTCGGATATCGACCTTTTAGTGGTTGCCGATACCGCTTTGTCTCCATCTGAGCGCTACCATGCGGTTCGTCGTTTGTTGGCCGATGAGCCTTACAGTTTTGATATTATTGTCAGAACGCCGGAGGAATATGTTCGCTGGCGGTCGGTAGTCAACAATATCGTTTACTTTGCGGACAAATACGGAAGAGTGATTTATGGATGAACATGATCGTGAGGCTGTTCGACAGTGGCTTGCGAAAGCCCAAAGTGATTGGGATGCCGTTGAGATTCTTACTGCGAGCGAAAGATGCCCGAATGATACTGTTTGTTTTCACTGTCAGCAATTTGTTGAAAAAATGCTGAAAGCCCTTCTTACTAAAAATGAGATTGAAGCTCCGAAGACGCATGATTTGCGACGATTAATTCAATTGGCTCAGCCTTTTGCAAAAGAGCTTTCCTTATTAGCCGATGTTTCCGACGAATTGACTATACATGGAGTAGAAACGAGATATCCCGGCGAGTTGAGAAAAATTAAAAAATCTGAAATGATAAAAGTAGTCGAATTGGCAAAGCGATTCGGTGATATTTTACATGCGAAAACTAAGGAATAATCGTTATAGTAACAGTTATCATGATTCTCATAATTTAACATATTTTTTCGACTTATAAAGAAAGGAAGCTAAATCGCTATGCTGCTACCACCGAAGGACGCTTCGTTGTTTATCTCGCTGTACAGCTCATTGATAGGTTTCGCCGCAGGTCGTTTAGGGGGCGTGGAGGGAATTGACAGCCTGGAGTCTTTTATCTCGGCCACGAATGAAGACAGGGCCGGCGCTCGCGACGAGCTTCTGAATAATATCGGATTAATCGACGAGTTCGTAAAAGTCAATCCTCATACGCTTTCCCCGAAAGAACTTTCCAGCATTTTGAAATTTAAGAATTTCATCTCCGGCAATTTCTTCGTCGAGCGTGACCTGAAAAACTATACCGTCTTTCTTCATGATGACGAGACGCCGCAAGCTTACGGAGTGCTCGGCCTTACCGATGAGATTGTCGAGATGATTCCGCATCCTCTGCCGGCGTGTGTTTCGGCGGTCCTGCTGCCGTGGAAGGATAAAATAATCTGTGACGGCCTGATTTTGACTTATAGCATCCATTTGGGCGATGAGATGAAAGAAAAAATCAAGCAATCCTACCTCCGAGCAAAGAAGCACGGAATAATCACATCTCTTGAATCTCGTTCGACGAAGTAGATAGCTGATTGCCCGTTTATAAGTAATGAAAAAGCTTGCAATTTTTGCCGCAGCGATTATTATATTGCTGTTTTTTAAGTTTTTTTACGGGAACGAGATTGCTGTTTTTTATCCATTTTGAAAGGAGACTCTCATGTTTAAGCATTATAAAATTTCTACTGTTTTAATTATCCTGCTTTTATCAGTCGGTTTTATCTTTTCCGACGAATGCATCGCCCAGGGTTCATCCGCCCAAAAGCTGACGACGATTCTGCCGGACGACGTGCTGGGATTTGTCGCTACCAGCGGTGCTGATGAATTGAAACCTGATTTCGAGAAAACTATCCTGAGCCAGATATGGAAAGATCCGCAAGTGCAGACGTTTTATCAGGCGATATACAAGGAGCTTCTCGGGAAATTCGAGCAGGGAGTCAATGACCCTGAGGCGAAAAAGGCGATAGATAACGTCTTAAATTTTGCCGGATTGGTTAAGAACAGGCCTGTGGTTTTCGGCGTGGCGCAAAAACAGGCGGAGCAGGGGCCGCCTGTTTACGGTTTTGCCATCATGGAAGCCGGGCCGCGTAAGGCGGAAATTAACGCAGCCTTGAGCAAGCTGGAAAGTATGGCGGACGAAGGTGATATCATCGATAAAAAAATAGGCAATTATACATTACACGGCCCGAAAGATGACGGTGGTGTCCCCGGGTACTGGGGCTGGATAGGTGATTATCTTGTTTTTGCAATAAATGACGGCACAGGTCTTGCCGTGAAATATTTGCAAAACGCGCCTATGAGCAGGCCCGTGCCGGCTTACCTGCAAAAGGTATCGCCAACCAGCGATGCACTCGCGATTTATGTTAATCCGGAAAAGGCACTACAACTTATTGCCGGTATAGCTAAGGCTGAAGGCGACGAGGATGAATTTGCCGTGATTCAGGCTGTGATTAGTGAGCTTGGCCTGGACAAGGTCAAAACGCTTACATCGAGAACCGGCTTCGAAGGTTCGAATCTCGTCGTGAACGAACTTATCGAGATTTCACAGCCGAGAACCGGCCTGTTTTCGAATATAAAAACCATCGATATGAAAGTCTTCGATATGGTAGATGGTCGAGCCATGAATGCTGTTGCTTTCAATTTGGATTTGGCGGGTGTCTATGATACTGTGATGAAGGCGATCGAGGCCGGAGCAGCGGCCGCTGATGAAGATTTTGACGAAATAGAAGAAGCAATCGCCGAGGTTGAGCAAGAGCTTAAGTTCAAGATTCGCGACGGCTTGTTGGCAAGTCTTGACGGCCAGATTATTTTTTATACCCTGCCAGGCGGAATTATGCCGCAATCCCCACAGGGCGGTCTTGTTTTCATCGCTAAGCTCAAGGATGTAAAATTATGGGAGCAGACAATAACCGCAGTTGAAAAAATTGCCGCTGAGGAAACTAATGGAATGATACAGCTCAGCACGCAGGTGCAAAACGACAAAATCATGCATACCTGGGCGGTTGCACCTTTGGCTCTTGTGCAGATCATGCCCACATGGGTCGTTTCAGGCGATAATGTAATAATCGCATCCAACCCCGCAATGTGCAACATGGCTATCGAGCAAATGAATTCCGGCAGAAATTCGATTCGCACTACAGAAGGTTTTCGCAGGGTGACTGCAAATGTGCCGTCGAATCTTTTAAGTCTAAATTACGTTGACTCGAAAGTTCAATTCGGCCAAATGATGACGGAATTTCAGCAATTTTGGCCGATGCTGACAATGGTTGCATCACAATCAGGATTAAAACTGCCGTTTATGCTGCCTTCGCTGACACAAATTACCGAAAAATTAGGGCCTTCGTGTCAGTATTGCTGGTATGACGACCAGGGACTGCGTTCGTGTTATCGTGGAGACGGTCTCGAACAAGGCGTAGGATTAGTAGCTGGAACCGCGGCAGGTGTTGGAGTTATGATGCCCGCTCTGGCCCGGACCAGAAATCAGGCCAGAAGAGTTGTTTCTATGAGTAATTTAAAACAGCTGGGAGTAGCAACAATAATGTATGCAAACGAGCATGATGATAATCTCCCGGAAAATTTTGACCAGATGAATAAGTATATAGGAGGTTCGAAAGTACTCGAATCGCCTCTGAAACCCAAGGATTTCACAGGCCCCAGCTATATATTGGTTACCGGCCAGAATGTCTCGATGGATCCGGGGAATATTGTTATCTATGAAAATCCGGCATATTGCTCCGACAGGATTAATGTTCTCTTTTTGGATTGCCATGTTGAACAAATGCAAAAAGACAGATTCTTGAGAACACTGAAAGAGACTTACGAGCGGCTCGACAGGGAAATGCCCGAAATCAAATTTAAAAATTAGGACATATTAAAAAGACAACAAGTAGTATTGCAAATAATGCTTATTAACAAGAACCGATTTTTCAAAGTTCGAAGTTTGCGGAACTAAAGCTGTTTTGCGCAAAATTGCTTTCTTTTCTTATGCTTTTCATTGTTTTTGCCGCTATTGGCCGATATAATCCACAGAGTATTTTAATTACATAACCAGTTTCAATGCGAATATAGAATTGTCTCATTATGGTAGCAATGGACAAAATTGAAGAATTCGCACGGCAAATAGGCCGTGAATTTGATGCTGAGCAGATTATATTGTTTGGCTCTTATGCTCGAGGTATGGTCACGGAGGATTCAGATGTTGATCTTCTGATTATTGGTCCTTTTGATGGCAGAAGTGTGGACAGGACGGTTGAAATAAGAATGAAGCTAAAGCCGCAGTTCCCTGTTGATTTACTTGTTCGCACTCGTGAGAAGATCGAGCAGCGGATAAAAATGGGCGACGGTTTTATTCGTGAGATTCTTGAAGAAGGGAAGGTACTCTATGAAGCCGATGACAACTGAATGGATTTCAAAGGCCGAAGGAGACTTTGCCATAATGGAACGTGAATGCCTTGTGACAGATAATCCGAATTATGACGGTATCTGCTTTCATGCACAACAATGTGCTGAAAAGTACCTCAAAGCCCGGCTTTGTGAGGCCGATATATCGTTCGGTAAAATCCATGATTTAGTTGTTTTACTCGACAAAATTCATGAAATCGAGCCAATGTGGGAAGTTTATCGGGAAGATCTGGCATAATTTTGCAGTAACCTTCAGATATCCTGGAGAATCAGCAGATGCCGAATCAGCAATTGAAGCACAGCAGCGTTGTCGGCGATTTCGCGATGCGGCACGTAATGTTTTAGGATTATAGCAGTAAATCGTTAAGGAAAAAATGAATGGCAAAAAGTGGAAATAAAGGTGAAAAGGTCGTCCTTGCCTATAGCGGCGGGCTGGATACAAGCGTAATTCTGCCGTGGCTTAAGGAAACTTATGGCTACGAAGTAATTGCTTTTGCCGCTGAGCTGGGTCAGGGCGATGAACTGGACGGAATCAAACGCAAAGCGCTGGCCAGCGGGGCGGTAAAGTGCATAGTTAAGGACCTGCGGAAGGAATTCGTCGAAGATTATATCTGGCCTATGCTCAAATCAGGCGCGATTTATGAAAACGGATATTTGTTAGGTACGAGCATAGCCCGGCCTTTAATTGCCAAACACCAGGTGGATGTAGCTCATGCCGAAGGTGCGACCGCTGTCTCTCACGGCGCGACCGGTAAGGGCAACGACCAGGTGCGTTTCGAGCTTACCTTCATGGCGCTGGATCCGTCGCTTAAGATAATAGCGCCGTGGAAGGACCCGAATTTTACGCTTACCTCGCGCGAAGCGGCGGTTGATTACGCCAAAAAGCATAAAATTCCCATTGAGCAATCGAAGAAAAAAATCTACTCCCGCGACCGGAATCTTTGGCATATCAGCCACGAAGGTGCGGATCTGGAAGACCCGGCAAATGAGCCGAAGGACGATTTGTTTGTGATTTCGAAACCGGTTTCCAAGGCCCCGAATAAGGCGGATTATGTCAGCATAGGTTTTAAAGAAGGTGTGCCTGTATCGCTGAACGGCAAAAAGACCGACGGTGTAAAGCTGATTGAAGCCCTGAATGAAATAGGCGGCAAACATAGCGTCGGGCAGGTGGATTTGGTGGAAAATCGTTTGGTCGGCATGAAATCACGCGGCGTATATGAAACGCCGGGCGGGGCGATACTTATTACGGCACATAGCGCACTTGAGAGTTTGACGCTCGACAGAGAGACAATGCACTACAAACAGCAAATCGCCCTTAAATATGCCGAGTTGGTTTATTATGGCCAGTGGTTTTCGCCGCTGCGCGAGGCATTGGATGCGTTTGTGGATGTTACTCAGCGCAACGTCACCGGCGAGGTTAAGATAAAACTATTAAAAGGAAGATGCACTTTGGCCGGAACTACAAGTCCCAAAAGTTTATATCGGACCGACCTTGCCAGCTTCGTGATGGGCGCCGAATACGACTCGACCGATGCGACCGGTTTCATACGTTTATTCGGCTTGCCTATGAAGGTCGCCGGTGCGGTAAAAAGAGAAAAAGACGGGAATAAAAAAAAGTAAATAGATTGGTACACAATTAGCAAGGGAGGCTTTGTGGCGGTACCGGATTGGATTTGGTTTGTTTTTATCTTTGCGTTCGGTTGTTGTATCGGCAGTTTTTTGAACGTTGTAATTTACCGAATGCCGCGAGATAAATCCATTGTCAGCCCACCCTCGGCGTGCCCGTCATGCGGCGAACACATTCGATTCTACGATAATATTCCGTTAATTTCGTGGCTGGTTTTAGGAAGAAAGTGCCGCTTTTGCAAGGCCCCCGTTTCGCCGCGATATTTTGTGATCGAGCTTTTGACGGGATTAGTTTTTCTCGGGCTTTTCATTATATATTTCAAGACTGATTTACTCGTTAATATGCCGAAGTTTTCCAAAGGCGGCTGGCTCATATATCTTTTACACATAATCCTGCTTGGGGCGTTTATTGCCGCTTCGGCAATCGACCTGGAATTGTGGATTATCCCGTTATCTATCTGCTGGTTTGTAACCATAGCCGGATTAATCGGCTCGACTGCCGGTGCTATGATAATCGAACCTGACATAATTGTCGGCTACGGACTTCTTCCAGTCGCCACAGCCGGTACCGGTGCATTAGCCGCCGGAGCGGCGATAGGTCTTGCCATATCTCTTATACTGCTGGTAAGCGGCTTATTAAAAAGAAGTTATGAGCCGGATGAAAGCCAAAAGAAAAACAACGCCGCGGCAAATGATGACAAAACCTCAGATAATAAGCCCGATTTGATGGATGAAAATTTCAATCATCGATTGGAGGCGTTAAGAGAAATCATCTTTTTACTGCCAATTATCGCCTTTTCTCTCGTGGCGTTCTGGTTATGCAGGGATATCGAGCCTGTCCGTCTCTGGTGGAACGGTTTTTTGAAGCATCCAGCAGTTGCTGGATTTCTCGGCAGTTTATGGGGCTATTTTATCGGCTGCGGCATTGTCTGGGCAATCCGTATATTCGGAACCTTCGCATTCGGCAAAGAAGCGATGGGCCTGGGCGATGTGCATCTTATGGGTGCCGCAGGAGCGGTAGTAGGACCGCTGTCGGTAGTCCTGGCTTTTTTTATTGCTCCGTTCTTCGGACTGACCTGGGCGGGATTAAATATGTTTTTTAAAAAAATTCGGCAAATTCCCTACGGTCCTTTCTTGTCTTTGGGTGTATTTGTTGTTATGATTCTACATGAATGGATTCGCGAGCATCTGTTCGTGTTTTATTATTGAAACGGAAGGCATGGTCCCGGATATTTAAGGAGAAATCATATGCGAGTTACCAACAAAAAAACGATTGCCGTGCTGAGTTGTCTTGTATTATTTGCTTTTTTACCCGGCTGCACCAACTGGAAGGGAAAATACGAGGCCAAGGTCGTTGAGTTTGAGAATCTGAAAGGTCAGCTTGACTACGAACGGGCGGAAAAAGGGGAGATTGCCCAGAAATATACGGCAAGCCAGCAGATGGTTGACGAATTACGCAAGCAAATCGAACAGCAGCGAAAATCACCGGCCGAAGCTTCCGGTTTCGGCGAAGGTTATGACGTTGCCTTTAACGCGGCGGCCGGGACAATAACCGTAACGCTATCGAATGAGATATTATTCGATTCGGGAAAAGCCGAACTGAAAAAGGCAACCAGTACTGAACTCGACCATATCTACGAGGTATTGAAACAAAAATACCCGAACAAGGATATCGACGTCGTAGGTCATACCGATACGGATCCCATTAAAAAATCCAACTGGAAAGATAACTGGGAACTATCCGCTCAACGAGCTTTATCTGTAACCCGGTACTTGATTCAACACGGCATAAGCGACAAGAAGATTCAGGCCGTAGCCTGCGGCCAGGCCCGTCCGATTGTTTCCAATGCGACCGCCGGAGGCAAGGCTAAAAACCGAAGGGTTGAAATCGTAGTGCATATTCGTTGAAAACGGAATTTTTGCCGCTTCGAATAAGCCGGACCTACGGCGGAATTTAGATTATAATTCCCGCCGGAATGTTTTTTTTAACTGCATATCCCGCATTGTCTTTTCGGCGAATCAATTATGCCGATAGTTTACCGCAATTTCGATAGTTGTCCCGTAACTTATTTTGGTCGCTTGCCTTATGAATATTCACATGTAAATTATTGCGGCGGAGCTGATAATGACTTTCAAAAATTCCTCAAGCGGGTATAATAATCCGGTCACATTAACAATTATGTAAGGATAATATCATGAGAAAAATTCAATTCATCATCATTGTTCTGTTCTTTTCAATCTTCTTTGCCTATTCGATATCCATCGCTCAGGATGATAATAAACCTCAGAAGCACTATGTTATCACCGACTATGAAGCAACAGGAGACGGCAAAACCGTGAATACCGAGGCAATCCAGAATGCCATCGACAAATGTGCCGCTGACGGCGGCGGTGTCCTTGTAGTACCTAAAGGGGTATTTTTGACCGGAGCGCTCTTTTTTAAGCAGGGCGTTAATCTGCAAATAGAATCAGACGGTGTACTTAAAGGCACAACCAACATGGCTGACTACAAGCTGGTCCAGACACGCTGGGAAGGCGAGGAGAGGATATGGGTCAGTGCTCTGGTCAATGTTTCCAATATGACCGGCTTTCGGCTTACTGGTCCCGGCACGATTGACGGTTCGGGAGACGTATGGCATTCCCGCTCCAGGCGAGGAGGCAATGAGGCACAAACCACCAACGTCGGTCCGTTGCGCGAAGGCCCGCCGAGTCTCGGTCCTGCCGGCGGTATTCCCATGAAACCGGAGTCACCTGCTTATGAGCTGCGCCAGGTGGATTTGCCGCGATATGCCCGTCCACGTCTTATCGCTATTCAAAACTGCGACGATGTGGTAGTGGAAAACCTGAATATCCGGAACCAGTCAAGCTGGGGTTTATTTGTTCTTTACTCGCGAAATGTGGAAATTAAAGACCTGGTCATTCGCGCAGAGCACTACATTCCCAGCTCGGACGGTATTGACATCGATTCATGCGATGGCGTTCATATCATCGGCGTTGATATCGATGTAAACGACGACTGTATCGCGATTAAGTCCGGCAAGGATGAAGACGGCCGCCGTGTAAACAGGCCGGCGGAAAACATTCTGATTGAAAAATGTATGTTTCGTTACGGTCACGGCGGCGTTTCCATGGGCAGTGAGATGTCCGGCGGAATCCGAAACGTCGAAATTCGCGATTCGGTAATGGAAGCAGATAACTGGGCGCCGATTCGCTTCAAGTCCCAGCCCAGCCGGGGCGGCGTGGTCGAGAATATCACCTACAGGGACATCGTTCTTAAGGATACTCGCAAGGCGTTCGAGTTTAATATGGCCTGGAGAATGGTAAATGCCAAGCCGCCTTCGGACCCGCTGCCGGTCGTTAGAAACGTGAAAATCATTAACGTCTCCGGCACGACACAAAATGTTGGTGACATGCGCGGTCTCAAAGACAGCCCGGTCCGAAACGTAACTTTCGAGAATTGCCGTATCAAGGCGAGAACCGGTTTTATTCTCGAAAATGTTCAGGAGCTGGACCTTTCTGGTCTGACGATTGAAGTCGAACAGGGCGAAGCAATAATTCGCCGGAATGCTCAGTAATTTTTTAGCTAATGAGACAATTGAAATTAAAATGACACCGCGAGAAAGATTGAACGCCGCCCTGAATCATCAGCCGACGGATTGTTTATGTGTTGATTTCGGCGCGGGGGGGCAAACCGGCATCGGAGTTTGTGCCGTTCACAGACTCAGACAGGCTTTGACTTCTGATAAAACATGGCGGGTAAAAGTTAGTGAGCCTTATCAGATGCTGGGCGAAATTGACGATACGATGCGCCGGATTCTCGGTCTCGACGTAGTCGGCGTTCATCCTTACAAAAATATGTTCGGTTTTTCCAACGAAGGCTGGAAGAGCTTTGTTATGCCGGTTGACGGCACAGAAGTCCTTGTCCCGGAACAATTCAATTATACCGCTTCCGACAACGGCGATATCCTGATGTATCCCGAAGGTGACACATCGGCGGACCCCTGTGCAAAAATGCCGAAATCCGGCTATTTTTTCGATTCGATTCGGCGCCAGGAGTCAATAATCGAAGAGCAGTTGGAACCGCTCGACAACTGCGAGGAATTCGGAATTTTATCCGACGCCGATATTTCTCATTTTACTCGCATGGTGGATGATTATTACTATAACACGAATTACGGAATTTATTTGACAATACCCGGCGTAGCGTTCGGTGATATCGCTTTAGTTCCGGCTCCCTGGATGAAAAATCCGAAAGGAATACGCGATGTCGAGGAATGGTATGTCTCGACGGCCGTGCGGCGGGATTATGTTTATAAGGTTTTTGAGAAGCAGTGTGAGACAGGGCTAAAAAATATCGAAAAGCTCGCGAAGGCATTAGGCGACAAGGTGCAGGTCGTCTTCGTAAGCGGCACGGATTTCGGAACTCAGCGCGGCCCGTTTATTTCGCCTCAGGCCTATCGCGACCTCTATAAACCGTTTCAGAAGGCAATCAACGATAAAATCCACGAGCTGACAAACTGGAAAATATTCATTCATAGCTGCGGTTCGATCTATCAGTTGATTCCGGATTTCATCGAAGCCGGTTTCGATGTGCTCAATCCCGTTCAATGTTCGGCGGCCCAAATGGAGCCTCAGCGGCTAAAAGACGAGTTCGGCAAGCAGCTTGTTTTCTGGGGCGGAGGTGTCGATACCCAAAAAACTCTGCCGTTCGGTACGCCGGAAGAAGTTTATGACGAAGTTCGCAGGCGAATTGATATATTCGGCGAAAACAGCGGCTTTGTTTTTAACAGTATTCATAACATCCAGAGCAACGTCCCGACGGAAAACATCGTGGCTATGTTCGATGCAATTAACGATTTTAGATAAACAAGATTTTGTTCAAAATGCATTTAATATATTAGGATAACTGTACAATGTCTGAGCTTAAACAGGAACAGTCTTCAGAGATTCATTATAATATGTTATTCTTATGGTTAATCTGTTTTGTTGCCGCTATGGGTGGGCTGCTTTTCGGTTATGACTGGGTAGTTATTGGCGGAGCAAAACCGTTTTATGAACCCTTTTTCAATATTTCCGATAGTCCGTTCCTGCAGGGTTTGGCTATGAGCAGCGCACTGGTGGGTTGCTTGTTTGGAGCTTTAATTTCGGGAGTATTAAGCGACCGATTTGGAAGAAAGCGCCTGTTGATTCTCGCCGGATTTATGTTTACATTTTCCGCAATTGGAACGGCTTTGGCCGGTGATTTCGTTTGGTTTAATATATTTCGGTGGATCGGAGGAATTGGAATCGGATTGGCGTCTAACTTATCGCCAATGTACATTGCCGAAATCTCTCCGGCCCACATGCGAGGCCGATTTGTTTCGATAAATCAATTAACAATTGTTATCGGTATTCTTGCCGCCCAGATTATCAACTGGCAGATAGCCAGGCCTGTACCGGAGGATGCCACGCTTGAATTTATTCGTCAATCATGGAACGGCCAGCAAGGATGGCGATGGATGTTTGGGGCAGAAACTGTGCCTGCTTCATTATTCTTTCTTCTTATGTTTTTTGTACCTGAGAGTCCCCGATGGCTCGTTAAATACGGGCGCAATGAAGGAGCCCTCAATACCTTAACTCGAATAGGCGGTCCTGTACATGCCGAAGCAGAATTGGCGGATATTAAAGATACACTGACAGGCGAGGAAATTGGCAGAGTGAATTTCGGCGACCTTCTGGAACCGAGACTGCTGAAAATAGTTGGACTCGGTGTCTTTTTAGCCGTATTCCAGCAATGGTGTGGTATTAATGTAATATTTAACTATGCCCAGGAAGTGTTTCAGGCGGCAGGCTATGGTGTTAGTGATATTATGTTGAATATTGTAATAACCGGCATTGTCAATCTTGTCTTTACATTCGTGGCTATTTTTACCGTAGATCGTTTCGGAAGACGTATCCTAATGTTAATCGGTGCCGGTGGATTAGCCGGTGTATATGCCGTTCTTGGGACGGGATACTACCTTCAGAGTACAGGTATTCACATGCTTATATTTGTAGTGACGGCGATAGCCTGCTACTCAATGTCTCTAGCGCCGATAACATGGGTCGTAATATCGGAAATTTTTCCCAACCGTATCAGAGGTGCATCCATGTCAATTACCGTATTCTTTCTTTGGGTGGGCTGTACAGCCTTGACATTCACATTCCCATTTTTAAAAAATACTCTTGGTGCACACGGAGCGTTTTGGCTTTATGGAGCGATTTGTGTGCTTGGATTCTTTGTAATCTGGACGAAACTACCTGAAACAAAGGGCAAATCACTTGAGGCTATTGAACGAGAACTTGTGGACTAAAATATATGAAAAATTTTAAGAAAAAAACTCTGTTTTGTTTCTTTATTATAATTGTTTTATCTATGCAGGATGGAGCCGCTTCTGAAGCTACGGATTCAAATATTTTAAGAATCAAAGCCGCCGCCGAATATCCCGAAATTCTTGAAGGGCATCTGAAAATGGGAACGCCGGACGGCCCCGACGGCATAAACTACGGCGTAAACTCCCTGTATTTCACCCGCAACGGACGGCCATGGCTGCCGGTTATGGGCGAGGTTCATTATGCCCGTGTCCCTAACCAGTATTGGGAGGATTCGATACTTGCCATGAAAGCCGGCGGCGTCGATATAATAGCAACATACATTTTCTGGATTTTCCACGAGGAAACTCAGGGGCAGTATAACTGGGACGGCGATTGTGACCTGCGGCGGTTTATAGAGCTGTGTAAAAAACACGATATGCCTCTCTGGATACGCATCGGGCCATGGTGTCACGGCGAGGCCCGCAACGGCGGATTCCCGGACTGGCTTGGCAATGTTTGTGAGCCGAGAACTATGGACCCGGCGTATTTCGAGCAGGTTCGGCGGTGGTACACGGCTGTTGCCTCTCAGGTAAATGGGCTTTATCATAAAGACGGAGGCCCGATAATCGGCATACAGTTCGACAACGAATTCGGCCATGTCGGCGGCAGGGGGGGCGAGCCGTATATTCTCAAGTGCAAACAAATCGCTCTCGGTCTGGGAATGGATGTCCCTTATTACTCGGTGACTGGCTGGGGCGGGGCCTGGGTCCCGAAAGACGAGGTGCTTCCCGTCCAGGGTTCTTATGTCGATCCGTTCTGGGCCGCAGGGACGGAGCAGTTGCCGCCGTTCGAAGAGCTGCTCTTTTCCGATTTGATAAGCCTTGTTATTAATACGAATGTGGCAAGCGATATGGTGACCGACCGCATCAGGCAGCTACGATGGCGCTACGATCCGTCACGCTATCCTTACGCCACGGCGGAACTTGGCGGCGGGATGCATCATAAAATCCTTCGGCGTCCGACTCTGGATTCTGTAGATACCGAAGCAATGGCCCTGTGCCGATTGGGAGAGGGGGCTAATATGATAGGTTATTATATGTATCACGGCGGTTCGCAGCCGTTGGGCCGGACCGGACGGCTTGTCGAAGGCGGCATGCCGCTTGTTTCGTACGATTTCCAGGCCCCGCTCCAGGAATTCGGAAAAACCAATGCTTCCTACTATTCGCTCAAACGATTGCACCAGTTCATCCATGATTTTGGCGGGGAACTGGCGGAGATGACGCCGACCCTGCCGGACGACAGACCAAAAGCCGACGATCCCGGCAAGCTACGATACGCACTGCGCTCGAAAGGTGAAAGAGGTTTTCTATTCTTTAACAACCACCAGCGTTATCTGGATATGCCGAATCGCGAGAACATAAAATTTGCCGTAACCTTGGGTGATAATGAGGTGATTTTCCCCGATGAGTCTATGACCATCCCGTCAAAAAGTGTCGGCATTTTTCCTTTAAATTTGCCGGTAGCAGATGCAACTCTGGTTTATACCACTGCTCAGCCGCTGATGCGATGGCGGGATGAAGACGTTACTCGTTTGATTTTGACAAATTTACCCGGGATAGAAACACAGCTTAACATCACGGGGACTACCGGTCTACCCGGCGAAACCGGTCGAATCAGCCAAGTGACTACGGCAAAAGGAGCAAAAATTGAAATCCTGATACTGTCCGAACAAGAGAGCCTTAACGCATGGAAGATTAATATCGCCGGCAAGCGTTATATGGCGATTTGCCCGATCGAACTGTGGCAAAGCGGCGATTCTCTGAAACTCAGAACCACTCGGTCAGATTCGACGATTCTTCGGATTTATCCGGCGACGGACCAGGCTTTTATTTATGAAGGCGAATTTATCCGTCCACAAAAAGAAAGTGATTTTTCAATCTATCACCTGCCCGCGGAAAAACTGCCGCAGGTTTTAGTGACTTCTCAGGAAAATGCCGAAGTCCCGGCGGAGGATAAGAATTATCCTTTTGTAAAAGCTGACGCTCCGCCGAAAGCATGGCGTATTCGAATAGGCGAAATTGACTGGAATTCCGTCAGTGATGTTTGTGTTAATTTCGAGTATATCGGTGATATGGCCCGGCTGTATCTCAACGGGCGGCTCGTGGCGGACAATTTCTGGTCCAAACCAAACTGGCAACTCTGGCTCAAGCGCTGGCAAAAGGAGCTTTCCGAGCCGGATTCGGAACTTATTCTGGTAATTTCGCCTTGGCTGAAGGACCAGAGAGTATTCGTGCAAAAACGCCCCGATGTCACGAAGAATTTGACGGCGGAGCTGCTCGGAATCAAAACATCCGCGGAACGTTCATTTACGCTCGGTACAAAATAGGAGTAAACCATGAAAAAATATATCGTTCTATCGGCCGTTGTCTTTCTATTAACCGTTTTTGCACGGGCGCAGGAAATGGATTTATCAGGTCAATGGTCTTTCCAGATGGATCCGAACGATAACGGTGTTTCCGGGCAATGGTTCGGTAAGTCACTTGCTCGGCCGATAAAATTGCCGGGCTCGTTGCAGGAGCAGGGATACGGCGAAAAACCTTCGGCAAAAACCCGGTGGACCACAGGAATTGGAACGCAGCTTTTAAGTGACCCGCGGTTTACCGAATATATTCAGTCGGAAGATTTCAAATGCCCGTTCTGGCTTACGCCTGAACGTTACTACGTCGGCCCGGCCTGGTATCAGCGGCAGATCGACATCGCCTCCGATTGGGCTAATAAGCGAATTATTCTTTATCTCGAACGTCCTCACTGGCAGACAACGGTCTGGATTGACGACAAAAAGGCGGGAGTCAGGGAAACACTCGGCTCGGCGCACGAATACGACCTTACTGACTTTTGCACGCCCGGCAAAAAACATCAACTTACTATTCGGGTGGATAATAGCGTGGTCGTTCCGGTCGGGATGGATGCTCACAGTATCTCCGACCAGACTCAATCCAACTGGAACGGGATTGCCGGCGAGGTTAAACTCTACACAACCGCCAAAGTGTGGTTCGACGATGTTCAGGTATTTCCGGACGTTGATAAAAAACAGATAAAAGTCGTTATCGATCTGGGCAACAATACAAAAAAAGCCGGCTCCGGCCAAATTACCGTCAAAGCTGTAAGCGATAACAGCCCGGCAAAACACACGACACAACCACAAACCGTTCCGGCAAGTTGGACGGAAAAAAGCGGCAAGGTCAGTTTCGTTCATTCGATGGGACAAGACTGCCTCCGATGGGACGAATATTCGCCGGCCTTGTATGAGCTGGAACTGAAACTTACGGGTGAGAACCTCGAAGCCGGGCGGGTGGTGACTTTCGGAATGCGTGAGCTGGGTATCCGAGACAAGCAGTTTACAATAAACGGCAGAAAAATCTTCATTCGTGGAACGCTCGAATGCTGTATTTTCCCAGAGCACGGCTACCCGCCGACCGATGTGGCCGAATGGAGGCGTATAATCGGCATCGCCAAGGCACACGGGCTGAATCATTTCCGGTTTCACTCGTGGTGTCCGCCGGAAGCGGCGTTTGCCGCGGCGGACCGTGAAGGTTTTTACCTCCAGGCCGAAGGTTCCTGCTGGGCGGCTTTCGGCGACGGCGGCGCGCTCGATGAATGGATATACAAGGAAATAGACGGTATGATTCGGGCTTACGGCAATCATCCTTCGTTTTGCTTTTTCTCGCCGAGCAATGAGCCGAGCGGACGTAACAGAGAGCAGTTCCTCGGCAAGCTTCTGGAAAATCTCAAGACCAAAGACAACCGAAGATTTTACGTGGCCGGCGCCGGATGGCCGCAAATTAAGGAAAACCAGTATTCCATCGAGCACGCAGTTCGTCTCCAGCGCTGGCCGACTCTGAAATTCGACCAGCCTCCGCAGACTTTCGATGACTATCGCAGTCATGTAGAAACTCGACCTGTGCCCGTCATCGGCCATGAAATAGGCCAGTGGTGCGCTTATCCGGATATTTCCGAGGAAAGTCAGTACACCGGCGTCCTTAAGGCGAAAAATATGGCCATCTTTCGTGACAAGCTGAAAAAAGCCGGGATGGAAAATCTCGCCCATGATTTCTTGATGGCTTCGGGTAAATTTCAAAGCCTGTTATATAAACAGGAAATCGAAGCGGCTCTGCGCAGCCCGGGTTTTGCCGGTTTTCAGTTGCTCGATTTACATGATTTTCCCGGGCAGGGCACGGCTCCGGTCGGGGTGCTCAACGCCCTGTGGCAAAGCAAAGGCTATATTACGCCGGAGCAATATCGAAGATTCTGTAACGATATTGTGCCGCTTGCGAGAATGAAAAAACGTATTTTTACCAACGATGAATCCTTTGCCGTAATCGTGGATGTGGCAAACTATAGTTCGAGAGATTTAACTAATGTTCCCATACAAATAAATATGTGTAAATCAACCGGTCGCTCCATAGGAACCTACGAATTTGCTGTGAATAATATCCCAGCCGGAGGATTGACACGTGCCGGCGGAGAAATTAATTTTGATCTGAGCTCTATAAAACAAGCCTCTAAGCTCAACTTTGAAGTAAGGTTGAAGGGAACTGAATATGCGAATGACTGGGACATCTGGGTCTATCCGGCGAAACTCGAACAATCCGAACCGGAGAATGTCTTCGTGACTCAGGACTCGCAGGAAGCTATGGAAAGATTGCGGCAGGGGGATCGTGTGCTGCTTATTCTCGAGAAGTCTCAGGCAGGCGGCAATACATTGGGGACATTTCGACCGATTTTCTGGAATCTTATCACCTTCCCCCGTAATAGAGTACACACGTTGGGGATTTTATGCGATCCGGAGCACGAAGCCTTTAAGAATTTCCCGACGGATTTCCATAGTAACTGGCAGTGGCAGAATTTGCTCGATAATTCAAAACCGGTCATTATGGATTCTCTGCCGGAAAAGCTTGTGCCGATTATCCAGCCGATCGACGACTGGAACAATGCGAGAAAGCTTGGTTTGCTATTTGAAGCTCAGCTCGAAAAGGGCAAGCTTATGCTTTGCGCCATCGATATTCAAAACGAGCTTTCGTCGCGTCCGGAGGCCCGCCAGCTTCGCTGCAGCATTTTATCGTATATGTCATCGGAAAAATTCGACCCGCAGATTCGACTTTCGTCGGATGATATCGCCGGCCTGCTGCGTTAGACCGAGGATATCCATAAGATTTGACATGTAGTCACTGTTGGAATAAAATAATTGCACCTTTGAAATTGAATAGGAAACAGACAAATGAGAAAAACACTTTTTGTAATTATCTCGAATGTATTGCTTATAAGTTCTGCTGCTTTCGCGACTGATTTAGTATTATGGTATCAACGACCGGCAACGGAATGGACCGAGGCTCTTGCAATCGGCAATGGTCGTTTGGGCGCTATGGTTTTCGGGGGCATTTCCGAAGAACACCTGCAATTCAATGAAGATACTATATGGAACGGTGAGCCGCATGAGTATCAACACGAAGGGGCGGCGGAATTTCTGCCGGAGATTCGTCAGTTAATTGCCGACGGAAAACAGGCTCAGGCGGAACGGCTGGCTTCGCGAGAATTTATGAGCATACCTCTGCGGCAAAAAGCTTATCAACCGTTCGGGGATCTCCGCATATCGTTCCAAAATCATGATAATGTGACAAACTATCGGCGACAGCTTGATTTGGATACGGCGGTAACTTCTGTTACATACAATATAGGCGATGTAGCTTACGAGCGGCAGGCATTCAGCAGTTACCCGGACCAGGTTATCGTATGGCATATTTCCGCGGATAAGCCGGGAAAGGTCGGATTTGTCGCCCGGTTAAGCAGCCCGCACGATTCGATACAAACAACGGCTGGGAACGAAGATATGCTGGTAATGACCGGCACAGTTAAAAGCGGCGTTATTACGTTCGAGGCTCAACTGAAAATTGTTGCAAAGGGCGGCACAGTTAACGTTACAAATGAAGGCATAACCGTGGAAAATGCCGATTCGGCCATGCTGGTTTTGGCCGGACACAGCAGCTTCAATAATTTCCAGGATGTCGGTGGCGACCCGAAGGCCCGCTGTGATGACACGATGAAGGAGGTCTCGGGGAAATCTTACGAAACTCTTTTAGAAAGTCATATCCGTGATTATCAAAAACTTTTCCAACGGGTAAAACTCGACCTTGGGACCACCGATGCGGCTGAACTTCCCATTGACCAGCGGCTGAAAAACGCCGCGCAAAATACAGACCCCGAACTCGAAGTGCTCTATTTCCAGTTCGGCCGATACCTGCTTATTTCAAGCTCTCGTCCCGGCTCGCAACCGGCAAATTTACAGGGAATCTGGAACGACTCGCTCAAACCTTCGTGGGAAAGCAAATACACCGTAAATATAAACGCCGAGATGAACTACTGGCCGGCGGAACTTTGTAATTTGTCCGAGTGCCATGAGCCGCTTTTCGATCTCATTGACGGTTGTGTCATTTCCGGCCGCAAGACCGCCGAAGCACATTACGCCGCTCGCGGATGGGTGCTGCACCATAATACCGACCTATGGCGGGGAACCGCGCCGATTAACGCCTCGAATCACGGCATTTGGGTCACCGGCGGAGCCTGGTTGTGCCATCATCTGTGGGAACATTACTTATTCACCGGCGATGAGGAATTTCTCGCCGAACGAGCTTATCCGGTCTTGAAAGAAGCCTCAATGTTTTTCGTGGATTTCTTAGTTGAGGACCCGAATACCGGCTGGTTAATCAGCACACCTTCCAATTCGCCGGAGCACGGCGGACTTGTCGCAGGCCCGACGATGGACCATCAGATTATCAGAAGCCTTTTCGATTATACGGTTAGAGCCGCGGCAATTCTCGAAAAAGACAAGGAATTTGCCGAGCAGCTTACTAAAATGCGCACGCAAATCGCGCCCAATCAGATCGGACGGCTCGGTCAACTCCAGGAATGGCTCGTAGATATAGATAATCCGGACGACCGACACAGACATATCTCTCACCTGTGGGGCTTGTACCCCGGCTGGGAAATAACTCCCGGTACGCCGGCATTATTCGAAGCGGCAAAACAATCCCTGATTCTAAGAGGCGACGGCGGAACCGGATGGAGCAAGGCTTGGAAGATTAATTGCTGGGCGCGTTTTCTGGACGGTGACCATGCTTATAAAATGGTCGTTGAAGCTTTGGCCGGAAATACTTATCCGAACATGTTCGATGCTCACCCGCCTTTCC
>JAFGBG010000072.1 GCA_016933295.1 Sedimentisphaerales bacterium | reverse complement strand
CAGCCGCCACGAAAGACTGACGATGCGCTCGGATAAAATGGACTCCATCGCCCCGACGGGGGCAAGCTCGGCGAGTAGCTCCTGCCGTAGATTGCTGAAATCCTCCGGATTTTCGCCTGTTATAACGGCTTCTTGGGCGAAAAGGCCGTGTTTGACGGCGTTTTTTGCCGCAGCCGCTTTTCCCTCTGCTGTTTTCGGCCCGGTCGATTTTTGGGCATTTTGACGGTTGGCGTTAATTTGGGCTTGTGTTGACATGTTTTTCCCCTCCAATTATGGGTTTATGGGTTAATGAGTTTATGGGCTGATGAGTTTATGGGTTGATGAGTTTATGGGTTAATGGGTTGATGGGTTGATGAGTTAATGGGTTTATGGGTTGATGAGTATATGCGTTGATGAGTGCATGCTTTTCCTCATTTACCCTTTTACTCATATACCGATTTACCGATCAACTGATTTACCCTTTTACTGATTTGTATTCCCTACCCGCTGTGCGCTGCGAACTATCCTTAGTTCAGTAACTATCTTACATACTTGCTGCAAAAGTTCAAGAAAAATCTTAAATATTTTGAAGAAAAAGTTGTCTTTTTTTTGTATTTTGTGTTCGTGATTTGCAGGATAAATCAAATTTTTAGTTATTTGCTTTCAATTCCTTGAGGAGGGTTTCAAGATTGCCTCGAACAGTTTTGGTGCTTGGATGGTCCGGGCCTAAACTGGCTTCGAAGATTTTTAATGCCCTTCGATACATAGGCTCCGCCTCTTTAAGGCGATTGGTGAATTTGTATAACAGCGCAAGGTTGTTAAAGCGGATGGCGACTTTTGGATGGTCTTTTCCAAATGAGGATTCATCTATTTTAAGAGCACGTTCCATCAAAGGCTCCGCTTCTTTAAAGCGTCTGGTAGCATGATACAACTGCGCCAGGTTGTTAATGTCTATGGCAACAATGGGATGGTCTTTTCCAAATGAGGATTCATCGATTTTCAAAGCCCTTTTCATAAGCGGCTCGGCCTCGGTCAGGCGGTTCGTAGCCTGTAATAACTGCGCCAGATTGTTAAGAGCTGCTGCTACATTAGGATGATTATCGCCCAATGCTTTCTTAAAAATTTTAATTACACGCTGCATCAAAGGCTCCGCCTCTTTAAGGCGGTCGGTAGCCTTATACAACATCGCTAGGTTATTGAGATCTCTGGCAACACTGGGATGGTCTTTTCCAAATGAGGCTTCATCTATCTTAAGAGCACGCTTCATCAAAGGCTCTGCCTCTTTAAGGTGACCGGTGTCTTGATACAACTGGGCCAGGTTGTTAAGAGGAATGGCAATTTTGGGATGATCATTCCCAAATGAGGCTTCATTTATCTTAAGAGCACGTTTCATCAAAGGCTCTGCCTCTTTAAGCCGATTGGTTTCCCTGTACAATATCGAAAGATTGTTAAGATGAATAGCGATTTTGGGATGGTCTTTTCCAAGTGAGGCTTCCTCGATTTTTAATGAACGAAGATATAAAGGCTCTGCCTTGCTAAAAAGACCTTTTGTTTTAAAGTAAAGGCCAAGTTGATTCATTAGACGTGAGGTAGGTTCAGTTATTTTAACTTCGTTGGAATAATTGACAATCAGTTCGGCGTGGGGGCGAAGGATATCATATATAGGCCATGTGCGTACATCGTCTGGACCATTAGGAGCGTAATTATTGACTATATCGAGAGACTTTTGAATCCAGTTACGTTGGGCATCATTAGCAATGCGTGAGCGAATGACTTCCTGAACTATTCGATGAACAGTAAATCCTTTATCCTGACGTGTTATCATCGAATAAGCGGCTAACTCAGCTAAGGCATCATCTATTTCCAATTTAAGATTTTTAGATTGTTTATCCCCAGTGAGCAAGTCTATCGCTTCTTGAACAACGTCAATACTTTGTTTGAACATCTCTGATGGTATCAGTTCCGGAGCTAAAAATGCGATGATATGAAGCAGTGTCTGAGCCAAGGGATCAAGCTGGTCGAACGTTCTCTGCAACGTGACTGCAACAGAGAAAGGATATTGCATAAGGCGCTTATCGAGCCATTCGAGGACTTTTTTTCTTTCTGTTTCCCACTGATTGAGATAGTCAGCGATGTTGCATTGGTTATATTCGATATAGGCTCCGGCCTGCTCGAGGGCCAAAGGAAGATAACCGAGTTGTTCGGCTAATTGACCGGCTGATTTTTTATCATCTTTTGACTTAATGCGATGAGAGTCTGTCCTATCGAGAAGGAACTGCAAAGCCTGTTTCGGATTTAATAATTCAAGTGAATGAGGTTTAATTGCACCGCTCCAGAGTTTATAGCGTGATGTGATTATTACGCGACCGTTTGCCAGTTGTGGCAGCAAATTTTCGATAGCCTCTGCCGATTTTTTAGTATCGGCGTTATCGAATATCATAAGCCAGCCGGCATTGGTATTGAGCCATTTAAAAACCGATTGGATTTGTTCATCCTGCTTTTGACCCGGTAGATTCAGGAGCTTTTGACCTGCCAAAGCCGCCAGTGAAGACCACATAAGCTCAGGCGTCTCTGAACTGATAACAAAAACAGAAGAATCTTTATTTTTGTTCAAGAACCACCAGGCGAACTCGATGGCAAGACGTGTTTTTCCTATACCGCCAAGGCCTTCGATTGCCTGAGTAATCGCCGTCGCTTTCTTATTATCGAGATGGGCCTTTAATTTCTTGAGGATATCATCACGGCCCTTGAATAAATCTCCTATAGATGGATATGGTATGTTATGGATTTTGTGCTTTTCTTGACTAAATGTAAATGAAGGTAATATATCCTCAAGTATCTGTATTAAATTGACAAGAAGAATAGTGTTATATTCTATTTTTCCGCCAAGTATTTTTGCGCTTTTTTTGTCGCTTTCGAGAATTATTTTTGTCTGCTCGTCGTTTTTCTTTTCGACAATTCTTGCCAGCGTTTCTTCAAGGGAAGTTGAGATAGGTGCGCTTTCAGGATTTTTTACAAGTGCTGATATTTTTTTGATTTCAGAAAGAATCTTATTATTCAGTTTATTTTGCTCACACTGGTCAACAAGCAATTCGACGATATCGGTTCCAATTTCATCAATTTTATCTTTAATTCTATCTTCGAGTTCGAAAAGCGATTGATCGAGCTTTTTCTTTTCTTTGCGGGCAGTCTTATCATCAAGTGTTCCAAATATAATCTCATCAAATAAAGGTGCCAGTACAGCTAATATGGAACCACCTGCTGTCAGTGCCAAGGCCCCTGTAGTGCTGGTTGAAGCCATCAGTGAAGCAAGCACGCCACCAGCGACACCGCCAGCCTTTAATGTGCCACGTGATAGACGCTTGAAAAATTCTCTGATGCTTTGCTGTTTTTTGTTTTCGCCCAATACTTAACTCCGCTTCTATATTGATATAAAAAGACTTATAAATATAAGAATCGAAAGCAGAAATAGTAATCTCAAGACGCATACCTTCGCTTTTGGTAATTATAAGGTTTTTGCGGGATAAATACAATCATGTTTTTCAAATCGATTGATTAACTAGTTCACCAATTCTCTAATTCGGCTTACTATTTGGTCTTCCGGTGCAATTCTGTGAGCTTTAGTCCGTAGGTGTATTCGCTGTGTCACCGATTTACAGGCCAGTTTTATAATGCGATTGCGAGTAATTATACACGAATTGCGGCGGGAATTTTGTCGTTTTTTATATTATTAGACTCAAAAGAACCAGTATGCCGAAACCTGCGATCACTGCGCCTGAAGTTCTATTTAGCCATGTCAGCTTGCGGCAGGTCAGCTTTCCGGCAAACATGCCGGCAACAGTGCTCAGAGCCAGCCACCAAAGAGTGGAACCGACAAACACACCTGCAACCAACAAGCAGGCAGATATGTAACGGCCGCTTATATCTACCACGCCCATACCGGCAAATACGGCGGCAAAAGCAAGAAATGTCATGGGATTCGCCAGCGTGAGAAAAAGGGTGGATACATAGTCACCGACGAGGCTGGAGTTGTTGCCCGAAGTGACCTGTTGAGTGTTTTTGGACAGGAAAATCTGCGCGCCTATGCAGCAGAGAAGGATGCCGCCGAAAAGGCGGAAAAATATCTGTTCTTCGAGCAGGAAGTTCGATATGAACGTCAGGCCGAAGGCGGCAACGATACTGTAAAGGGCGTCGGCCGTGGCCGCTCCGAGGCCTGAAATTATTCCGTGAAGCTTTCCATAATTCAACGTTCGCTGTATGCATAACATACCGATCGCACCCAAAGGTGTGGCAATTAAAAATCCGACAATTAATCCTTTGAAAAAGAAACTCATAACTATAAGTGCTTCCGGTTTAGTATTGAATCGCGGCGTGTATTACCTATACGAAAAATTTTCACAGCCGGCCCGAAAATTATATCCCGAAGGTACGTAGCCGGGCAATGTTTTTGTTGGGCGGAGGGCCGTTTACGGTTTGGTTTTTTCTTTGATGAATCTTATCGCCGCTTCGAGGGTGGTATCCGATTGTCCGATGAAATCCGTCGGGACAGGCTCGACGGTGATATCGGGCTGGATGCCGTTGCCGTCGTAAAGTTTGCCGCTCGGCTGGAACGACGCCATGGAAGAAAGATTGATTTTAATTGCGGAATTTTTCAGTCTGTACGGCTGAAAACAACCGCTTCCGCCGCCGCTTGGCTGGCCCATCAGGGTGAGGTTTTCCATGCCTTTGAACGCGCCAAGGAAGATATCGCATGCGCTGAAATTCCATTTGTCCATCAAAATCACTACCGGCTTATCGTAGTGATAGTACCGGCTGTCTTTTTCCGGGCTAATAACGAAATAATGCCACGGGCTGAAAAGTCCCTGGGGAAGGTCCCATTCGGGCCGGAAGCCGGCGGCAAATTGTTGGATTGCATCTTTTTCGGCGCTGCTCCAGTGCGTAGAATCCGCCGGATAGAGATAGCGTGCCTCGAAATCTTCTTTAATATTTTCTCTTCCCAGCCGATATGCGGCGACGTTCACAACGCGAGGCGAATCGTTTTGAGCCATAAAGAACGGCATGAGAATTTTCAGCGGCGTTCTTCTGCCGCCGCCGTTCGACCTGATGTCGATGATGAGACCGTCGGTTCGGGCAAAGCCGCCCATAGTGTCTATAAGAGCGTCGTTGAATTCGGCTTCATCCGGCATGAATACAAATCGCATGTAGCCAATGTTCGGCTCCAGGATACGATATTCAACTTTCGTTTCTTCGAGAGATGTGATTTGCTCTTCCGGCCTCGGCCAGACGCCGTAGATGGGACAATCTTTTGTCAGGGGCAGCTCGAGTTTTTCTGTCGATGAGCCGTCGGCGGATTCCAGCTCAATCTCGACGGGGCCGGTTTTGTCCAATTCAAGCTCTTTGCGCAGAAGCGCGATGTACCGGAGATTTCTGATGGAATGGTATCGAAAGTATTGAGGCGAACCTTTTGTCGCAAATCGCCCTCCAGCCCGGAGCCATGAATCGACGGGCAGGCCGTCGATTGTTCTCAGATAGGGACAATTCGGATCGAGCAGGCCCGAGCGGTCGGATTTGAATGCAACGAGCTTTGAGCCTGATTCCTCCAGAAGAAAGGGCGAAAAGTCCGAGCATAAGGATTTCAGTGACACGCCTGAGCTTGAGACGCTGCTGTGGCCGTCTCCGAACAGGGCGAGAAATTTCATTAATTTCAGCGACATCTCGCCGCAGGTTATTTCATCGCCGAGTGAGTCGCGGACGGCGTTCAGCTCGGCTTTGTAATCAACGCCTTTTGTTTGCAGGTAGGAATATTTTTCTTCGAGCAGGCGTTGAAGCTGGTCGAGGTCTTCGAGTGCCTGTTTTCTTGTTATCCGGTGATTGCTGTCGAGCGGATTTGATTTTTCTCCATACAGGTAGAATATAGCGGCGACGATTAAAATTCCCGCACCGGCGAATAAAGGAAGGTATTTGACTGCCGGGATTCTTTTTGGAGCATTATTTTTCATTTTTAATTTTGTCGAAGCTGATTTTTGCCGCTTCGATTGTCTTTTCGATATCGTCTTCGCTATGGGCCAATGAGACGAACATCGCCTCGTACGCGCTGGGGGCCAGATAAATTCCCCGATTGAGCATTTCGGCGAAGAATTTTTTCCATGTCTTAATATCGCTCGAGCGAACGTCGTCGAAATTGTGCACTTTTTTGTCTGTAAAAAAACAGCTTATAATCGAGCCGATTCGATTGATAGTCACCGGGACGGAAGCCCGGCGGGCGGCGTCGGCCAATCCCGCTTTGAGCATAGCCGAGGTTTTTTCGAGCCGACGATAGCAATCATCTTCGGCGAGTATATCGAGCGTCGCGTTTGCCGCGGCGGTTGCCAGGGGATTGCCGCTGAGCGTACCCGCCTGGTAAACGGGCCCTGCGGGGGCGAGCATGTCCATAATATCGGTGCGTCCGCCAATCGCCGCGGCGGGCAGGCCACCGCCTATGATTTTGCCGAGGCATGTCAAATCGGCGTTTATGTTGAAAAGCTTCTGAGAGCCGCCGAAGCAAAGCCGGAATCCGGTTATCACCTCATCGAAAATCAAAAGCGAATCTTCGTCGTCGCACAGGCAGCGGAGGCTGTTCAAGAATCCGCCGGCCGGCAGCACCACGCCCATATTTGCCGCGACAGGCTCGACAAGAACCGCCGCGATTCGCCCTTTATATTTCTCGAAAGCGGCCGTTACCCGCTGGGTGTCGTTATACGGGACGACGATGGTCAGCTTCGCGATAGCGTCCGGAATGCCGGCGCTGGATGCGACCGAATCGAGCGTTTGGGGGCCGAATTCGGCGACACCGGAGCCTGCCTGGACGAGCAGCGAATCGCTGTGGCCGTGATAGCAGCCGGAGAATTTTATTATCAGGTCTTTTTTGGTAAAGGCCCTGGCGAGCCGGATTGCGGTCATTACTGCCTCTGTCCCGCTGCTGAGCAGGCGGATTTTTTCGATGGAATCGAAAGCGGCGACGATTTTTTTTGCCAGATCAGTCTCGCCTAAAGTCGGCGCTCCGAAGGAAGTTCCGTTTTTTGCCGCGGCGGCGATAGCCTCCAGAACCTTCGGATTTGCGTGGCCGAGCACCATCGGGCCCCATGAGCCGACGTAGTCGATGTATTCGTTGCCGTCTATATCGTAGATTTTCGAGCCTTTTGCCGCGGCGATAAAAAGCGGGCCCGAATCCACGCCGCCGAACGCCCTGACCGGCGAATTTACTCCCGACGGCATATATTTGCACGCCTGAGCGAAGGCTTCGGTCGATTTCGGCATGTTTTGTGGGGTTGATTTTGCTACAATCCGCCCGTTGAGGCGGTTTTTGCCGGAGCGCGGTCCGGCGGGCTGGAATCCGGCGCCGGCGCTGAGATTTTCTCGATTTGGTTTATTTTCTGCCGTCATTGGGAGAGCTATCATAAGAGATGCGGCGATTGAATTCAAATTATTTGTTATCGGCGGCGGCGAAATTGCCCGATTCTGTATCGAGCTATTTTTCTTGCATATCCCGCTTTGCTTACATATACTTTAGCGTTTATACTTTGTTGTCGATTGAATTAAATGTTTTAGAAAATTCGCATTTAGCTGTTTTGGAGCAGATGTATGAACTTAATGAAGTGGTTTAGAAAGAACAAAACAAAAGTAATGGCCATGGTGGTTATTCTCCTGATGGTTGTGTTCATTTTGCAATTCGCTCTCGAAAATATCAGAAGCCAGCCACAGTCTGTATTCGGCGTTGGAGGCCGGAAGGTCGCTACCATCGCGGGAAAAATCAATGTAACAGATAATGATTTAACCATAGCCGATAACGAATTGAAGGTATTGGAGAGGCTCGGCGCGGATGTTTTGCTCAGCCGGATGATGCAGATACCGATAGTTGAAACACCTGATTTGCAGGCTTTTTTTCTGGGCCAGTTGCTGTTCTCCAGGCAAAAAACCACGCCGGACTTAATGAACCAGGTCAAAAGGACGATTTATTCGAAATTGTACGACATAAGTGAAAAACAAATTAACGATATGTACAGGCGTTCTTTGCCGGGCAGCGCCATATATTGGCATTGTCTGAAGACCGAAGCGAAAATGGCCGGTATAAGGGTCTCGAACGAGGAAGCCGGCGAGCAGCTCGCGAGGGCAATCCCGTTGTTGTTTCAGGGCAGGAATTATTCTCAGGTAGTCGGATCGATGGTGAACCAGGATGTCTCTGAGGGGCGGATACTCGAGGCGTTCGGCAATTTATTGGCCGTATTAAGGTATTCGAACATAGTCTGTTCCGGCGAGGATATTACTATACGCCAGTTGAAGCAGTCGGTGGCCTGGGACGCCGAAGGGCTTAATATCGAGTTTGTGGAATTAAATCCCGGCATGTTTATAAAGTCGCAGCAGGAGCCGAGCGAGGAGGCTATAACGGCGCACTTTAATAAATACAAGAAGTATTTCTCGGGAGAGACAAGCGATGAGAATCCTTACGGCTTCGGCTATAAGCTGCCGGACCGGCTTCGGCTCGAATATATCGTCGTCAAGCTCGACGAGATCTCGAAAATCGTCAAAGCTACGACTCAGCAGGAGATAGACAAATATTACGACAGCTACAAGATTCAATTGTTCACAGAGCAGGTCCCTTCCGATCCGAACGACCCCAATTCTCCGTTGATAACACGTACCAAGTCCCAGTCTTCGGTGACAAATCTTATATCGAAGCAGTTGAAGCAGGAAAAGCTCAATTCTAAAGCGGAGGAAATAATCCGCGAGGCTATCTCCATTACCGAGGAACCGTTCCAGGATTTTAACGAAGCGGAAATTGCCGCACTCGATGCCGATGAACTTGCGAAGCTGGTCGGCGATTATAAAACCACTGCGGAGCAGTTGAGCAAAAAACACGGCGTGGAGGTGTATACGGGCCGGACCGGAATGCTCAATGCGTTTGAAATGCAAATCGATAAGCGCCTTTCGAGGTTGTATTTGTTGGGCTACGGTCAGAATCCCGTTCCACTGACGAAGGTTGTTTTCGCCGTACCGGAGCTTGCGGCGAGCGAGCTTGGTCCATTCGATGCTCAGGCGCCGAGGATGCATGAAAATATCGGTCCCGTCAGGGATGTGATGAGCATTCAGGGCGGAACCGGTGAAATGATTGCCGTGGTGAAGGTGGTTGAAGTTGCCAAGGCCGGCGAACCGGAAAATATAGACGTGACATTTTCGACCGAATCGATTCTGCCGGATCCGAATGAGCAGGACGAGGAAGATAATGTTTTCTCGGTAAAAGAGCAGGTTGTGGAAGATTTGAAAAAATTCGCCGCTTTGAATACGGCAAAAAGCAAGGCCGATGAATTTATCAAATTGGCCGAGAGCCAGGACTGGCAAAGCGCAGTCGATAGATTCAACGAGCTTTACTCGCCGAAAGAGAAGGACCCGAACGATCCCAATTCGACCGTGGCGGACCAGGAGCAGCCCCAGAAGGAATTCAGGCTGGAGAATCTTCCCGGTATGCGGGTGATATCGAAAGAGAAGCTTGACTCATTGGAAGCGCAGGGCGCGGGCAATCCGGCGGCGCAGTATATCTCGAATGAGCGTCGCAAGAGCACGATGCTGATGGAGCAGCTTTACAATCTTATCCCCGCCGACAGCAACAGTGTCGAGAACCTGCCTTTAATCTTCGAGTATAAGGCGGACATGAGTGTTTTCTGTATCAAGAATCTGAAGATTCGGCGTATCTGGAAAGAAGACTACACAAAAGCCAAATCGCGGCAGTTATATGTACATGATAATGTCCAGTATCAAAGCATGGCGGCGGTACACTTTAATCCCGAGAATATATTGAAGCGTTTGAAATTCGAGCTTGTCAATGTAGATGATGTTGCAGTTACGCAAGAGCCGGAGACGACGGAAGTTTCTGATGAGGAGTTTTTTGAATGACAATGCGGTCGAAGGAAGCCCATGCTTTGTTTTTGGTGGTGGTTGGTCTGCTTGCCTGGCTCGTGCCGGGAGGCGGTCATCTTGCTATCAATAAAAAGAAACATGCCGTGATTATATTCGTTACCATCGCTTTGACGTTCTGCACGGGTCTGTATATCGGCTCTATCGGTGTAATAAATCCCGTCGGCGCGAAGCCGTGGTTTTTGGCGCAGCTTATGAATACCCCCGCAGTGATGGCCCTGGCAAAAATATCCCGTGCGGGCGGTTATGCCGTTTATGCCAGGCCGAGTGAAATAGGCCAGATTTACACGAGTATCGCGGGCCTGCTCAATCTTTTATGTATAGTAAACGCGGTTTACTGGGCGCATCTTCGCCGAACGGAAACAACTGGAGATTAAGATGTCGATTGTGGATGCATTTATTTTGGCGAGTTTTACAGTGCCGGAGAGAATCTATGTCAATCCGCAATCCGTGCTGTGGCTGCTGCCTTTGGTGGCGTCGATATCTGTTGTTTATAAAGCGACAAAAATTCCTAAAATAAAAGCCGTGAGCTTTGTGAAGGAAGTAGTGATTTTGTTCGGTTCGATTGTCGTTTTCATGCTGGTTACGGCAATCGTCTTGTACGTTATGGCGTGGCTGGTTACGGAATAGTATCAGTTTCTGCCGCGGCGTTATTTGTCTGCCGGAGCCGATTCACTCGGCGTTTTCATCTTCGGAATGTTCAAGCACACCCAATTCGACAAGAGCGTTAAAGGCGGCTTTTTGTTCCGCTTCTTTTTTGTTGGTCCCCCAAGCGCTCGGGAAATGCTGGCTTGCGATGGCGACCTCCAGCTCGAAACATTTATTGTGGTCCGGGCCTTTTTCGTCGAGCAGGACATAGTTCGGAGTGACGTTAAACTGCTCCTGTGAGTACTGTTGAAGCAGCGATTTGAAATTTCCCTGAACGTGTTCGGCGTCGGCCTGTTCGATAATCGGGCCGAAAAATTTCAGGATGAAACTTCGAGCTGCTTCGAGCCCCCCGTCGATATAAATTGCGGCTATTACGGTCTCCAGAACTCCGGCGGCCAGAGAGCCGGACAGAGCACGACTGGAAGTCATGCCCTTGCCGACTTTCAGAAATTTTTGCAGATCCATTTTTCTGGCGATTCTGGCGCATGTGCCCCGGGAAACGAGCATACTCTTGACTTTCGTAAGCTCTCCCTCGAGGTAGCCTGAGAACCTTTCAAACAGCGCCTGGCAGATAACCAGGGCCAGAACGGCGTCGCCGAGGAATTCCAGCCTCTCGTTGCTGAGAATGCGATTATCAACCGCGGAGGAATGAGTAAAAGCTTTCGCCAGAAGTTCCTTGTTTGTAAACGTATAACCTATTATTTTTTCAATTTGCTGCTGAGTCGCCTCGTCCATATCAACCAACCATCTGCAAACTTGCCAGGGCTACAAACTTGTCGTCGGCAAACTCGAAAATCCCGTCGAGGCCGGTTACCG
Organism: Sedimentisphaerales bacterium; assembly: GCA_016933295.1. GTDB lineage: Bacteria > Planctomycetota > Phycisphaerae > Sedimentisphaerales > Anaerobacaceae > JAFGPS01. The sequence continues at coordinate 12,781 of JAFGBG010000072.1, read as the reverse complement.
TGAAGATACCTTTTGTTGCCGCGGCGACGCTGCAGAAGATAAGCTGATGTCCGCAATCACTCAACAGCTTGCGCAGCTTCAGCAGCTTCGACAGGCTTGAGGAAGTGATAATATCCACACTGGAAAAATCAACAACCACATCGCAGTCGCCTCTGTCACGTACTGTCTCAGTAACCGTTTTAAGCTCCTCGCCCATGTCCGGTTCCTGGGGCAGATCCACCAGAATAATATCTTCCGACCAATTTTGAATCCCCATATTAATCTCCTTTTACCAAATAAAACAAATAATCCCGTGCCCTTTCAATCCGGCTCGTGCCTGACTGGGACGGAGCAAATTCCAGATATTTTATCGGCATAACCGTGGGGCCGGTTAAGAAAAGTTTTTTTGTCATTGTGTCTTTTCCATTTGTTTTATTCGGACCATCATTTCATTAATGCGCCATTCGATGGCGGAAAGTATCCAGAATTTGAAGTGATTTACACGTGTCTGGACGTGTATCATGTATATAATTTTCACTGAGAGCATCACGGTTGTCAGCTCGACCATCAAAAGGCGTAATTTTTCTTCGGAAAAAATGGAAATTGTTCCTGCTACTATAATTACGACGATAAAAAAGACATTGATGAGCTTTGTGCGAAATTTCGGCACCCCACCGATTTTGCCGATAATAGCCCGGACGCGTTCCTTTTCCTTCTCGAACAGCTCAAGCTCGGTTCTCAAATCGTTTATTTCGTTCTCATAATCGGTATATTTTTGTTCCATAAAGACTCCTTAGCGAGAAATTATTATTGCTTTTTTGCATTTCGAATAGAATTCGATGTTTTTTTACAGGAAAAGCCGACTTTCGTCAATATCCATTCCGAACTGTCGGCGGAAAGACCACTTATGTTGTAGACGGCGACAGTTTTTTTTGTAAAACCACTAAAATTTTCTGTAAAAAATATAAAATTTGGCTAAAATCTGCTATTTCGCCTGTTAGTGGGGCGTAATTAATGTATTGTTTCGAGTTAATCGCCAGATTAAGGAGTAGTACAGAATGACGACAATGTTACGAATGAAATCGAAAATAAGTAGATTATTGGGCAATTTTGCTCCTTTTGGGTCTTTAAGAAGCGGCAAGAGACCGGGGGCCGGGTATTTAAGCGGGGCCGCAGGCTATCTGGAACGCGGCTGGGTAATCGCCAACCACAAGCTGGTATCGTTCCATGCGGCGTTTATTTCATCGGTACTGAGCCTTCCGGCAGTGCTGGCAGTGACCGAAGGCGCTAATATCAAGCTTGAAGTATTAAAGTTTATGTTCCTTAGCTGGGAAACTATCATATCCTTGATTATCCTTTACCTTTCCTGGCATATCGGTATTGCCATCCACGAGATGGGGCACTTCCTGACGGCGGTCAAACTAACGGCACTGAACAAGGATTCCCAGGAAAAAGCCGACGCTGCTCTCGCAGGTGGGGGCAAATTCGGCTACTACGCCAAAATGTTCCTTCTGATACCGCACGGCAAATTCTACGGCGTCAAGAAAGAAGGCGGCAATTTCGCGCCGGATGCGCCCTATAACCTGGCCGTGGCGGCGGCCGCTCCGATATGGAGCCAGTGGCTGGCCACAATCTTTCTGCCGATTGCCGCAATAGGTATCGGAGGCGGATTGCTCATCGGAGACCGATTGGGTTTCTTCGGCGAAATTTTAATCTATATAGGTCGATTCTTCCTGGCTCCGGGTTGCGTTGGGCTGCTGGACAGGCTTCTGGCCGATCCGGGCAAGCTCAGAGAATTCCGCGCCAGGGAAAAAGCCGCCGCAGAAGCCGCTGCCAGAGCGGCACAAGCCGCCGCTTCCGGCGAAAAGTGGTTCGCTCGTGCGGCACAGGTCAAAAAGAGCCTGCTAACATCCAGAATACAGTCCATTAATCTTAAAGACGGCACCAGGGTCACCGCTCCGTGGCAGTATCGTAACTGCGCGATGGGCGGCCGGCACACCGAGAAAGAATATCCCGAGAGCAACATCAGTATGCAGGAGAGTATGTTCATGCCGCTCTCGGCTAAGACATACGAAGACGCCCAGGAAATGACCGTTAAGCTCCAGTATCGTCTGAAAGAGATTATCGAGTCCGCTCCCGGCGCGAAAGTTATGGGCATCGGCCTCGAAGGCGGTTTGTCGCCGTATATCGACAAGGAGCCGGGCGACAAGGTGCCGGAACAGAGAATGTGGCGTATGATGAGACAGGCCATTCTCGATTGCGAGTATGTGCCCGGTGTCGATGTGGCAATCGCCCTCGACCCGGCGGCCTCGGAGCTGGAAAACCTCTATCGCGAGGAAACCGGCCAGAAAGATTCGGTCGGCATGTATCGCTTCTGGCGTGACAAGAGCAAGCTGGATATGAGCCGGGACGAAATTCTCGAACTCTATAAAGAGGCGCTGGAAGCCGATATACCGGTTCTGTCGATCGAAGACGGCTTCGGCGAGCTCGACCACGAAGGCTGGAGGAACCTGATGAAAGAGCTTGGTGATAAGCTATTTATTATCGGTGACGACCTTGTCACAACCAAAGACTCGAACATCGAAAATTGCGCCAGGAACGGCGAAATCAACGCTACTCTTATTAAAGCAAACCAGATTGGAACTCTTTCCGAGACAGTGCTGGCCATGTTGACATCTCTCGCTTACGGCGCGGAGCTGGTGGTCTCTCACAGGTCCAAATCGCCGAACGACCCGTTCGAGGCGGAAATCGCCACGGCGATGAACGCTCTCGGCCTCAAGGCGGGCGGCGGAGCCAACACCGAGCGTCTCCAGAAATACGGTCGCGTCATGGAAATTCTCGCCCTTGCAAAAGCAAGCCAGAGGGAAGTCACTGATAAGGAGCGCAAGGAAATCGAGGAGAACGTAAAGGAGCTGGTCAGGATTCTTACCGGCAAGGAAGATGTAAGCATTATGTCGGATGCCGGAGAGATAGATATCGCCGCACTGCTGATGAAGATGCTCGCGATTGAGGCCGTCAGCGGCACTGAAGAGGCGACCAACGCCGGAATTCCGACCGCCGCGGCAACGTTGTTCCTCGGGCGGACCGGAATCGTTCGGTTCAAAGGTTCGACGCCGCTGGGAACTTCCGCCGGTGTCGATGAGGCCATTCACTATGTGGACAGCATCATCGAGCAGTCCGAAACGACGAAGAAATATTCCGATTTGTTCAAAGACGCCGGCGACGGGACGCTGCGATTCAAGAAAGATATAGATTTCAACGCGGTCAAAGCCAAAAAAGACGAGAAGCTAATGGCTCTCTGGAGAAAATCAAGACGTTACGACGGCAAGGGCTGTATGGATGCCGTCAGGCATGTCGAGACGGTTCTCGCCGGTGCGTTTACCGGGAAACGGCTTGCTTCGCTCGGTTCGCTGCTGGAAACGGACAAGGCGCTGCTGGGCCTGGAACTGGAGCAGGCGGTCAGTGTCGGACGTATTTCAAAGAGCGCATCGAAAGATGAAAAAATCCAGGCGATGCAGCGAAAGGGTGTGCTCGGTATGAACGCCATTCTTTCGATGTCACTGGCGCTCGGTCGGGCGATTGCGGCAAGTCAGAGCAAGGAGCTGTGGCAGCTTATCCGGGAAATGGCCGCCGAGGCTATGGCAAAATTCGTCGATGCCAACGGCAAGGGCAAAAAGAAGTCTCTTGCGGAACTCAGGACGACCGACTTCGACGAACTGCAGAAGCTGTTCCGCGAAGTTGCGGCAGAAGCCATCAAGGAAAAGAAGACAATTTACGAATTGCTCAGAGAACAACTGCCGGCCTATCCGGTATAAAAACGGCAAAAATTTATAGAAACCCGCAATTGTTTTGCGGCCACAAGAATAAAGTTCCGGATTCCTGCATTTGCAGGAATCCGGTTTTTTTATGATTATAATTTTTCCGTCTGTTTTATAATATTAAAAACCAACATTAATAACTTTTACAGGTCCCTTTGGTCTATTAGGATCAGGGAATAACTGGTCTTCATGAGCCTCTATCCAGTTTATCCATTTCTCTTTGTTTTTTTCAAAATTTTGTTTTGTAAGCTGAGCAAGTCTCAACCATGCACAATCACCTAAAGTACCCGGACTAAAAAATGGTGGTACTACATTACCGACTTCCGGCGTGCCTTCGGTTTCCTTTACAATTAATTTTCCTTGACTATCGAAGGTTACAGTTACTTTTCGAGGGGAACTATAATAAGTACCTTCTTTAGGTATTTGCATTTTTCTAGGATTGTCGTTTGGAAAGCTCATAAATTTGTATCGGTTAAACTCAACGATAGTTCCCAACAGGTCATCAGTGCATACTTCGGGCTTGGTCGATGAACAATCAGTTTCATCATCAAGGAGTTCAACCAGAAATAATAAAGTTGTCGAGCCGACATTATTAAGAGTCCTGATAGCTTTTGCTCTGATATCGGGATTTAGAGATTTATTTGAAATTAATCCGGTTAATATTTCCTCCGCCTGCTCGGGAAGAAGTCTGTTTATAAGCCCTATAGCTGGTTTGGCTACGTCCGGATTCGTGCTCCGGATATTCTGAAGAAGCCATTGTTCTTCGCTTTCCCATCCTCCCTGAGATAAACGATATTCCAGCCATTGCCGAGGTGTTTCGGGAGATGTTGTTTCTGTTATCCTGCTGAGAATTTTTTGCCGGTGCCCGTCTTCCACGCCTTTTGCAAGTGATGGGTACTTATGCTTCATTAATTCTCTGCTTTTCCACCTCAAAAGTATGTTATCAACAAGCTCTTCTTTGGTTCCCTTAATAATAAAAGGACTTAATGTGAAACCCTGTCTCATCACGGGATCATTGTCGCCCGATAGTCTCAGCAGACCGGGGGGATTAATTTTTATATTTAGAGAAGCTATCACGTAAACGAGGCAATAGGTGTCTTTTTCGAGGTTTGTTAGTGATATATAGTGGTCGGGAAGAATATAATCCTGGTATGAAAATTTCGGTATTCCTAATAGAAGTCGCGAGCGATGCTTTTCTAAATGCTCGATGAAAGCTCTGCCGATTCCGATTATCTCAGGATAAAAATCCGAAGACAGCAAACACATGGCACTTTGTCTCCACGCCAGGTCTTGAGACAAGAATCGGCCGAGCAAATTAATCCGAGAAGAATTTGGATCATTTGCATTTTTATGTGATATTGGATGTGTTGGCCATAGGATAAGTGGGCGCAGGTGCTCGTATTGACTGAGTAAGATGATGCGGCGGGATTCAGGATCAACCCGGTTCTCTTGCCGGAGCTCCTCGAACTTATTTAATATAACCTTCATCGAATCGGCCTGCGTCTGTGTCCATCCCAGCTTCCTGTATCCTGAAATAATTTGCTCAAGACATATTTCCAGCGATGTGAGCACTTCCCGCTGGCCCTCAGGGGACATTTTCCTCTCGAAACGTTCCGGGGCGTTAGCCAACATTTCAATTGTATGAAGGATAATATTCGCGGATTCCAGCATTTTACGGTAGTCCAGCTTGTCAGCCGTATCCGTACTTTTATGATAGTCTTCGAACAGACCACAGGAGAAAAACAGCACCGGGCAATTTAGCAGCTCGAAAGGAAAATGGTCGCCGCGCATGCCGACAATGTCCTTACTAACCGGCAGAAGCCGGATATCTGAATCCACCTGCCTGAGTTTCTCGCGCAAAAGTTCATTCTCCTCGATTCCGCAGACAAACAGATGTTCTTCGAGAACTTCATAACCATATCGGCCGAGCGCATCGATATTAACAACTCCGGCAATTTTGGATTCGTCAAAATCCGGACGGATGGAAAAAGCAAAAGCGCCCAGCAATCCGATTTCTTCGCAATCGAAGGCGGCAAAACAAACCGAGCGTTTGGGCCTCATCTCGCTCAGGGATAACGTTTCAGCTATTTCCAGCAGCGCAGCTACTCCGGAGGCGTTATCACATGCTCCGAGGCACGTCCCGTCCTCCGTTTTACCCAGGTGGTCATAATGTGCCGAAACGATAATAAACTCATCTCTTAGATTCGGGTCCGACCCCGGCAGTACGCCAATCACGTTCTTTCCAATAACGAGCGATTGCGTGTAACTTTCGGCCTCGCCCCACGGAACTAATCCATAGGCCTTGAACTGCCGGCTGATGAACTTACGCGCGGTACGCGAGCCCGATGAGAAAGGTTTACGTCCTTTGAGTGCCGGCTGGGCCAGAAATCTTACGTGACCTGAAAGCTCATTAGCATCAATGCTTGCAGACAAAGGATCTTTGTGCATGGCGACGCAGCCGGTGAAAAATATTGGAATGAGCAGAAAGTTCAAACCTACGAGCATGCTTTTGTTCATGTTGTCTTTTTCCTTTTTTATAAGAAAAAAAGTTGTTGCAACATTCTTTTTTTCAATCGAATTTTATGCAGGGTTGCTCTGCCGTTGGTATATTCATTTAATCCGTCCGAGATTTAGCGATGATTATAAATCCATGCCTTATTTAATGATAGTTTTTTAATCCGAAACGGCGGACTTTAGCTGTCGTTAGTATTGACGGCGATAAAAACAATGGTTATATTAATAGCGTTCTATAGTGAATAAGGTAATAGAAGAGCTATTTGGCAGAACTTGCATGTTATGTTCGGCCTTTTGCAATTTTTCGGTCGATACCGCACATTTCTCCGGTCAAAGATTCTGCCGCATTTTTTTCGATAGATAAGGAGCTTCATTGTGGATCGCAAACCATTAAAGTTGATTGCACTGATACTTACAATAATTCTCGCCATGAAGGCGGCGACTCTCGAAGCGCTTCCGGGCGGTTCTTCGCAGTCGTTAACGGCAGATAAATCCGGTTCGGAACAATCACGCCGGCAGTACCTTGAAAAACTCCTGGAAATTTTGCCGGAAGTTCCTTCCTGGAATCAATGGCTTCAGATGTCCGGCGAATTTCCGCCGGATTTCGACGCCCTTCCACGAATCAACGGCCTGCCGGACCCGTTGCAGTTTTATGACGGTCGGCCAGTCAAAACACGCCGGGATTGGCAGCAGCGACGGGCGGAGATTCGCGAGCTTTTCGAGAAATACGCCTTCGGCCCGATTCCGCCGCGTCCGAAGATTCAAAAAGCCGATGTGGAAGAAACCAAAGCCGAAGGATACCGAACTCGAAACGTCGTGTTGCATCTGGGGCCGGAGGGGCAGGTGACTTTTAGCTTTTCGATGATGATTCCGGACGGAGACGGACCTTTTCCAGTTCTGATGGGGCCGGGAATGGTGAATACCTCCGTCTTGTTGCGCCGGGGCTATATCGGCGTAAGTTATCCCGGCAGTGATTTCAACGATGGAACAAAAACTCTGATAGAGCAGCTTTATCCGCAGTATGATATTGCCGCTCTGCCTCGGCGGGCCTGGGGTGCGACAATTGTTCTGGATTACCTGGAGTCCGTGCCGGAAGTGGATATGAACGGTATCGGAATCTACGGCTACTCTCGCGACGGCAAGCAGGTGACAATAGCCGGCGCCATAGACGAGCGCATCGACGTTGTTCTGGCGGGCAGCACGGGCGTTGGCGGCACGCTCCCCTATCGCCTTGCGGGCGAGCGGAACATGGCCGAATCGATAGAATCGACGACTCGAATGTTCCCCGACTGGTTCCATCCGCGGCTGCGTTTTTTCTCCGGGCGAGAAGATAGGCTGCCGATTGACGGAAATCTGCTTGTCGCGATGATAGCTCCGCGGGCTTGTCTGATTCACTACAACCTCAACGACGAGGTAGGCAACACATACGGCAACGAAGAAGGTTATCGCAGTGCCGGACGGGCTTATGAATTTCTGGGGGTGCCGGAGAAGGTGGGGATTCTGCGGCAGCCGGGATTCCACAGCAGCGGCATGGATATCGAGGCCGGTCTCGACTGGATGGATATTCAGATCGGCCGCTCACAGGCCAAATGGATTAACGACGAACTTTTCACGTGGAATTACGAGCAATGGCTCGCTCGGAGCGGCGAGTCGGTTGACCTCAATAAATATCCCGATAAAAGCGGCAGTGACATCCTGTCCTCGACCGACGGGAAAATCGGCACACAGGCTCAGTGGCAAACCAAAGCCGGGCGGATTAGGGATAATGTAAAATGGATGCTGGGCGACGAACCTCCGATGATGCAGCCGGGAAATCGGCGCGGCGGTTTTCGAAGAGGCGGCGGTTTCGGCATGAGAGGTGGCCGAACCGGTCCGAATCCGGGGCAGATTGCGCCGATAGTAGATGAATGGGTCATTGCACGCAACAGTCAGGAATTCGGATGGCGCGAGCCTGACAGGAGCCGGGTGACGTCACGGCCCGTTAGCTTCGGATATAACGTAAGCGGCAAAATCTACACTTCCGCCGAAACGCCCGAGGATGCAAAACTTCCGGCCGTAATCTGGCTGCATAGTTACAGCTACCCGCTCGGTTACATGTGGGTTTATCGGCGGGATGTTCACCCTGTCATTGCACTGGCAAAGCAAGGCTACGCCGTATTGGCTTTCGATCAATCGGGCTTCGGCAGCCGAATGAATGAAACGAAGACTTTCTATTACCGCTATCCGCACTGGTCGCGAATTGGCCGGATGGTGGAAGATGTGCGGCAGGCGGTGACCATGCTGGAACAGGACTCTCAAATCGATCCCGACCGAATTTATCTGTTCGGGTACTCTCTTGGAGGGATGGTCGGGCTTCATGCAGCCGCCCTTGACGAGCGGATTAACGGCGTTGTCTCCATCTCCGGATTTACTCCGATGCGTACCGATACGGCCGATAAAGGAACAGGCGGAATCGCCCGGTTCAGCCGCGATCGGGGGCTGATGCCCCGGCTCGGATTTTTTGTCGGGCGGGAATCGAAGATACCATACGACTATGATGAATTAATTGCCGCAATCGCGCCTCGTCCGGTGCTGATAATAGCGCCGCAACTGGATCGCGATGGCACACCGGCGGATGTCCGTCGGGCTCTCGAGCAGGCGAGAAAAGTTTATGCCCTTTATGACGCCGCGGATAATCTTGCGCTTCAAGAGCCCTGGGATTATACCCGGCTACCCACGGCGACCCAGGATTTGATTATAAAGTGGATGGACGAGAATCTTAAATAAATCTGTCAAGTCCGGGCCGGATATTGCAGAATTCATAATCTTGTTGGAAGGAGAAGGCTAATATGAAATCATCCAAAAGAGAAATAACTGCGGCAAAAATCGCAGTTTTAACTCTTGCAATAGGTTTAATTCTGTTAAATAGAAGTTTGCCGGCGCAATCGATAGCGGCGGGAAACCGGACTCCAGCCGAAACAGACGCAGTCAAAATCGAAGAAGATTCATCTTCATTTACCATTTCTAACGGCATAGTAACGGCGAGAATCTCCAAGCGAAACGGAGATATGACATCGCTAATCTACAAAGCAACGGAAACGCTCACCGACAAATCCGGTCACGCAGGCGCGTACTGGTCGCATGATACTACCGGGGGAATTGATACTGTAACAAAAATTACAATCGATCCTAAGAATAACGGCGGCAGGCGGGGCGAAGTCTCTGTAAAAGGGATTTCGGGCGGCAGGAAAATGGGACATGGTCCCGGTGCCGCACGGGACGGCGATTTCCCGGCGGATATTGAAATCCGTTATAGTATCGGCCGTGGCGAATCCGGCATCTATAGTTATTGTACATTCGAGCACCTGCCCGAATATCCGGCCGCATCAATGACCGAAGCCCGCTTTTGCGCCAAGCTCGCAAGCTGTTTCGACTGGATAAGCATCGATGAAAAACGCAATAAATATTATCCTCGTGAAATTCCCGGCGAGGACAAATACGTATATACGGCTATCCAATCGGAAAACCGCGCGTACGGTTTTTCCAGCACAACTCAAAAAATCGGCTGGTGGATTGTCAATCCCACTATTGAGTATCTGAGCGGCGGCCCGACCAAGCCCGAGTTTCTCTGTCATCGCGACACAACCGCCGTGCAGGCGCCGTGCGTGCTCAACTATTGGCGAAGCAGTCACTACGGTGGCGCCAACGTCACGGTCGCCGAAGGGCAGCATTGGACCAAAGTCATCGGCCCGTTCTTCATTTATATCAATACCGGCGGCGATTCGATGGCAATGTGGAAAGATGCTCTGGCACAAGCTGATACAGAGAGCGAAAAATGGCCGTACGAATGGGTCTCCGGCGTCGATTATCCCACTCGTGACGGACGCAGTACAGTCAGCGGGCAAATCGTTCTGAATGACCCTCTGATGCCGGGAGGCTCAAAATTCACAGGCAAATTGATGGCAGGCCTGACACATGAAGCTTACTCGGTTCCTGCCGGGATGAACAGGACTCGTCGGATCGATTGGCAGACCGACGCCAAATATTATCAATTTTGGACTCGCAGCGATGATCGCAGCGGGCGCTTCAGCATTCCAAACGTAAGGCCCGGAACTTATACTCTCTGTGTTTTTGCAGACGGTGTCCTCGGCGAGTTTGTCAAGTCTGATATCACAATTGAGCCCGGAGGCAGGCCTGTTGACCTTGGCCGGCTCGAATGGACTCCCGTTCGCCGCGGCAGACAGCTTTGGGAAATCGGTATAGCCAATCGCACCGCCGCAGAATTTGCAAACGGCGATAAATTTTTCGAGCCGGACACTCAACTGCAATATCCCAAACTTTTTCCGAATGACGTGAACTTTGTCGTCGGCCAGAGCGATTTCGGCAAAGACTGGTTCTTCCAGCATATTCCGCATAACGAAGATCCCAACGCTCGAATCCTGCCCTTCCGAGGCGTCACTGGCAGAGGTCGTGCCACCCCTTATGCGATTACGTTCGAGCTGGCCGCTGAACCGGGCGGAACCGCGACTCTGCGACTTGCGATATGCGGCACAGGAGCCAGGGCCATAGAAGTCACGGTTAACGGCCAGGTTGCCGGCAGTGTTCGGCTGTCCGCCGGAGACGGCGTGATAACACGTCACCAGATACAGGGAATCTGGTACGAGCGGGAACTGGCATTCGATGCTTCACTGATGAAACAGGGCAGAAACGTTTTGACACTGACCGTGCCGGCGGGCCCGATCAATAGCGGCGTAGTTTACGATTATGTTCGCCTGGAACTTAACGAATCAAATAATATTTAATTAAGGATGCAGAAAATGAATTACTTATACAGGTATTTATATCTATTACTTTTGTCCGCGTTCGGTTTGAATTTGCTAACTATAGCCGCAGCGCAGGAGCGAACGGCGGATTTGGCCCGCGGGGCCGTTGTAGTCGATCAGGAAGACAAGATAGATTATGCTAAATTCCAGGAACCGCCCAAACAATATTGGGGACATGCATGGTTCACTTTCAATCTGGGTGGATTAGATGAAGAGAGTGTTCTGGGTATGGTTCGGCGGGCCGCCGAGACCGATTCTTACGGCGGTTTTATGATTACGCCTTCTCCCGGTCGCGGATTTCGACGAGGCGGGGGAACTACCACAGATAATAATGTGAGCTATCTCAACGACGAATTTTTCAGGCTGTATAAAGTGGCAATCGAAGAAGGTCTCAAGCTGGGGCTGCCGATGGACATTCTGTACGACGAATTGCAGTTCCCGACCGGCATGGCGGGCGGGCTTTTTTATGCCGCATATCCCGATGACGCCGAAAAGAGCCTGGAAAAAGCGGAAAAAGACGTGGACGGGCCCGCCGAGGTCGAGCTGATAATGCCCGAAGAAAATTCGATGTATGTCGGCGTGACAATGATGAACCTGGAGACGCTGGAATGCGTTGACGTCACCGACCGAATCAGCCGCGACGGATTTACATTCAAAACAAACGTGCCGGAGGGAAGCTGGAAGGTCATGCTTTTTTATCTGGATACCTCACGCAGGCGCGGTATATGTGATTACCTTTCCGCCAAAGCGGTCGATGGGCTTATCGAAGTAATGTATGAAAAATACTACCAGAACCTCAAAGAATACTTCGGTAGCATGATTAAGATGACGTTTTACGACGAGCCGTCGATGCACAACAATGTCAAAGGTCGTCTCTGGACGCCGGGCTTCAACAAGGCTTTCGAGCAAAAATACGGTTTCTCGCCGATGAAGTATTATCCGGCTCTCTGGTACGACATAGGCCCGAAAACCGGAGCGGCACGAAATGCTTTGTTCGGGTTCCGAGCCGAATTATATACGGAAAATTTCATCGGGCGCATGGCCAAATGGTGTCAGGAGCATGGAGTGGCCCTTTCCGGCCATATGGACCAGGAGGAAGCCCCGAATCCGGTCGGGACACAGGGTGATTTGATGAAGGTTTTCAAACACCAGCAGGTCCCGACCATCGACGATATCTGGTTTACCGGCCGCTCCAATACCTCGTACAAGATTGTGACTTCGGCGGCATTCAACTACGACCGGCCTATCATTCAGGCCGAGACGTATGCGGCGTATCAGCGATCCTGGCAGAATGCAAAAGCGGCATATCGCACGGCAATGGACCAGCATACAATGGGAATAAATCAGCAGGTCGGCAACAGGATCGCCGAGGTTGCAACGCCGGAGATGGGCCGGTTCGTCGGCCGTATGGAGTACCTGCTGCGCGGGGGCCGGCATGTGGCGGATATTGCAGTGCTCTATCCGATTGCCGCATTGCAGGCGCAATATAAATTCGCCCAGCCGGTCAGGGTCGAGCCCGTCACAGGCGGCCAGCGCAGGGGCGGCGAGCCGGGTTTCTACTTTGCTCTGGAAGGCGGAATAGTGACACCGGAAAATGATTATATGCAGATCGGAGAGATGCTGTTCCGCGGCCTGCGAATCGATTATACCTATCTGCATCCGGAAGTT
>JAFGBG010000071.1 GCA_016933295.1 Sedimentisphaerales bacterium | reverse complement strand
TTTGACTGGCCGCACCTGCGGCAAATAATTACATTCGGGTCCAAAGCAGTTGTTGACCATCTGATATGGGATGCACCGTGCGAGTGAGGTTTAATTTGCCGTCTTCGACGTTTGTTGTCTTTTGGTGCTTTTGTCATATTAACTCTGCCTTTTTCCGTTCGATTCGAGTATCTCTCTGATGGAATAAATCGGGCGGTTTTGAGATTCGTGATATGTTCGGACCAGCAGTTCGGCAAGCAGACCCATTAGAATAAACTGGGCGCTGATAACCAAAAACAGGATCGTTAAATACAATAGGGGATTTCCGGTCATGTCCGTTTTCTTGAAAATCTTCATTGAGATAACCGCGAGACCTGAGAGATTACCCAGAATAAATGAAATCAATCCCCAGCCGCCGAACAACTGAATCGGCTTCGTGGAAAAACTCAGAAGAAATTTCACCGTAATAAGATCCAGAATTACTTTCCATGTTCGTCCAAGACCGTACTTTGTCGTTCCCGCTGTTCTTGGTCTGTGGTTAACAACCATTTCCGCAATTGTGGCTCCGCTCCAGCTTGCGAGTGCCGGAATAAAACGGTGCATTTCGCCGTAAAGATTTATTTCATCCAAAATTTCTCTGCGGTAGACCTTTAGAGTGCAGCCATAATCATGTAGGTTGACACCAGTGATTTTTGAAATCAGCCAATTGGCGATTTTGGAGGGCAGTAGTCTCGTTACGGCATTATCATGTCTTTCTTTTCTCCAGCCGCTTACGACGTCGAATCCTTCGTCGAGCTTTTTGATCATTTTAGGTATATCGGCGGGATCATTTTGTAAATCTGCATCGATTGCTACGATGATTTTACCTCTGGCGTGTGTAAAGCCGGCGCTAAGTGCGGCGGTTTGACCGAAGTTCTTGCGAAAGCGGATAATCCGGATTTTCGTGTCGTCTTTTTGCAAGCGACTCAATTCGGCCAGACTGTTATCGGTGCTTCCGTCATCAATGAATATTATTTCATATTCGTGTCCGCCGAATAGGGCCTCTGTAATTTGTTTATAAAGAGGACTGATATTATCCTCTTCATTCAGCAAAGGTACAATAACTGAAATTTCGGGAAAAGTCCCAGCAGTTACTTCTCGGTTGGTATTTTGCTTATGACCCTGTTCGGCCATGGTTAGTTCCTTGTTAAAAGTCTCATTACTAAATCACTCTATCTATTTATAATAGTTATGAAAAAGGCAAACTCTATAAAAAATTACTGAAAAACTCCAAAAATCTGCATTAATCGGACTTCAAGAGTATCTATATTAACAACAGGAGGTGAAACAGATATCGGCTGTAAAGTCGAACCAGAGTAGATAAAATACGTATCTGGTTACATCTAATTGTAGATAAAACGCCTTAAATTGATAAAGAATTGATAAAATGACCTTGTATTGCCGCCCTAAAAAGTCGATATACGAATGTTATAGGGGAATCCAATTTGCCTGTAACAGCAGATAAAATTTGATTGATTATGCCCTTTTTTTGTGCTAAAATCCGGTTTTTTGAATGCAGTAATGATTATCCATCTTGGAGATAAGAATATGAAACAGCATTGGTTCATTGCATTTTTGTTCGTTGTCGGTGTCGTATTACTACTGAACAGCGGCTGTCAGGGACCTGCGAAGGTCGAGGGTGAGCAAAAGTCTGTCACTGCGGAGTCTGGGAAATTGGTTCCCGTCGAAGCAGATCAGAATCAACCAAAAGCGAAAATAAAATTTGAAAAAGTGGTAGTAGATTTCGGCAAAGTCGGACCTGGATCGAAATCGACCGATAAAGTCAAGTTTACAAATGCCGGTGAAGGTGTGTTGAAAATTACGAAGGTCGGGCAATGCTGCGGCGTTGCCACTAAACTGGAAAAAGACGCATATGCACCCGGCGAAAGCGGCATACTGGAAATTATATATACCGCCACCGCGCAGATAGGAAAGTTTAATCGTACACTTGTCGTGCATAGCAACGATAAAGCAGAATCCGGGACGAAGTTGACCATAAAGGCAGAGATAGTTGAGAAAGTGGCCTGCAAACCGGATAAATTACGACTTTTTCTCGACGAAGAAAATGCCGGTTGTGCTAAGCTCGAAATCAGGAGTCTTGATAACCAACCCTTTAAGATAACGAGGTTCATATCGACAGGCAATTGTATAACTGCTGATTTCGATCCTGAAAAGGAGGCGGCGGAATTTGTTCTCGAGTTGAAAGCCGATGTGGAAAAACTTCAGAATAATCAGAAAGGCAGCATCGAAATAAGTTTGACACATCCCGAAGGAAAAATCGCCTATGTTCGCTTTGATGTGTTGCCGAAATTCTCGGTTAGTCCACCGATTCTTGTCGTCTTTAACGCCGAGCCGCAAAAGCCGATAATCAGACCTGTCCTGGTTTTTAATAATTACGAAGAGGATTTTGAAATAGAATCAACCTCATCGAAAGAAAATTTGGTCAAGGTTATAAATCAAAATAAAATCGATAACGGCTATCAGCTTGATGTCGAGATAACCCCTCCTGAACGTGAAAATCGGTTGAGGTTTACAGACGTATTTAGTATTAATATAAAAGGGGGTGAGCAGAAGACGATCACCTGTAACGGTTACTACTTAAAAGGCAAATAAAGCCCGGGAACGAAATAAAACCTTTATATCGAGTGTGTTGATGGAATATCAGACTCTAAATGTATAAAGAAAATAGCTTCAGGGCATAATGAGCAAAAATGGCGACTTTTATAATTTGCCGCTTATTGCACTAAAAATGCCGGACAAGATAGTTATCAAAGAATCCCTTCAAATAGACAAAGCCTTACTAAGAAAATGAAGCGATTAGCAGTTTACATATGTTGTGGTTTTATAGCAAGCCTCTCGTGTATTCCAAAGCAGTCAAACGAATCAACGGGATATTCGGGGCTCGAACATAAGTCCGGCACAATTACTGTTTTTTTCACCGGAAATGAATTGGGTGCATTAAAGCCTTGTGGTTGTTCCGGCGGGCAGCTTGGGGGCCTTGACAGACGCCCGGCGGTTTTTAACAGCGTACCCGAATATCAAAGACTGATTATAGATACGGGTACTTTGGTTGCAAGTGACGGTGATCAGGATGTGATAAAGTTCAATATAATAATACAGGCTTTCGACCTGCTCGGGTATGATTTAATTTGTCTCAGTGAGAAAGATCTTGGAATCATTGCCGATAAATTCGGCTCGCTGGAAGGTTATAGCTCAATATTGAATATTATAGCTCCTTCCGGCGTGTCCGCTCTGAATGCACCGACGAAGTTTATGCAAATGTTCGAGATAGAAGATAAATACGTGACCATATCGGTGGTAACTATCGATGTAAATTCTACTCCGATAGATTTTATTGAGGAGCTTTATTTTTCTGCCTCTGACGATGAATCCGAGCCTGAAAGCTATCCGGTGAATATCCTTATCCTGAATAAGTGTAATCCCGAGCTTATTGATTCTATATCGCAGAATGCCCCTTCTGTGGATTGCCTTGTTTGCCCTTCCGAATCCGATGAGCCTATGATAGTCGGCGATCCGAATAATAGACCGTTAGCGTTTACAGTCGGTCGCAAGGGCAGGCATATAACAAAATTAGAGATAGACACGTCACAAATAGAGGATAAACCAAGGTTAATCCTTAAAAATCAATCGGTTACAGAAGATTTGGCTCAGGACCAGGCTTTGATTGATTTGTACAAAGATTATCAGAAGTTTGTTAAAAAACAGAATCTTCTGGAGAATTATCCACGCCTTACTTTGCCCGACGGATTACGTTATGCCGGTTCGGAATCCTGCAGTACTTGTCATCAGTATGAATATATCGAATGGATGAACAAGCCCCATGCGGATGCCTATGCGACGCTCGAGGAAGTCGGCTCCCAATATGATCCTGAATGTGTTAAATGTCATGTTATTGGGATGGATTACGATAGTGGATTTATTTCCGAAGAAAAAACGCCTCTTATGAAAGATGTCGGTTGTGAGGTATGTCATGGTCCCGGTTCGAAACATAACTGGGATCCCAACGAGGTTCAAACTACCGTAACCGAACCTAAAACTGTATGTATTCAATGCCATACACCCGAACATAGCAGCGATTATGCCGGACATGAGGAAGAAAAACTTCAATTAATTGATCATTGGTCGGAACCAAACGCCGTCAGCGATGTCAAATAATA
>JAFGBG010000070.1 GCA_016933295.1 Sedimentisphaerales bacterium | reverse complement strand
CGGAATTGCAGGCGTCACCAATATCGGAGACGACAGGAACTGGTGCGGCCATCTTTTCGCCCAGGCCAACTGGTATGCCTTCGGGCGCCTGGCATGGGATCATTCGCTGACCGCCGAACAAATTACCCGAGAATGGATAAAGATGACATTGAGCCGGGATGATGAGGTAGTTGAAAAAATCGAATCAATGATGGGCGGCTCATGGCAGGCCTGTATTAACTATATGACACCTTTGGGCCTACATCATATTATGCAGGCGGGTTTCCATTACGGCCCGCAACCAAGTTATTCCAGAGCACAGCGTGAGGACTGGACAAGCGTTTATTATCATCGCGCCGATAAGGCAGGTCTGGGTTTTGATAGAAGTTCCACCGGAAGCAATGCGGCAGGTCAATACTTTTCCCCGTTAGCCGAGCGATTCGATAATATTGAAACATGCCCCGAAAAATATCTGCTTTGGTTTCACCATGTCCCCTGGGATTATAAAACCGAATCGGGGCGAATTTTGTGGGACGAGCTTTGTTACAGATATTCTGTGGGTGTCAATTATGTTGAGCGGATGCAAACGGACTGGGAGTCTCTGGAAAAAAATATCGATCCGGAAATATTTCTGCATGTAAGCAATAAATTGAAGAAGCAAAAGGAAGATGCGGGTGTATGGAGGGACACGTGCATCGATTATTTTCAGAAATTCAGCGGCAAACCCAGGCCTGCCTTTGATTAAACTAAAACCGTCCTGGAAGAAAGTAAAAGAAGCAACCGCCGCTGTAAAATTGGTCGGTAACGCGATGTGTCGGTTTTGTTCTCGCTATATATATTATATAGCCGGCAGTTTTGACGAGAAGGCTGTCTCATTGCCGTCGGCGTCATGCGCCTTGACGCGGAATTCGAGAAGCTGTCCGCCTCTGCCGATCCGGACCTCATAATACGGCGAGCTTTGCCAGTTGCTGCTTAAGCCTGGTACGTCAGTGCACTCGAAGAAGTATTGCACCTCTGAGCCTGCGTCCGTAGCTTCCGCCGCAGTCATCACGGCCCAGTAATCGGTCAGTTTATTGGAGCCTCGAAGGACTTCCTTCGGCTCTCCATTAGCCGCCCATTGCATGGGATCAGGTGACGGGGATTGGAGGTCAACGACAACTGTTGCCGAATTTCCGGTCGTATTTTGATTGGGGGATTTATCTCTGGCTCTTACGACGAAACTGTATGTTCCCTTCGGAAGCGAAATAGCCACGTATTCAGGACTGTCCTGCCAGCCGCTGCTGTAGGCCGAATTTGTCGAGCATTCGAAAAAATATTCCACGCCGCTTGCGTCGGTTGCCGTCACGGCTACCATGCGTATCGACGATGGCGGGACGGGATAAGGTTCGGTTTGCCATTGGGCCGGATTCGGAGTAGGTTTTGTGGTATCCAGAGGAATCGTAGTTGCGGATTTAGCCTCGGAAAATCCGGTTTCGACGAGATTTCTTTTGTTACGTGCCTTAACTCTGTAGAAATATTGAGTGCCCGGAATCAGACCAGTATCGGTATAGCCCGGCTCATCCTGCCAGCCGCTGTCGTGCCCGCCTGAAGTGTCGCATTTGAAATAATACTCCACTGAGCTGTCGTCGCTCGAGGCGGCGATTGCGGCCACCATGACGATTGATGTGGTTGATAATGCGGTTGGCTCCATCTCCCATGTCATTGGATCGGGTTTCGGCGGCAGCGGCATCGGATTCCAATTGGCCAGAAGGATCGCGATATCCGCCAGGTTGACCGAGCCGTTCCTGTTTATGTCTTCGGATAAAAGGACCTCCTGCCAAAGCCATTTGCCCGTAAGAAGGGCCATGTCTTTGTAGTCCACCCAGCCGTCGTAATTCAGGTCGGCGATGTTTCCCGCGTCCGATGATGACAGGCTTGCCTGGTTTGTATTGCCGTAAGCGCCGATATTTACTCGATTGCCATGCGGCCATAATTCTGCGATTAAAGCCGTATTCGGATCACCGGCGTCTATACAAGGGCTGTTTACATCATCCTGGACCCAGCTTTGTCCGTTGGTGTCCCATCTGCCGGCTTCGGACTTGAGATGATAATCACCATTGACCCAGAAATCGTCGTTCTCGTCGGAAGTGCCGTTTGTGTCCCAGTAACCATCGATTGCAAATCCTGGATTATCAAAAATGTCCGTCGGGCTCATAGCGGCCCCGTCGCCGAAGCTGCCGTTACTATTTGCCCAGAAGCAATTATAGAAATTGTTGAATTGTCCTTTGATTCCTCCCGTATCGGGGGACCTGTTATACATTATTATATTATTTTTGAAGTCGCCGAAGCACAGGCTGACGGCTCCCGCATCGTAAGCGGCGTAATTACCTGCGATTGTATTATTATATACATTGTTACAGCCGAACAGTGCGCCGCCGCTGGTATCGCATTTATTACCTGTGATTATGTTGTTGTGAATATCGCCAAAGCAATTGCAAAGTGCGCCGCCGGCGATAAAGCTCGAGTTTCCGGTTATAATGTTGTTCGATATATTCCCGTTGCATCCGTAGCAGGCGCCGCCTTTATAGATAGAGAAATTATCTGAAATTATATTGCCGGAAATTTCACCGTTACAAAAAGACAGGCCGCCGCCGTAAGTCGTCTCGAAGATGGTATATTCATTTTTTGTGATAACGTTGTTTGTCACCGGGCCGTCGCAGTACGCTATGCCGCCTTTGTTATTTGATATTATGTTATTGGATATAATCGGTGCGGCTTTAACTTCCCCCGGAATGTTTTCTTTGCCGTAAATGCCCCAGCTCGAGCAATCCCGGATTGTATTTTTTGATATCGTAGGCGAGGTTCCGATATTGCAATAGACTCCCCGGCCGGTAATCGTGAAACCTGTCAAAATTGAGTCGTTGACTTCGTTGGCATCGAAGCTCACACTATAACCGGTATCAGAGGTAATAATTGTCGAATTAACAACGTTCGGGTCGTCGGGGGCCGTGCTTGTAAGTGTGATTGCCTTGTTATTGAACCGGACGTTCTCATTGTATGTGCCGGGCTTAACGATGATTGTATCGCCGTTTTGGGCGTATTCTATCGCCGCCTGGATATTATCGAAATCCGCAGGTTCGTTATCATCAACAGTGATTACCTCACCGACAGATGTGGCTACTGTCAAAGCGCATATAACAATGGCAATGAATGTTTTCATCCCTACATCCTTTCCCCCGGAGGGGTACATAAATTGAGGCAATTTATTCCGGCCGGGCCGATGCCTGCTATTTAGTTCATTCTACTAAAAAAAGGACAATAATTCAAGCTCAAAAGGTCTTCGGACCCCGTTACTTTTATCCTTAGTCTATTTTTAAGAATTGCTTATCATTGGGGATTATTCGGTTCGGGATGGGTATCGCCGGGTACGAAAGAAGAAGTGTTTTACCGGACTAATCGTTTACACCGTATATCCAGTGTGCGTTGGTCAACTCGTAATCGACAATTTCATCCGGCCCGAAAAACACACTTATTTCATACCGGGCTGATTCGGGGCTGTCCGAGCCGTGGATAAGGTTATATCTTTTGCCGCAGCTTAAGTCCCCGCGAATTGTCCCCGCTTCGGCTTCACATCCGAAAGTTGCTCCCATCATCTTGCGGACAATCTCGATAATACCGTCGGCTTCCCAGACCATGACAAGTGAGGGCGAAGAAGAAATGAATTTAACTAATCCTTTTAAAAAAGGCTTATCACTGTGAACCTTATAGAGTTTTTTAGCCAGTTCTTCTGATATGTGCGTGAATTTTGCTGCGACGAGCTTGAAACCTCTTTCTTCGAGGCGCGAAATAATCCGGCCCGCCAGAAGCCGCTGAATACCATCCGGCTTGATTATAATTAAGGTGCGTTCGGCCATTAATATTTTACTATTTCGAGTACTCGATTCCGGTCCGGCTCAAGAGCCCCTGGGATATTACTTTATGTTCCCTTGGCGATGATATAAATCTCTACTCGTCTGTTTTGTTCATTGCCTGTTTT
The DNA here is from genome assembly GCA_016933295.1 of Sedimentisphaerales bacterium. Classification (GTDB taxonomy): domain Bacteria; phylum Planctomycetota; class Phycisphaerae; order Sedimentisphaerales; family Anaerobacaceae; genus JAFGPS01. The sequence goes on along the minus strand of JAFGBG010000070.1, from coordinate 13,024 downwards.
ATTCGGTCCGTTAGGAGCTGCCGGGCGAAACTCGCCGAAGCCTCGTACACTCATCCGCTCGGGGGCTATATCGTTGCTTTTCATTACATTAAGAACAGAAATCGCCCTGTGTACGGACAAGTGCCAGTTGGTCGGATGTTTTTCTTTCGTCGCTGGTTTTTGAATAGGAATATCATCCGTATGTCCGGCGATAAGGACATCGAATTCTTTGCCCTCCTGCGTATTAAGAATGCCGCAGAGGGATTTTATCGCTGCAACCGCGGAGGAAGCGACCTGGTCGCTGCCCTTATCGAAAAGTAAATCGCTTCTGAACTTCACAATGCCGCGTTCTGAGTCATATTCGACCATATCGCTGGTTTTGGCAAAATCTTCCAGCAAAGTGCTCAGCTCGACCGGCAGTGCTGCTCCGCCGGACAGCAGCCTCTGCTGCATCGAAGCTATTAATTCATTCTTTTTCGCTATATCCTCTTCGAGAGCGGCGATTTTCTCTTGCAGTGTCCCTAACTCGACGCTTCCTTTTCCCTGGGCGGTGGCAAGCTGGAGTTTTAATTTGGAAAGCTCGACATTCGCCGCATCAAGTTGTGAGCGGAGGTCGTCTATAAGCCGTCCTTGTGCATCGTTTTGAATCCGTAATTGTTCGAGCTGACCATTACAGCCGTTTACCAGTAAGATAGAAGCACAGAAGAGAATAATTGCTGAAAGTTTTGCGGTTCGCATTGTTCAATCCTTTCCAAGAAAATTGTGGTATTTTCTTTTTACCGTCCCTATAAGATATATATGCTTTTTAATTACAGGTGGAAAACCTGAGAATCTTTGCATAAATCACTTTAACTCGTAAATAAAACTGATTTGCACGTGTGCGTCAAGAACAAACTTGTCAAAATATTAATCGGATTGAAAGTTTATTTTCATGCAAAGATTTTTGGTAGATAGCGTAGTAATTTTATTGTAAAATCACATCTTAATTAAATTTTTTATTTGGAGCGGATTCGCCGGAATGGGAACGATAGGAATCTGCAATTTATAAACAGGCGGCGATTGTATATGACCGGCGAATGTGTTTTTATCAGATGAAAGTTCATGTTGCTGAAAAATGCGGTTTTTGCCATGGTGTCCGGAACGCTATTCGCGTTGCAGAAAAAACTCTGTTGGAAAAGAAAGTCGTTTACAGCCTCGGCCCTATCATTCACAACCGGGATATGGTCGAGCAGTTGGCAAAGAGCGGGCTGAAAACCGTCGATAAAATAGATGAAATACCGTCGGGAACCGTCCTTATCCGTTCTCACGGAGCAGCTCCCGAGCAGATAGCGAAATTGAGAGTAAAAGGGCTCGATATTGTCGATGCCACCTGCATTTTGGTCAAAAGGCTCCAGCATATTGCCGCAGAGTTCGATAGAGAGGGCTATGAGGTAGTTATTATCGGCGAGGAGAATCATCCGGAGGTTCAGGCGGTTGTTGGCTGTGCCGGAAACGTGATTGTTATTACCGACGAATCCGACCTAAAAAAACTGCCGGATAACGCCAGGTTGGGGGTTGTTTGCCAGACGACCCAGAGCCCCGAGCATTTTGGCAGGATGCTTGGTGCTCTCGGACGGAGTAACTTTAGCGAGTTGAAAGTAATAAATACCTTATGTAAAGAGGCGATAAAAAGGCAGGAATCCGCCGTACAGTTGGGTAAACAGGTAGATATAATGTTCGTTCTCGGCGGCCTGGAAAGTGCCAACACGCGAAGGCTGGCTGAGATGTGCCGGAAGGTAAACAAGCATACTTATCATTTACAGAATTGGGAGGAATTGGACAAAAACCTGCTCAGAGGCAAAAAAACGGCGGGTGTGACCGCGGGAGCATCGACACCCGACTGGATAATAGAGGAATTTGTCAAGAACCTGACGACTCTTGACGGCGGAGATTTTCCGGATAAATCTATTCTATAAAAAAGGTAAAGAGAATCTTGAAATAACGGCGCTTTTTTGTTAAATATATCATCATTAATATCTTATTCCGATATAAATTGCACTTGTTGCGTAGGCAAGTGATTAGAATGATTAACCATAGTTAACATTTGTACAGTGTAGTACAGGGGCTTATCGGCGTAAATGTGGGGCGCCGACAGGTCAAAGAGGCAGACTCCACATTGGGATTTGGATTTATGGTAGATAGAAATATTATTAACAAGTTGGGTTTATCACAGGAAAAGCTCGAACAGCAGATAAATGAAATGTTCGGCAAGGAGGAGAATGATTTTTTGGAGCAGGCGCTGCAAAAGAAAGTGGATTCACGCCTGCCGGGAACTATTCTAAAAGGGACAATAGTATCGCAGATAGGCAATGATGTTATTGTCGAAGTGGGTCTCAAAAGCGAGGGAATCGTCGATGCGAGTGATTTTGACAGCCCCGATGAGATAGTCTCCGGCAAAGAAATCGAAGTTCTTCTCGAAGATACGGACTCCGAGAGTGGTCTGGTTGTATTGAATAAGAGAAAAGCAGACGTTATTAAAGGCTGGGAGACAATACTTGAGACAAAGACCGAAGGCGATGTTGTTACCGGCAAGGTGATAAGGCGAATCAAGGGGGGATTGCTTGTCGATATCGGGGTTCCCGTGTTTTTGCCGGCCTCGCAGGTTGACATACGAAAGCCGGGTGATATAAGCAGGTTTATCGGCAAAGAGGTGGACTGCAAGATACTCAAGATAGACGTGGAAGGCAGAAATATCGTTATATCGAGACGTAAACTTATAGAAGAAGAACGTCGCAGCAGCAAGGAAAAGATTCTTTCGGAAATAGAGGTCGGCCAGTTGAGGAAAGGCGTTGTTAAAAATATTGCCGATTTCGGAGTTTTTGTGGATTTAGGCGGTCTCGACGGTCTGTTGCATATTTCCGACCTGAGCTGGGGCAGGATTTCACATCCTTCGGAGGTTGTAGAGCTTGATCAGGAAATAGAGTGTGTTGTTGTGGGGGTCGATAAGGAGCACGAAAAGATTTCGCTTGGTTTGAAACAGAAGACATCGAGTCCGTGGGATGACGTTGAAAATCGTTATCCGGTTGGCGCCAAGGTCAAGGGAACGGTTGTTAATGTGATGAATTACGGCGTTTTCATTCGGCTGGAAGACGGGATTGAAGGTCTGGTTCATATCAGTGAAATGAGCTGGACAAGACGCCTTACGCATCCCGGCGAAATGGTAAATCTCGGCGACGAAATCGAGGTCGTTGTTTTGAATGTTGATAGAGAAAGACAGGAGATATCTTTAGGTCTCAAACAAACCCAGACGAATCCCTGGGCGATAGCTTCACAGAAATATCCTGTAGGCGCAATAGTTACGGCACAAGTTCGCAGCCTGACCAATTTCGGGGCATTTGTGGAGATAGAGCCGGGAATTGACGGAATGATACATATTTCCGACCTGAGCTGGACCAGAAAACACAGCCATCCCGCCGAAGCGTTGCAAAAAGGTCAGGATATAAAGTGCATCGTTCTTGAAGTAAATGAGGATAAGCACAGGATATCTCTCGGAATCAAACAAATGACCGAGGATCCATGGATCAGGGCTATTCCGGAAAAATATATCCCCGGGCATATCATCAAAGGAAAAGTTGCAAAAATTACCAATTTCGGTGCTTTTGTCGAACTTGAGCCGGATTTAGAGGGCCTTTTGCATATTTCCGAGCTTGCCGATCACAAAGTTGACAAACCTCAGGATGTTGTAAAAGTCGGTGACGAGCTTGAAGTGAAAATTCTAAAAGTTGATGCCGACGCTCGAAAGATTGGTTTGAGTCTTCGGAGAGTGCAATGGGCTGCGGAAGAGCAGTCAAGTGAACCTGCCACTGCTCCTGCTAAGCCTAAAACTCCGACGGGTCCTGAGAAAGTCCTTTCTGATGCTGATGTCGAGCAATTAACAAAAGCTCGACAGAATAAAAATGCCGATGCCGAAGATGCTCCTCAAAAGCAGGAGTCTTCACAAAAGACCGATGAAGTTCCGCAAGCCAAAGCCGATGGCGATACGGTTTTGCCGGCTGAAAGTGAGGATGAAAATCCAAAAGACTCTGAAGAAACGCGGCAAAATTCGGATGCGGAGGAACCGGACGGTCAGGAACAATTAGAGCAGGAAACAGAAAAGGCTTAGAATTAAATAACACGTTTTACGGATATTCTGGCATAAAAAAACTGTACGCAAAACAGTTTTTTTAAGAAATTTTGTATTAAAAGGCATATAATGTCCTATAAATAAGGAAGTTATATGCCTTTTCTTTTTTGAATTGATAAGTCATAACCAGAAAGCAATATTATTCTTGACGTAAATATAGGAAATATGGTAAATATATATAAGTGAAGTTGTTAGATATCCATAGTTCCTGGGCAATCACCTAACGTTAGGTGAAGGAAAAAGCTGTATAAGTTATATATCTTAAAACAGCTTTAGCAATGGATTTCAGCATGGAGGCAGGCGAAAGCCGGACCCAAATCAAAAGGAAAAAGTGATAATGTTTTCGTATTGAGGGTTATTTGAAACTGGTTTAACCAGGAAATAACCGGAGAGTTTGGGTCTGCGCTCTTGTTAAACTCTTGTTTTTGGCTTATAGCCTGAGCAGAAAGAGTACATCCATAACTATTAGGAGAGGGGTATGATAAAAATGAAATTCATACCGGCGGTCTTGGTGTTGGTATTGAGCCTGACATTACCGGTTAATGCCACCTATAATATCATCTGGGTCTCGGATGATGTTGATAACGATGGCGATGGTCTCATGGATGACCAGGGCTGGGTGGATCTCCTTACTACGCAGGGATACTCTGTTGATGTTCAACGAAATTACTGGCAGGATCTCGACCAAGACAGGCTCGATGCCCTAAATCGTGCCGATCTCGTAATTATAAGCCGCTCCTGTGATAGTGCAGCGTACGCCGACGGAGATGATTCGACAATGTGGAACTCTGTTACGGCGCCACTGCTGCTGACTAATACGGAGCTTGCCGGCAGAGATAACTGGGCCTGGATTGATTCGGAGTCTTTGATAGACGACATGGGTGCTCCCATGATGGATATCGTCGATGGCAGTCATCCGATTTTTGCAAACCTGCTTATAGATATTTTAGACGAATCCGTCGGTTCGGGTAATACCACTTTCCTGGGAACTACCGATGTGGGCAAAGGCGAACTGATTGCAACTACCGAAGGTTTCGAAGCGGCGTGGATTGCCGAATGGCAGCAGGGCATGGAATATTACAACGGCTCGAACCAATACGCCGGCTCGCAAAGAATATTTTTTGTTGCCGGTACGCAGGAAAGCGAAGGAAATCCTCTGGGAGCTTACAATCTTACGCCGCAAGGCGAACTGATATTTCTCGGTACGGTTGCTTATATGATTCCGGAACCGGCTACGGTAGTTTTATTGGGTCTCGGCGGGTTGATTTTACTGCGGCGTCGAAAAGTGTGGAGTTGATGCTCTAAATTCATTATTAGATTGGCATAATTCGCAGCCAAAAGGCATCGAAAGAGGCAAAGGAATGCGTCTTTTTCGGTGAGGCTTTTATTCAAAAGTACGGCGGAAATACTGCTTTCATATCACCATAATCCCGGGTATTAGCTTCTACTAATTCCTTCTATAATATAATAGCCGGAGAATCACTACTATATCCCGTACAGCGGAAGTTATATTTCCATATAGTATCCTGAAAATCGTCCTATAATATCCCGGCCTTTATTCATAGCATACATAGGCAATGAACGCCTTCAATTCTATTGCTTTTTCGGCGGACAAACTCTGTAAAAAATTGCAGGAAAAAGTGAAAAAAAATGTATGAATAGGCTTTGAAGAGTATCTATATTGTAAAGACAGGATATGAAAACGAAAAAAAGACAAAACGAATCGGCGCTGGTTTGTTCCGCTCAACGGGGTGATAAAGAGGCCCTGCAAACGCTGCTGACCCGAAACTGGGCATGGATGAAGGGATTGGTTTACAGCATTGTTGGTTTGCCGGACCAGGTTGACGATGTCCTTCAGGATATTTGTGTCAGAGTTATCAGGAAAATCGATACTCTTCGTGAGCCGGAACGTTTTCGACCGTGGCTTGCGGTTTTGGCCCGTCGGGAAGCTCTCAAATTCCGCCAGCGCAGGGCACAGCGTCCGATGCAGTTGCAGGAAGAATTCGCCGAGCTTACCGACGATGATAAAGCCCGGCATTTACATGAAAATATGGAACAAAAGGAGTTGTTCCGGCAGATAATCGAGGCGATTCGGTCTTTGCCGGAAAAGTATCGTCAGGTTTTTATGCTCCAGCACTCGGGAGATTTAACGTATGGACAAATCGCCGAGATTCTGGACATCCCGGTCACGACGGTGCAGATTCGACTCGTTAGAGCAAGAAGGATGATTTATAACATTGTCTCTACCAAGGACAGCAAAAATATTTGGGGAAGTTAAAGATGAATCAGGAAATGCTTGAAATTCTAATAGGAAAATATCTCGATGGTGAAATAACACCCAGCGAACAACAGATACTGGAAGCAGAACTGAACAGAAATCCGCAGGCGGAGGAATTGCTTCGGCAGTTTCAGGACCTGCACGAACGCAGTTGCGAAGTTGTCACATCCGAGCTTCTAAGTCGTGGCAAAAATCCAGAGGAAATTTTTGAGCTGGCGTATCGGCGCCAATCGAGAAATCCCTTCCGGAAGATCGCCGGCTATCGCGGCTATTTCCGTTTTGTCGCGGGGGTGGCAGCCGGGCTGATAATAGGTCTTGCCATGCATTTTGTTTTACCTTCTTTTGCGACTACCGGGAATCTGCGGGAAGGTGGGGATGTGATTGCCCGGGATCCCGGCGAGAGGGAAAATCCGACAACACGAATTCCGCCGGAAATAATGCGAGCTTCTGCCGGGAATGTAGTTCGGAATGTGGACTTGTACACTTATACCGATGATAAAGGAAATCAATGGCTCGTCGAGGGACTCCGGGAAAATGTCGTCAGACCGGCGGTTTACGATGGGCGGATTTGACATAATCGAAAGAAGTTGTTTGAAAGGATAAAATCATGAAAACGAGAAATATTACCTTGATCGTTGTAATGGCTCTGCTGTTAGCGTTGGTCCAGGCCGTCCCTTACGGGAGGACATGCTTCGGCGCGGAATCGGACGGCTCCCATCCTTATCTGGGAGTTCTGCTGGATACCTCGCCGTTGCCGGAGCTGCTCAACAAACATCTCGGTTTACCACCGGGACAGGGTGTCAGAATAAGAAACATACAGACCAACAGCCCCGCCGAGGAAGCAGGTCTCGAAAGAGACGACATTATTACCCGTATCGGAGATAAGGACGTCTTCAGATATGAAAGCGTAGTTTTTGCCGTGCAGGAAGCAGGAATCGGAGAGGAGATTTCTCTGGATATTATACACTTAGGTCAGCCCAAAACTTTCAAGATTAAACTGGGAGCGACGAAGGGCGAGCCTGAGTGGAAATATCCACCCGAGCCGGAAGCCGAGCAGGTATGGCGCCCGGGAAGAATATTCAGAATGGGACCCAATGACCAGGAATGGAAAGAGATTTTTGGAGATAAACTGCCTTCCGGATTCAATATGAACAAACTCTTTAAAGAGACCTACACGACTTTTCATTATGACGGCAATGAAAGTTACAAGATCGTGATTGAAGGCGATCCTACTGATAAAGATTCTACCATCACTATCAATTCGGGTAACACAGAGTATAAAACAACGATCGGACAATTGAGTGAGCTGCCGGAGAAATACAGGAAGAACGCCGAAAGTGCGATCGAAAACGCCAGGAAAAGAAGTACCGACAGAAACTTGTGGAACTCCATACAGCCTCCGATTGATTTGAAAGACAACATGATGTGGCAGATGCCTTCTCAAAATTGGCCCTCAGGCCAGATGTTTCAACCGGACAAACGAATGAATGATAATATTCAGAAACAGATGACCGAGCTGATGGATCGAATTAAGGAGCTGGAAAAAAGTCAGAGCGAATTGTTGGATCGCTTGACGAAAGAAAAGCAAACAGATAATACTTCGGAGCAAAACGAGTCTATTTTGTAAAAAAGTCAGGAATCTTTGCCTAATAACTTTTTCCCTCGCAGTATATGGTGATAATGCTGGGCGAAGCGATGGGCTTCATCACGAACGTACTGTAAAAGCTTACGGGCAGGTGAACGGGCAGCCAGCTTAAGGGGCCGGCTGCCTGTTTGCGTATATATATCTTCCTGCTTCTTGGCGATGGATGCGATTTTTACCGCCGGTGCGTTCATTTGTTCGAGTGCCTTTTCGGCGGCTCTGAGATGGCCGAGGCCGCCGTCGATTAAAATCAGGTCCGGCCAAAGCTCTTCTCCTTTCTGGGCGTACTTGTATCTTCGTTTGACCACTTCGGCGATCATTGCATAATCGTCGATGCCCTTGACGGTTTTGATTTTGAATCTTCGATATCCGTTTTTGAAAGGTTTGCCGTCTATGAATTTTACTAACGAGCCGACGGCTTCGGCTCCGGCGATATTGGCAATGTCGATTCCCTCGATAGTTCTTATCGGCTCGGGCGATTCCAGAATTTCCCGCAGTTTCGCCAGCGCTTCGGCCGGGTCTGCGGCGAAAACTTCCGGCTGGACATGCTCGTCCGGCGTGCCTCGCTGGTCGAGCCTTTCAATCAGTCGAATACGGTCGCGTAACATTGCCGCTTTTTCGTATTCAAACGCCTCGGATGCTTCGGCCATTTGCTTTTTTAACTGCCGCAAAATGGTCGAGCGTTTGGAACGCATGAATTTGAGCAGGTCTCTGATAATCTTTTTGTATTCCTGTTTGTCGATTTTCGCCCCGCAAGGTGCCGTGCATTGTTTGATACTGAATAAAAGGCACGGCCTGAAAAATCGCCGCTTTGTGTCGTTATCTTTTATATCCAGCTTGCACGTTCGGAACCGGAAGATTTTCTGCAGCACGACCAGAACGCTGCGCAGGTCTTTGACCGCGGTGAATGGACCGAACAAAATACTGCCCCGTGATTGCGGCTTTCGCGTTATATAGACAGCCGGGAAATCTTCGCCGGTCGTGATTTCCAGATAGGGAAAAGTTTTGTCATCGACAAGGTCGGTATTGTAAGGCGGGCGAATGTCCTTGATTAGCCGGGCTTCCTGAAGGACCGCGTCAACTTCGTTCGGGCTTTCCAGAAAATCGACGCTTTCGACCTTCGCTATCATCTCGGCGATTTTCGGCCCGCGAGACGAGAACAAATCGCTGCCCGGCTGAAAATAACTTGCCGCCCTCGAGCGCAGATTTTTGGCCTTGCCGATATAAAGGACCTTATCGCCGGAGCCTTTCATAAAATACAGCCCCGGTCCGGCGGGAAATTCCCTTATCTTTTCACGAATCTTTGCATATTTATCCTGTTTTTCGGCCATAGCCTTATTCTAACTTTGCCCCGCAGGATATCAAGCGACATCTCAAGTGTAAAAATTTGCCGGAATTTTCTTGCCAAGGCAAGCCATTTTATGGTAGTATAGTCATATAAAGGCGGTTTATATTTTATTTATAATATTTTACCCCTGAGGGGTATAATTTCAGCCGTTATTATTTATTTTTGTTTCATATTCATACCAATCCCGCCTTAAAAATCAGAGATTTTTCGCCAGGATACAGGTTCATAGCTTGTATCGACGTCATATTTTCATAAATTAATAAGAGGGATAGGAATATGGAAACCAAAACAATTCTTTTCAGGTGTGTTTTCACTCTGCTGTTTTTACCGGCAGTATTCTGTCCAGCATCAACCGGCAAAATTATCTATGTCGATGACGATGGCCCGGCGGATTTTAATAATATTCAGGCGGCTATTGATGATGCAAATGATGGCGATACCGTTCTTGTCGCTGCCGGTACTTATACCGGCGACGGCAACCGGGATATAGATTTTGCCGGCAAAGCGATAACAGTCAAAAGTGAAGACGGCCCCGAGACCTGCATTATCGACTGCAATGGAACAGAACAGGAGCCCCACAGAGGTTTTTATTTCCACAGCGGCGAAGATGCGAATTCTATCGTCGAGGGCTTTACAATTACAGGCGGTTATGTCAGAAGATACGAGTTGAATGGCAGAACACTCAGCGAAAACGGCATTCCAAAAATCAATGATTTCATTATCACGGAAAATCAGCTCTATTCAGGTGGTGCTATTGCAGCGATTAATTGTTCTATTCGGATTTTTGATTGTATAATAAAAGGAAATATCGCCACCGAAGGTGGGGGGATTTTCTGTGAGAACGGCGGTCCGGTCATAGAACAATGCCTCATCGAACAAAATCAGGCCGATTTCGGTGGAGGTATGGTCTGCTCGAGCACAGACGGTGACATCCTTGTCCTGAATTGTCTTATTAAAGCAAATTCCGCTGAATCTGCCGGCGGCGGATTGATTTGCGGTGACGGCACGAATGTATCCGGCTGCCTGATTGTCGGCAATTCCGCCGAAGGTCAAACCGATTACTATAACAGCACATGGCCGTCACGGGCCTTAAAAGGTGGCGGTGGAGTCGCACTCTACGGCACAGGGGCCATCCTGAATAACTGTACCATCTCGGAAAATAAAGCAGACACAGGAAGCGGAATATTAACCGGTTGCAGGTTCGATTATCTCGACTGGGCCTTTATTTATAATAGTATTATCTTCAACAACACCGGAGGCGACGAGAACCAGGTAGTAATTTCTCCATGCTGTCCGATGTGTGTGAGAATAATCGCTCCGGTTGGAATACAGGTTTACTATTGTTGTATTCAGGGAACGCCGACCATTCCCAACCAGTGGCCCTATCCTATGTACGACTCTTGCGCAGAATATATAAACTGCATTGATGTTGATCCTCTTTTTGCCGCACCGGGATATTGGGTGGATGTTAATGACCCAATTATTATTGTTGAGCCGAACGACCCGAACGCTGTATGGATAGAGGGCGATTATCATCTAAAATCCCAGGCGGGAAGGTACGATCCGGCAAGCGAAACCTGGGTGATTGACGATGTAACCAGTTCGTGTATCGACGCAGGCGATCCGAACAGCCCGGTTGGTGATGAACCTCAGCCCAACGGTGGGATTATCAATATGGGTGCTTACGGCGGAACTTCCCAAGCCAGCAAATCTTATTACGGCGAACCTCTCTGTGGAACTCCTATTAACAGAGATATCAATAGCAAAATGTAGAATAAGTTAGGAGGATTAAGGAATTTATATAAAGATGTAATGAAAAACTTTGGCTGTTTATGGTGAAAAATCTCTGCGGCGAAATCATTCGATTGACTTTGTTTGCTGAGGGCGTTATATTTACAAAGAATTAAGGATATCGTTAAGGTAATAGGTATGAAATTTCATAATATCGATTTACCGGAGGAAAGAATCGCAGAGTTCTGCCGGAAGTGGAAAGTAGTGGAACTGGCTCTGTTTGGTTCGGTCCTGCGCGACGATTTTCGCCCAGACAGCGATATAGACATTCTTGTTACTTTTACTCCTGATTGCGGCTGGAGCTTATGGGATCTTTTCGATATGAGGGAAGGATTGCATCAGATGTTTGGCAGGGAAATAGACCTTGTTGAGAAGGATGCCCTGCGAAATCCATTTCGTAAGCGGGAAATACTGAACAATTATAAGGTAGTATATGCGGCCTGATACAAGCGATACATCGTATGTGTGGGATATGCTGGATGCCGCGTTGGCGATACGTCAGTTTGTTGAAGGAAAAACATTCAAAGATTATACATCAAACCGCCTCCTTCGAGGCGCTGTCGAACGCCATATCGAGATAATAGGCGAGGCTGCCAGAAATATCTCTGTCGGTTTCCAGGAAAAACACCCTGAGATTCCATGGCCAAAAATAATCGCTCAACGCCATGTATTAGCTCATGAATATGGTGAAATCAAGCACGAACGCATTTGGGCGGTAGCAACTGTCCATATAATAGAGTTAATAGATAGATTGCAATCTCTGATCCCCAAAACTCCGGAATAAATCCGTTTTTTACCTTCAATGCTTTTTTGTTCGCTCGACGCAGGTTTTTTGAAAAAGTACGTTATTTAATCCGGGTTGATTAGCGGCATAAAGAACTTGCCTTCCATATCAATGGTGATAAAATCAACGTTTCTTCCCGAATTGTCGCAGGTAAATCGGGGCAGGTATATGATAACCTATTTTAACGGAAAGATTGATACTGCTAACCATGATAAATCTTAAGCGAAACGATACAATCGTTTTTATCGGAGACAGCATAACCGATGCCGGTAGATTCGATGCGGCATACGAACCGTTCGGTAACGGCTATGTACATTTTGCGGCAAATTACCTGCTCGCAAAATATCCCGAATATGATATCGGCGTTATCAATACTGGTATCAGTGGCAATACCGTTCGCGATTTGAGCAATCGATGGCAGAAAGACTGCCTCAATCATAAACCGAACATCCTGAGCATACTTATCGGAGTTAACGACCTCTGCCGTCAATATGCAAACAGGCTGAACGAGGCGGTACTGCTCGACGAATACGAACTAACATACGAACGGTTACTTTCACAGGCTAAGGCTAAATGCGATCGCCGGTTGATATTGATGGAGCCTTTTTTGTTCTGCCGGGACAAAAACAATCCGGTTTATATTGCTTTGCAGGAATATATCCGCGTCGTACATAAGTTAGCTGAAAAGTTCGATGCTGTTTTAGTACCTTTGCAGAATTTGATCGATAAAAAAATCGAAAATGTGCCGCAGCAGGAGTGGTCGGATGATATGGTTCATCCTTATCAGTGGGCGCATTCATGGATCGCGCAGCGCTGGATTGAGTTCACGAAGCTTTAATCTTCGTTCGGTGAAAAAATTTTTTCTCTTCGTAGATGTAGTAAAAATAAGGACTAATAGCGAAGCGAAAAAAATCATTAAAAAAAATCGAATTTTGGTCTTTACACTTTATCGATTTATCATAAACTTGCCGATACAGAATGTATGGCGTTGACCACAACATCTGGTTGAATTCCCAAGAAAATTTCTATATGTTGTAGTT
>JAFGBG010000069.1 GCA_016933295.1 Sedimentisphaerales bacterium | reverse complement strand
GGCACGATATTATTTTCTATTTTGGCTCCGTTTGGCTTCTGCAATACGGCAAATGCCGCAGAAACGCTTGTAATTAACGAGCTTATGGCATCCAACGGCAACAGTGAAGCGGATCCGCAGGGCCAATACGACGACTGGATCGAGATTCATAATTACGGCACAAATACCGTCAATATGGGAGGGATGTATCTGACGGACGATTTATCCGTTCGCACCAAGTGGCGGATTCCCAACTCAACGACCATCCCGGCGGGAGGCTATCTGCTGATATGGGCCGATGAAGATATTGCCGAGACCGGGCTGCACGCGAATTTCAAGCTCAGTGCCGACGGCGAGCAAATCGCTTTATACGATAGTGACGGGATAACCCCGATAGACAGTATCGCTTTTAACGCCCAGAAAACGGATATCTCATACGGCAGATATCCGGATGCCGGAAACCAGTGGCAGTTTTTCGTAGTTCCCAGTCCCGGCGAAGAAAACCAGAGCGGCTATTCCGGGATTGTGGAAGATACTAAATTCAGCCAGGACCGCGGTTTTTACGATATACCTTTCTCCGTGACAATAAGTACCGGAACGCCGCAAGCTATAATACGTTATACGACCGACGGCAGTACTCCCACCGAAACATACGGCAGAATTTATACCGGCCCCGTTCAGATTTCCACTACAACCTGCCTGCGAGCGATGGCGCATAAAACCGGCTGGATGCCGACAAATGTGGATACTCATACGTATATTTTTCTCGACGATGTGATCGTACAGCCGCAAAGCCCCCCCGGTTTCCCTGTAAGCGGCTGGGGTCATGCAGGTCCCGACTACGAAATGGATCCTGTTGTTGTTGACGCTTATAGCGACACAATCAAGGATGATATGAAATCGGTACCTACAGTATCTTTAGTAATGAATGAAGATGACTGGTTCGGCAGTAAAGGTATCTATGTCAATGAATCGCAGGACGGTACCGAACGAGTTGTATCAATGGAATATATCGATCCCAACAGCGGCGATGACTTTCAAATAAACTGCGCAATATCAATGCAGGGCGGTGTCAGCGGCGGCGGTACCAGTCTCGACAGGTGGAAGTCTGATAAACTTTCCATGCGGCCAAGATTTAAAACTACTACCGATGACGGCACTCCCACGGGAGGCCCGACGAAGCTTAATTACAAAATCTTTGACAATTCTCCGACCGACACATTCGATACGGTAGTTCTGGATGCCCGCCTGGGAAACGCCTGGAACTATGGCGGCGGTAGCACGGACCACGGCACCCGACCCTGGATATCGGGCAGGCCAATCTATCAGCCGGACCTCGCTCAATATACAAGGGACCAGTTCGTGGCAGATATACAGAATGCCCTGGGCGGCTATAGCCACTACGGAAGGCACGTACATCTTTATATCAACGGCCTTTACTGGGGATTGTATAATCTTCACGAGCGGCCGGACCACCGCTTTGCCGCAGCGTACATGGGCGGAAATGCGGACGACTACGACTGCCTTAAACATAACAGCGGCGAAATTATTAACGGCTCTAATACAACTTTCAATCAAATGATGAATATCGCCGAATCAGGACTGGTATCTAACGATAATTATCAGTTAATTCAACAGTATCTCGACGTGGATAACTTTATCAATTATTTAATTCCGCACTACTATGTCGGAGACTGGGACTGGGGTCATAAGAACTGGTATGCTACACGCAATGCCGTTGACCCCAACGGTCGATGGCGGTTTCATCACTGGGACGGCGAGCACCTGATGGAGGACCTCAATGAGGATTCCACCGGCCGGGATAACGCCGGCGGTCCTACACGTTTACATAACAGACTTGCGCAAAACGCTGAGTACCGACTTTTATTTGCCGACCACGTACACCGGTATTTTTTCAACGACGGATTTCTTACACCCGAAGGGGCGGCGGCATTGTACCGGATCCGCCTCGACGATGTCGATCGTGCCGTGGTAGGAGAATCCGCTCGATGGGGTGACAATCAGATAGACAGATTCGCTCATATCCGTTATATGCGCGAGCCTCACTGGCTCCTCGAACGTACCTGGCTCCTGGGAACGTACTTTCCAAAACGAACGGATATCGTTCTAAAGCAGTTTAAAAATAGAGGCTGGTACCCCAACATTGATGCCCCTGTATTCCATATAAACGGTTCCTATCAGCACGGCGGACAAGTGACTACGAACAGTTCGTTTTCAATAACCAATTCGACCGGAACGGTATTTTATACTCTCGATGGTTCCGATCCACGCCAATCGACCACTATGACCGAACCAGACAAACAATTTACATTAGTTGCCGAAAACTCCGACAAGCGCGTCCTTGTACCTGCCGGCCCGGTGAGTGACAACTGGAAAGGCGGAGGTGCTTTCAGTGATTCGGCATGGATTTCGGGCACGGGAGGAGTGGGTTTTGAGGCTGCAAGTGGTTATCAAAATTATTTTAGAATAGATTTGTATGACCAGATGTATCAGAACCAGCCCAGTTGTTATATCAGGATACCCTTCAACGTCACACAAGATATGAGCCGTTTCAACGTTATGACGTTCAGAATACTTTACGACGATGGTTTTATAGCATACATCAACGGTGTGGAAATTGCCCGCCGCAATTTCAACGGGACGCCAGGCTTCAACTCCAGCGCCGACACTACCCATTCCGATTCCGAGGCCGTAAATTTCGAAAATATCGACGTCTCTTCATATATCAATACAATCGATTCCGGCGAAAATATCCTTGCCATTCAAGGTCTTAATGTATCTTCCTCAAGCTCGGACTTTTTGATATCTGCCGAGCTGGTTGCCACCGAGAGCGGCTCAAACTCTGACGAAGGACTTTCATCGAATACTCATGAATATACCGGCCCCATCACTCTGACCGAAAGTGTTCATATTAAATCAAGGGTACTAAGCGGCAATACATGGAGCGCGTTGAACGAAGCGACTTATGCCGTAGGGCCTGTGGCGGAAAATCTGCGAATCACCGAACTCATGTATCACCCGGAAAATGATGGTAAACCTGACGACCCTAACGAAGAATTTATCGAGTTGACGAACATCAGCTCCGAAACAATCAATCTGAACTTAGTGAAATTCACAAACGGCATAAACTTTACCTTCCCCAGTATCGAACTTGCTGCCGGCGAATATATTGTTGTTGTACAGGATAAAGACGCTTTCGAGACAAAATACGGCAGCGGCATAAATATCGCCGGACAATACGCCGGCAAATTAGATAACGCCGGCGAGCGAATCCGGCTCGAAGATGCCGCCGGGCAAACCATTCTTGATTTCAGCTACAAAGACGGCTGGTACGACGATACCGATGGTGAAGGTTTTTCTCTGAAAATATTAAACCCGGCAAATTCCGACCCGGATAGTTGGGGCGAGAAAGAATCATGGCAGACCGGTACAATTATCGGCGGCTCTCCCGGCAGCAGCGATTAATAAGATTTCGCACAAATACTTCCGTACGATTTTTTACAGCTTGAAATCACGGATATATCCGTTTAAATTCCCGCCGCGGCAAATTTATCCTTTGCAAAAAGCCTTAATAGTCACGAAAATGCTATGCAATCCCGGATACAGGATTATCATTCCGGGTTGAGAATCGTAAATCAGGAGTGGCAAATATGATTAGAGTCGGAATTGTGGGATTGGGATTCTATGACACGAAGCCCAATACTACGAAGGATAAGCCGAAAAACAGCTTCGTGCCGCAATTGTCACTCAATTATGTTGAGCCTGTTGTAAACTCTTTCGTAGGCGGGCAGCAGCAACGGCGTGACGGCGCAATTACTACAGGCCCAGTGGAATAGAAGTTTCTGCTCATGCTCCGGCAGATTGTTCCTCGCGTAGGGCTCGATGATATATTGCTCGATGCAGCAGGGAGGATAACCGAACAGAAATCCCTCGAATCGCTGGGTCTCGGCGGATTTATCCACGGCGGTATTTTCAAAACGCTTTTCGTACAAATCGATGTAAGCCGGCGAGCGGCTGAAAACCGTCTCGATTACATCTGAGCCGGTCTTTACCGTTCGCCGAATCTGTTTTGTCACCATGTCCATCCGGCGTAAAGATTCGAGACTACGTTCGTCTAAAGGTTTTTCCCATCTGCTTAGCGGCTTGAGGCCTTCAGACGTCAAAAGTGCCAGATATGCCAGCTCGAAATCAATTGCTTTAAGCGTTCGCAGGCCGGGAATCGGATTCGGGTGACAGTTTGTGTCCGGCATATCATTCACTCTGATATAAATCGGAATTTTTCAGCCACTGATCGAGCAATTCGGTCAAATCATCGAGATTTTTCCGGCAGTCGCGGTTGGTATCGGCGGGTGAGAAAATCGTTCCCAAATCGCCGCAGCGGCTGGGCATCTCCAGAATTTCTGCCAGCAGCGGCACGTCGAGTCTGCCTTTGCCGTGGACGTCACCGGCATAGCTGAAAGAGCCGTGCTGCATGTAATGCAATTCTATTTCAGAGACGTCGATGGAAAGCCCGAGCCTGGAATTTTCAATCTTCCAGTAACCCATATTTACCGACTCCCCGCAGATGTCACAATATTCGAGGCCTCGCTGCAGGAAACTTACTTTTTGGATGGCATGGAGGATTTCGGGACCGTTAGGGTCATGTATCGGCAGAGAGTCGATAACTTCGCCACATTGTTTCGCCAGCTCGATGCCGTCGGGGACAAGGTCCTCGTCCTGATCGGGATTATAAAGATTATAGCCGGCGGATAATTCTTCGCTGTCGGTCAGCAGGTCTTCGTCGAGGTCGGCGGAGGTTACAGCTAATTGATGTTCGTTCGGCTCGTAAGGCAGCCTCAGCTCAAGCACTCTCATCAGACGCGAGATATCGACTCTGCCCTGATGAACGTCGCCGTAGCAATCGAAGGAGCCGTGCTCCAGATAGTGCAATGCCAATTCCGGCAAAAATCCACCTTCCAGAGGGTCGTTCGGATCCGGATAAGACAATTCGAGGTTCGGATTAATAATCTCGTAACCGCCCATGTTGACCTGCTGGCCGCAGATGTCACAGCGTTCGAGTCCGAAAAAGGTATGATGTATTTTATACGTCCGGTTCGGAATTGGCATGAGAGTGCCGGGGATGTAACTCGGCAGCTCGCTGACTGCCGCGGCGATGCGTTTTGCCAGTTCCACGCCGTCAGGAATCTGGTTGCGGTTCTGGTCGGAATCGAAGGGGCGATACCCGATAGCGAATTCCTCGACATCGGCAAGCTGGTCGGCATCCGCATCCTGACTAACGACTAACTGATGCTGGTCCGGTTTGTTTACCGGGACTGCATCGGCAAAAGTCTTTTTCAGACCTGCCGCACCGAAAGTAATTGCCGCTACCGTGCCTGCGGCGATTACTTTTTGACGAAGTTTTTTGCTCCGCCGTAAGGCGTCCTGTGGATTATTAATCCGTCTTTGATGTGCCCTTCTGAGTCTTTTCATATAACCTCCAAAATTCCTCGGATTTATACATAAATTATACCAAATCGGCGTTTTATTGTCCAGAAGTATCACCGGCAAGAGCGGATAAAAAAGCCGAGCCAAATCCGGCCCGGCTTTTCTACTGTCGTAATCAAGCTCAGCAATGTTATTTCGGCAGATTATTCGGATCGAAAATCCCTTCCGGAAATTCCGGGTTCGTCTGGAGATAAACAGTTTTCACGCTGTTAAGGCTGTAAGGTCGAAACGAATCGGTATCAGGGTCGTAGGAGGAAATCCTGAAATCTATCTTGTACGGATACCATTTGCCGTCTTCGGTCCGGCGATATTCTGTCACTTCGGTGATGTTTCTGGTAACCATAGACAGCTCATTAAGCTCGACTCCTTCGAGCCATGATTTGTCTTTTTGCCAGGGAGCGTCCTTCAACGAATAGTATTCGATTCGCTCGCAGATATAGTCACG
>JAFGBG010000068.1 GCA_016933295.1 Sedimentisphaerales bacterium | reverse complement strand
CGATTCTCTGAAAATGCTCGCCAGCAGCAGGTCGGCAGGCAAGAAAATCGAATTTAAAGGCAAAACATACATCGTCGAAGAATTAACTAAGAAAAGTTTCAGCGGAATCGATATCGCTCTTTTCAGTGCCGGAGCATCGCGAAGCAAGGAATTCGCACCGGCCGCTGTAGAGGCCGGCGCAATCGTAGTGGATAATTCATCGGCGTTCAGAATGGACCCGGACGTGCCCTTAGTTATTCCGGAAATTAATCCGCAGGCAATCAAAAAAAATAATGGCATCATCGCCAATCCGAACTGCTCGACAATTATCGGGATAGTGCCGGTCTGGCCGCTTCACAAAGCGAATCCGGTCAAAAGAATGGTCGTGAGCACTTATCAAGCCGCCAGCGGAGCGGGGCAATCGGCGATGATCGAGCTGGAAAAACAATCGCAGGAAATCTTAGATGGAAAAGAACCGACTTGTGAGGCGTTCCCGTACCAGATAGCATTCAATGTCTTCAGTCATAACTCGGCACTCGGCCCGAACGGATACAATCTTGAAGAGACGAAAATGGTCCTCGAGACCAGGAAAATATTCGACTGTCCGGAGATCGCGATTACATGCACCTGCATCCGCATCCCCGTTTTCCGGGCGCATTGCGAGAGTATCAATCTTGAGTTTACCGACGCGATGACGCCGGACCAGGTAAGAGACCTTTTAAGCACAGCCCCGGGCGTTTCTGTTCTGGACGACCGTAAAAACAACCGCTTCCCGATGCCGATAGATGCGTCAGGCAAAGACGATATTTACGTCGGCAGAATCCGACAGGACGAATCTCTGCCGGAGAATCGTGGTATAAATATCTGGGTCGCCGGCGACCAGTTGCGAAAAGGCGCGGCGTTAAATGCTGTTCAAATCGCCGAAAAACTGCTTTAATAGCGAGCATGTCCGTTCGCAAGATAAAACTTATCCTCCAGTACGACGGCAGCCGTTATAGCGGCTGGCAAACTCAGCCGGACAAAAGAACCATTCAGGGTGAGATGGTTGAGGCGCTGTCTAATCTCGTCGGAACACGGATCCCCGTTCACGGAGCAAGCAGGACCGATGCCGGAGTCAGCGCGCTGGGCCAGGTCGCTCTTTTCGAGATCGATAGTCCCATCCCGACCGAGAATTTTCCGGATGCGCTGAACGGCCGTTTGCCGCGTAATATTGTTGTGACTTCCGCCGAGGAAGTTCCGCAGAAATTCGATTTATTGGGCGATGTCAAAAGCAAGCTCTACCGATATACGATTCATACCGGCAGATACCGGCCCGTCATGAAGTTAAATCAATGCTGGCACATGCACAGAAAACTCGATGTGGTCGCGATGAATGAAGCTGCACAATTATTAGTCGGAACAAAGGACTTCAAATCATTCGCTTCCGCCGCCGACAAACGTGAAAGTTCTGTTCGAACCATATTTCGCTGCGAAGTCACCGCCGAAGATAAATGGAAATATATCGATGTCGAAGGGGATGGCTTTTTGTATAATATGGTTAGAAATATCGTCGGCACTTTAGTTGATATCGGCACAGACCGATGGAAACCGGAAAAAATCAATCATATTCTCGAGGCAAAAGACAGAACCGCCGCCGGACGCCTCGCCCCGGCTCAGGGACTTTGCCTTATATGGATACGTTATTAGAATACAGGACACAGAAGACAGAATACAGAATGGAACAAAAAAATGATAATCAGTTAGTTATTGAAAAACCACAGAAGATATACCTTGATACAAATCATTTGATTTATATTTCCAAAGTACGAAAAGGTGAAAAACCAGATGGTCAATCAGAAAATGATTATAAACGCCTTGATGAATATATTAAATCATGCTGTGGTCTAATTTTTAATCCAGCCCAAACGATGGATTGGATTGGGGGTGGAGCAACAATGCAATCGATAAATGAGATAGCTGCTGTTATCGATTCAGCCAGCCTTAAATATACAATGCCTACAGAAGTCTTTGGAGCTTGTACACAAGAAGTATTAGACCAATGCAAAGAGCAAAATCCGGGCATCCAAACACCCGACCTTCCTCTAATTCCCCAGAATATTTCTGATAATTGCACTTTTCGTTCATCTCTTGCCATTTTGGCAAATCAAGTCCCAGGCTATACTAAAGCGAAACTTCCACAAGGTGGTTTCCCTGAAAAAATACCTGTCTCCACCGCCGCAGAGTGGGTAGAGAGAATATTCAAAAAAGAACAAAAAACGGGATGTTTTCAAAGGAGAAGAGACTCTTTTATGAAACGATTTAATTATGATATTGAACATAAAGATGAATACTTCAAAAATCCAAAACCACATCGTTTAGATTTTATAAAAGAAGAATTGAAGGTTAATGAAATCCTGGAACATTTCAATCCAGGAGTCAATGTTGACAATATAATAGAAAAAATCGATATAGAAAAATGTCATGCACTAAATCTTCTTATTCAATGCCATGAAATTCGTTTACAAGAAGGAAAGCCATTTCGAAAAGAAAATGATGTAAATGATTATATATTTATTCCCATTGTTCCACATGCTGATTTTATGTTAATAGAAATCACATTTAAAAATACAATAATTGAAGCAGATAATAGTCTCAAGACAAAAGTATTTTCTAAAGTAAGCAACTTTCTGAAGGTTCTTGGTATATAAATATTAACTGATAACTATTTATACAAGGATATTAAATATTATGGCAAAGTCGGCTCAAAAGTTTACGGATTTGATAGTATGGCAGAAGGCACATGCATTTGTGTTATCTATTTACCGCCTGAGTTCTTCATTTCCGAAAACAGAAATATATGGATTGACATCGCAGCTAAGAAGAGCAGCGGTTTCTGTTCCTGCGAATATCGCTGAAGGATTCAAGAAAAGAAGTAGTGCAGAAAAAGTTCGATATATGAACATCGCACAAGGATCATTAGAGGAATGCCGTTACTATTTAATTCTCTCAAAGGACTTAGGATATGCAGATACTGACCGGTTATACGGCCAGCTCGATGAGAGCGGGAAACTTTTAGCCGGTTATGTGAATGCAATTAAGAAGTAAATATTCTTGTATTCTGTCTCCTGTATTCTATGTTCTGTATTCTAAGAAAATGAAAATTATTCATATAATAACCCGGTTGATACTCGGCGGGGCGCAGGAAAATACGCTGATTACCTGTAAGCTCCTGGCGCAGCGAGGTCACGATGTCACGCTTATCACCGGCCCCGCCATCGGCCCGGAAGGCGAGCTATTTGAGCAGACAAAGAACCAGGGCTATAAGGTAATAGTCATTGACAGGCTCCGGCGGGCGATAAACCCGTACAACGATATAGTCAGCTATTTTCAAATAAAAAAACACCTGCGGCAGTTGCAACCGGACATTGTCCACACTCATTCAGCCAAGGCGGGCATTTTAGGCAGATTCGCCGGGCATATCCTAAAAGGACAGTGGTCAAAAAATCTGCCGGTTGTGATCCACACCATTCACGGCCTGGCATTTCACCCGTACCAAAGCCAATGGCTCAGTAAATTCTATATTGCCGTCGAAAAATTCGCCGCCAAACAAACGGATTTTTTTATCAGCGTGGCCGACGCCATGACTTCTCAGGCGAAAGCCGTAGGTATCGGAAGACCGGAGCAATTCGTAACGGCGTACTCGGCTATCGAGGAAGGGGATTTTTTAAAGCCGATTTCAGAAGAACAAAAAAGCCAATTCCGGCAAAAATATGTAATCGCCGAAGACGCGGTCGTCCTCGTAACTATCGCCCGGCTCTTTATGCTCAAGGGACATGACTTTATAATCGAATCGGCAAAAGAACTTTCCAAACGTTTTGAAAACTGCGTATGGCTGTTTGTCGGAGACGGCAATCTGGCCGACCAATACAAGCAGCAGGTTAGTAAATCTGGATTAACGGAAAGAATTAAATTCACCGGACTTTTGCCTCCAAGCGAGATTCCCTTAGCTATAAAATCTTCGGATATTCTCGTGCATTGCTCGTTGAGGGAAGGTCTTGCCAGAACTCTGCCTCAGGCGATGCTGTGCGGCAAACCGGCAATTTCATTCGACGTCGATGGTGCAAGAGAAGTCGTAAATAAAAATACCGGCCGACTGATTGAACCGAAGAACGTAGAACAACTGATTAGAGCTTGTGCGGAATTAATCCAAGACGAGCATTTGAGAAAACAACTCGGCGAATACGGCAGAGAATCCGTGAAAACGAAATTCGCACCCAATACGATGGTCGATACAATCGAAGAAGTCTATCAAAAGTTGCTGGAATAAATTCGTATTCTGCTCTTAACGATGAAAGGTCTAAAAATGAAAAGGTTATCGATTTTGATTCTCGTTATAATGGCAGGTATGGTTTCTTGTACAGCAATCCAACAGAAAGAAACAGCGAAAGAAAGTAAATCATCTTCATTCCAGCCGGAACCTCTTGAAGACGATTGGAGTAAGTGGCTTGTTGGCAAGTGGCAAGTTACGAGCGGCCATTCAGATTTTCTTGGTGACGAATCGGAAGGCTTGGGCGAATCAAATGAGGAAGGAGCAAGCGGATTTATAATAGAATCTATTTTGAATGGGCAGTTTTTAACTTGGGAAAGCTGGAACGAGACAGGCGAAATGACTGATGAGCAAAAGAAACAGCTTAAGGAGGCGCTTAAACAAACGACAAACGTCTCGGATGAAGAATTGGAGAGATTTGTGAGCATGCCTTACAAATCGCTGCTAATTCAAACGATCGATCCAAAGACCGGCGAAAGGATTGCGTATTGCTTTGATAGTCAGCGTTTGTATGGCCAAGGCAGGGGCAGGTTGGAAGACAACAAAGAAGTCATGGAATGGGAATGGTCCGGGATCGGCCGAGGGGTCACAAGTGTAGGTATCACAGAAAAAATCAACGACAATAAGCTTTCCGTTAGTATGAAATATACTCTGCCCGACGGTAATAAAATGGAAGAGAAATTAGAAATGATTCGCAATAAGATAGAGGCCGAAAAGTAAATCTGAAACGAGTGTAATCATGTAAGTTCTTTTTTATGACAACGGTGGGTGTGGTACTTGACTCGATGCAGAGATATGAAAGTATTCTAGCACGAATCTATTAGTAAAGACTATGGCAAATGAGAAGAAAAATAAATTAGTGATGATGAAGACATCTGGGACACCGCGGGCAAAAATCCAAATAATCGAGATGACACCGAAGAACGCTGGAAAGGTGCCATTGTGCGGGCATAAAAATCCGAGTAATGAGGGCTACCAACACAAGTTCCAGTGGATAAAGAAACGCATGTCCGAAGGTTTGAAGGTGAAGATGCTCAGTACACCAGATGATGGTCTCGCAGGGTATATCGAGTACGTACCAGGTGAACGTGCATGGAGAGCAGTGAATGCTGAGAATTACATGTTCATACACTGCATATACATGCAAACGAGGTGCAAGGGCAGAGGTTATGGCACACTCCTTGTTAAGGAATGTGTGAAGGATGCTAAAAAGGCAGATATGAATGGTGTGGCAGTCGTAACACGCGAGGGTACTTTCATGGCTGGAAAGGAATTGTTCCTTAAGAACGGATTCGATGAGGTTGAGAAGGCACTTCCAGATTTTTCACTGTTTGTGAAGAAATTTAAGAAATCTGCTCCAACACCGAGCTTTAAGGGGCAGTGGGATAAGAAGCGAAAGAAATTCGGTAAGGGCCTCACGATTATAACCTCTGGCCAATGTCCTCAAAACGTAAAAATGGTCAACGATATTACCGAAATAGCAAGAACCAGATACGGAATAGAACCGAGGATAGTTGATTATAGAAATTACAGACAAGCCCAGAACGCACCGTGGCCTTATGCCGTATCCGGCCTGCTGTACAATGGCAAGCTTGTTGCCGATCATCCCATAAGCGGCGGGAGATTTCGGAACATCATGGAAAAAGAGGTATGAATAAATGTCAAGAAGAGATGCTGAAAGTTTTCTGTGCTATTTATATATACCCTGCCAGATGGTAATCAAATGGAAGATAACAACAAACGAGAATTAGATTCCGGTAACAGGAAAGGAACTCAGATATGAAGAAGAGGGATAATTTTATAATTTGCTCTATATTATCTTTGCTCATCATCAATTGTACATATGCCGACGAAGCGAGTTTTATGATTAATGTGAGCAATCGTCAGACAACAAGCCTTAACGGCACATGGCGCATCATCATTGACCCATACGAAAACGGCTTTTACGACTACCGATACACAGAAAGCAGGAACGGATACTTCCGAAATGCCAAGCCAAGAAACAAATCCGACCTCGTCGAATATGACTTCGATAATAGCTGGACGCTCAAAGTCCCCGGTGACTGGAACACCCAGAGGGACGAGCTCTTATTTTATGAGGGTACAATCTGGTACAAACGTTCCTTCGATTACGAGCTTAAGCCGGAGCGGAGATTATTCGTGTATTTCGG
>JAFGBG010000067.1 GCA_016933295.1 Sedimentisphaerales bacterium | reverse complement strand
GTCGCCCGGTACAATTTCACCAGCCCGGTTTCGATAATCTGATGTCCCGGCGGGTCCATGTTTTTGCCGGGCCCGAAAGTCTCGGCGATCAAATCGGCGTTCTTCAGGGCGATATCCAAAAAGTTCCTTTTGCCGGTCGCCCGATAATGGGCGTAAGCCGCTTCGTACATGTGGCCAGCGTTGTATAATTCATGGCTCGCCGCCAAATGATACCAGCGAGGCCCCGGCCTTACCCACTGAGCGGGAGTAGACTTTGGATCGAGCGTCTTCCACGTACAGAGATATCCGTCATCTTCCTGTGCCGCGGCGACTTTTACGAGAATGTCATCTATATATTTTTCAAGCTCCTTGTCCGGATGTATCGTCAAAGAATACGAAGCGCCTTCAATGATTTTATAAACATCGGTATCGTCGAAAGGCATCTGTCCTTCATACCTGCCCTCAATAAGGCCGCCGGCCTTGGCGAAATTTCTTATTCTGCCCTCTTCTTCGCATTTCTTGAAACCGAAAGGAATTGTTACATTTCTGTTGGTCTCGATGCGAGAGGACCAAAAATCGTCGGTCAGAGTGACTTTGGTGAACGGAACGGCGGTAATCGGATAGCCCGGATTTTCCTGGTAGCCTTTGGCGGACGGACAACCCTGCACCAGACGCGGTACAGGGCAAAAAACCGCCGCTATTACCACAAGAACAAATGCAACTTTCGATATGTTTTTAAATCTTCGAATGTTCATTTTATCTCCAAAAAATTCGTGCTTTTTTTCATGTTTCATCGAAGTACGAGCTTAGCAAACAAAACACACAAAATCAAGCAAAAAATGACGAGGTTAAAAGTGAGCTAAAGTGTCTAAAGTGTTCTAAAGTTAATAACTTTCAACTCTTTTTTGTCATGTTGTCCTTGGGACTCCTTACGGAGAGCCGAAGACGTTCGTCCTTCATAGTAACTGCTACAAAGAAGAATAATAATACGGAGAACGGAAAACATCCGGCCAATGAGAAGAAGTCGGCAGCATCGAGAAGATATTCGATAATCGCCGGATTTTGTCTGTCACATCTACACCTACTTATGTACAAAAACTTTTTACACATATTTTCAAATATATTTCAGTTCCCACAATCCATCTAAAAATTTCTAAAATTCTTGTTTGTTTCCTTATAACAATAGAGCGTTAATGCATTTACAGGATATTAGAGACCGAGTATTCAGGTAAAATCAAAGCTGAATTTCTCACGATGTTTTACT
This sequence comes from Sedimentisphaerales bacterium, assembly GCA_016933295.1. Lineage (GTDB taxonomy): Bacteria > Planctomycetota > Phycisphaerae > Sedimentisphaerales > Anaerobacaceae > JAFGPS01. Next base: position 5,350 of record JAFGBG010000067.1, on the reverse strand, counting down.
ATATCTATTTTTTTAGGCAATATACGAACAGGTTTGAGCGTCCTTTTGTAGTAAGGGATAGTACGTTCCCTGCGAGGACTGTACGCCCTGAAAAATATATAAATAAAATGACTAAATTGAGTTAAAATGAGCTAAATTGCCTAAAGACTTTGTAGAACTGAGCCATGGCGGGGCAAGCCCCACCCTACATTTTAGGCACTCTCAATTTTAGTTCACTTTTAACTTAAAGAAGCTTTGACCAACAATCGTTGGAGTAGATGTAAAATGGCTGTCTTTTACAAGCGAAACCTTCAGCTTACCTGCCTGTTTTTAACAATATCATCCGTGGCACTTTCAAGAGCATCTTTCGGTGCGGCCAGAGGAGTAAATTTCGACAAAGCCCGCGTGCAATTCAACACCGGCTTATATTCTCAGTGTATCGAAACCACGAAAAAAGCCACTGCCAACAGAGCTTACGATCCCCGCTGGTCTATTCTCATGGTCGAATCGCTCATGGAGCTCGGTCGATACGAAGACGCCGCCAAGGAAATCGACACCGCCCTGCTGCGACATCCGGCGAGCATCCGTCTTCTTCAGCTCGGCTATACGGCAAGTCTTTATAGCGGCCGCGAAAGAGATGCTTATGGGATGCTATCGCGAATATCTCGCACTGCCGGCTCGCGTGCACTCGCATACTGGGAGGCTTACGACGTAGTAGCACTCGGAGAAGTGCTTCTGACACTCGGAGCCGAACCGAAAGTTGTCATGGACCAATTCTATACACGAGTATTGCAGGCAGACCCGAACTGCCGGCAAGCCTATGTAGCCGCGGCGGAACTGGCCATGGACAAGCAGGATTTCGATTTAGCAGCGAATCAATATCGCAAAGCCCTCGAACGCTTCGCGGACGACCCTGCTATGCACTACGGATTAGCCAGGGCATTTTATCAGAGCGACCGCAATGCAATGATGAAATCGCTTGACGCCGCTCTTTTTATCAATCCGAATCATGCGCCTTCACTGCTTTTGCTGGCCGAACATCAGATAGATTGCGAAGATTATGCCGGAGCGAGTAAAACTCTCGATCGTGCCGCGGCGGTTAATCCGTCGAAGCCGGAAGTCTGGGCATATCGATGTGTCCTGGCACACATGGCCAACGATCAGAAAGAAATCGAACAAACCCGAGCAAATGCTTTCAAGTCCTGGTCAACCAATCCGAAAGTGGATTACCTGATAGGACTGAAATTATCTCAAAAATACCGTTTCGCCGAAGCTGAAAAATACCAGCGACAATCATTAAACTTCGATCCCGATTATCAGCCGGCGAAAATTCAGCTTGCCCAGGATTTGCTCAGGCTCGGCCACGAAAAAGAAGGCTGGACATTAGCGGAAAGAGTACATAATAAAGATGCGTACAATGTTCAGGCATATAATCTTCTTAATCTTCGCGACCACATAGCAAAATTCACCACGTTACAAGGCGGGCGTTTTATCGTACGCATGGACGAACGTGAAGCGGCTGTTTACGGGCAGGAAGTGCTCGAGCTGCTGATACAGGCCGAATTTGAATTATGCGATAAATACGGGATTAAATTAGACCAGCCGGTCATTCTGGAGATTTTTCCGGATCAGCAGGATTTCGCCGTGCGGACATTCGGCATCCCCGGCGGCGACGGCTTTTTAGGGGTCTGCTTCGGAAACGTTATCACGGCCAACAGCCCCAGGGCGGAGCGACCGACGAACTGGAAAGCCACGTTGTGGCATGAATTCTGTCATGTAGTTACGCTGAATATGACCCATAATAAAATGCCGCGATGGCTCAGCGAAGGAATCTCCGTCTATGAAGAAAAAAAGCGTAATCCGACTTGGGGCCAGCACATGAATCCTCAATATCGCTCGATGATTTTAGACGGAAAACTGACTCCGATCGGCAATCTGAGTGCGGCGTTTTTAAGCCCGGAAAGCCAGATGCACTTGATGTTCGCCTATTACGAATCGTCTCTTGTGGTCGAATTCCTCGTCGAAAAATACGGCTACGACTGCCTCAAAGCTATCTTAGCCGATCTGGCAAACGGGGCGGAAATTAATCAGGCCATCACCAAACACGCCGAGCCTTTGGAGAAGATTGAGCCGAAATTCGCCGTCTTCGCCCAAAAGAAAGCCGAGAATTTGGCGCCGAAAGCTGAATGGGACCAACCCGAAAATGGACAGTTTATCGCCGCAGATGCCGAAGCATTGGCCGAATGGTTGAAGGAGCACCCCAACAATATCTGGGCTTTGGCCATATACGCCGGGAAACTGATATCCGAAGGCAACTTTGAACAGGCACAGGAACCTCTCAAGAAACTTATTGACCTTAATCCGAATGACGTCGGCCAGAGCAACAGCTATCTGCTTCTTGCCGAAGTTTATAGGAATCTCGGCCAAACCGAGCAGGAACGCCTGACCCTTGAGAAATTAGCGGAAATATCTCCGGATTCGGTAGCTGCCTACGGGCGGCTGATGGAAATTGCCGCAGAAAATGAAAACTGGCAGGAAGTTGTTAAAAACGGCGAAAAATATATGGCGGTTTATCCTATGCCGACAACGCTACACTGGCAGCTCGGCGACGCCTATGAAAAACTCGGGCGCCGGGAAAAATCAATCAGAGCTTATCGGCGGCTACTGTCGTTGGATTATACTAATCCAGCCGAGCTTAACTACCGTCTCGGCAGACTTCTCGAACAAAAAGATCCCGCCGCGGCGAAAAAACATGTCCTGACAGCATTGTCCGAAGCGCCACGTTTTCGCCAGGCACATAAGTTATTGCTCAAAATTATCGAAGAAAATTCTCCCGAACAGAACGAACCGGCTCCGGACAAACAGGTTGAATCTTCGACGACTCAGGAGAATACACTGTGACAAAAACAAAATGGCTTATCATTGTTCTCGTCGCGATATCTTTAGCGGCAGCCGGAGTGCTTGCGCAAAGAGGTTCCGGGCGGCGAAATACCGGCAGAGGGCCACGACAGAGATTTCCTCAACAGGGATATGATAATCGTTCATTAGCAATCGAGCCGGAATGGGAGATTGATCAGGAATTCACTCACGATTTGTTCACATTCGTGAGAATTCGCTACGCTTCCGGATACGGCGGCAGGGGCGGACGCGGAATGAGCGGCGGTTCATGGGCAACGGACTATCCGGACAGCGAATTAAACTTTTCTTTTCGCCTGCAACAATTAACGTCCATAGAAGTCAATCCTATTCCGATCGTGCTTGAATTGACGGATCCGGAACTATTCAATTATCCCTTTATTTATATCGTAGAGCCGGGCAACCTGATATTCTCAGAGCAGGAGAAAAACAATCTCCGGCGATATCTTCTCAACGGCGGATTCCTTATGATCGACGATTTCTGGGGAAGGGCAGAATGGTATAATATTTACGGCCAGATGAAACGAGTCTTTCCCAATAAAGAGCCGATGGAGCTGCCGCTCAGTCACGAGATATTTCATTGTGTGTTCGAGCTTAAGGAAAAACCGCAGATTCCAGCCATTAATACTGCGATAGACAGGTACGGACGACTTTCAGGCCTTACCACGGAGCGTCAGGATGCACCCATACCTCATTATTACGGCATCTACGACGACAAAGGCAGAATGATGGTGATTATCTGCCGCGATACAGATCTTGGAGACGGATGGGAAAGAGAAGGAGAAAACCAGGCGTATTTCAGGGAGTTTTCAGAAAAGAAGGCTTACCCGCTTGGAATTAATATCGTGTTTTATGCGATGACACATTAGTGAATATAAAAACGTAAAAATTAAAATGTAAAAATAAGGAATTAATCGCCGCAAAGCGGCGAATCCAATAATTTTGATATTTGATCTTTGATTTTGACTGAAAGGAACGAATTTGGCTACGAAAACGTATGAATTCGAGAGATGGGCCGTCGAGCAAATAGAAGGTGCGCGGCAGCGTATTAAAACCGAGCTTTCAAAGGTTATCATCGGCCAGGACGATGTGATCGAGCATTTGATTATTGCCGTGCTTTCCGGCGGGCATTGCCTGATAACCGGCGCACCAGGTCTGGCAAAGACACTTTTGGTTAAGTCACTTGCGCAATTGTTTCATCTGAAGTTCCAGAGAATTCAGTTCACGCCGGACCTTATGCCGGCGGATATTACCGGCACCGAAATCCTCCAGCAAACCGACAAAGAAAGAAGAATGGTTTTTGTCAAAGGACCCATCTTCGCGAATATGATTCTTGCCGACGAAATTAACCGGACCCCTCCCAAAACACAGGCGGCGCTGCTCGAGGCCATGCAGGAGCACCATGTCACTGCGACCGGGGTATGCCATGCGTTAAACGAGCCTTTTTATGTCTTCGCAACGCAGAATCCTATCGAAATGGAAGGTACATACCCCCTGCCCGAGGCCCAGCTCGACAGGTTTATGTTCAATGTCTGGATCGATTATCTTCCCGAAGACCAGGAAGTTGATGTCGTCCGTCAAACGACTACGGTCGAGCCAAAACCCATCGAGCAAATTTTTTCCGGTGAAGATTTGCTTCGATTTCACGACGTGGTCCGCAAAGTGCCGGTCGCTGAGGACATTGTTCGATACGCCGTAAGAATCGCCGGCGCGTCGCGGCCCGGCCCGGACAACAAGTTGGATTTTGTCAACGAATGGGTTACATGGGGTGCCGGATTGCGAGCGTCGCAATATATGGTACTCGGGGCAAAGGCACGGGCGCTGCTCTACGGCAGGTCGCATGTGAATTTTGATGACATACGGAAACTCGCCTATCCAGTGCTTCGACACCGTGTGTTGATTAATTACCGTGCCGAAGCCGAAGGCATCGTCGTCACCGATCTTGTTGACCGCCTGCTTACATCGGTTAAGGAAAGCGTAATGAAATGACAAAAAAAACGGCTTCATCTTATTTAATGAGCACCAACGGAACTGCCGACGGCATGATTGACCCGGTCTCGCTGATGAAAATCAAATCGATGGAGCTGCGTGCCAAAGTCATCGTCGAAGGTTTCTGGAAGGGAATCCACCGAAGCCCCTACCACGGCTTCTCGGTAGAATTCACCGAATATCGCCAATACAGCCCCGGTGACGATACCCGTCATATAGACTGGCGTCTCTACGCCCGCTGCGATAGATTTTACATTAAGACGTTCGAAGACGAGACAAACCTCCGCTGCCATCTTCTTATCGACCACAGCCGCTCGATGGGATACGGTTCCGGCGGCTACACGAAATCGCAATATGCCGGAACGTTAGCAGCCACTCTGGCTTATTTCCTTTTTACACAGGGCGATGCCGTAGGTCTGGCAACATTCGACGACCAAATTAGACAATACATGCTGCCCCGAAATCG
>JAFGBG010000066.1 GCA_016933295.1 Sedimentisphaerales bacterium | reverse complement strand
TATTGATGAGGTTGGAAACGTGATAGAGTCCGGCAAATTCCAGTATGGTTGAGGTGGCACCTGCCGCCGGTACTCGTGGCGAGTACCCAAAGATTTCAAAGGAAAGTACCAGGTGCTGATAGATATCGACCTTGGCCCGTTTGAAACGAAAATGGAGGAGACCTGGCACTTGATTTGAGAAAAGCGATACGGCCACGAATACCGGCGGGTATAGAGACAAGTTCTCTTGCCCGCCTTTTTTATTGGTAAAAAAAACCCGGAAAGGAGAAAAAAATGAAAGAACAATAGCAAACTACGCTGTCAGAGAAATCCAGGGGAAATGAAACTATGTTGAAAGGAAAACAAAATGAAAAAAACTTTTACCCTGTTATTTATCTCAATAGTACTCAGCGTTATCATTGCATACGATTCTGAAACACAAGCGGGTGACTCCAATGGAATAAGTTCAGATTTGGATCCGTGGTGCGGCAAGTATTGTATGAGCTTTTTTACAAAAACAAGAAGTGCGAAAACAGTCGGCAAAGATCATGTATCCATGTCTTTGAAAGTTCAGCAGTTTGACTGGGATCAGGTTAGGTCCAACGGAGGCTACCACAGCCGAACTTCGGGCCAGGAAAAACAAAGATGGACGGCGACACTATGCACAAAGTACGGCTGGGCCGAAAATCATCATATCGCCGTCGGAATTCCCTACTGGTACAACGATTTCGATACCTCATTACCGAATGACAGCCAGGGATTAGCCAACATGTATGTTTTCGAGAAATGGAACTGCATAAAAGAGACCAATAATCTGCCGGGAGTGTCGGTTGATTTCTGGTATTATTTCCCGACGGGCGAAGCGGATAAAAAACTTGGAACCGACGACGGTGCGTATAAAATAACAACGGAAATTTCAAAAGCATGGAAAGATTTTTCACTGCATTTTAACCCTGGATATACCTGGAGCGAGAATGATGACGCAGAGGAGAGAGAGATTAACGGCGCCCTTTTATTAACGCCGCGTCCCGACTTCTGGCCGGCGATAGAATACAACTACTATCAGAAAGAAAGCAGCGGACACCGCAACGATATAATCCCGGGTTTTATCTGGAAATTTGCCAAAGGATGGTCTTTCAAAGCCGGTGCACCGATTAATATCGATTCCACATTTACCGACAGGGACAGAATCGGTATCGTTCTGAAGCTTTTTTACAGATGGTAATTTATTTATATGACTAAAGAAAGACGGAATCGTTATGAGCGAAAGGATATAAAGATGAAAAAAACAGGGTTTTTATTCCTTATTTTATTTCTGATATCGTTTGTTTTGCCCGGCTGTAAACAGAAGGATTCGGAAGCGCCTGGTTCGACCATACCGGTTACAATCAACGTCGGGCACGTCGGGCACGATCATCATACCACATTATTCGTTGCTCTGGATAATGCTGAGCAATTTTCCAAAGAAAGCGGCATAAACGTAAAAACTATTGAAGAGTTCAAATTTTACGAGCTTTTCGACAAGGGCCAAAAAATCGCCGACATGAAGATTGTTAAAGTCGGCGGCGGCTCGAAGATGCCTACGGCACTGGCTCAAAACGTCATCGAGGTCGGCTTCGGCGGAGTCGCGCCCGTGCTTGCCTGTGTTGACAGCGGCGCCCCGGTAAAGCTGATTTCGCCGCTTCATTACAAAGGTGACATGTTCGTTGTCAAACCCGATTTCAAGGCTAAAACATGGGAAGAATTCGTAGCAATGGCAAAAGCGGCGGAAAAACCGATTCGCATCGGTTACAAAGACCCGGTCGCGGTGGCCAAAATAGTATTCGAGGAAGCGCTCAAACACGAGGGTATCACATTCGGAGGGGATTTATCCCAGCAGGATTTGAAAGTGCATATGATTAACGTCCAGGGCGGCGGAAAATTGAACGTGGCGCTTTCCGGCGATTTGGTAGATGGTTATGTCGGCAATAATCCGTTTCCCGCAATCGCAGTAGAAAAAGGAATCGGCAGAATTATATGCGACCTCGAAGAGCTTCCGCCGGGGACTTTTCGAAATCATCCCTGCTGTTGTATCGCCGCAAATTCTCAAATCATGAAGGAAAAATCAGAGGCGATTATAGACCTGCTCGTTTTATTCCTGCAGGCCACCGAAACGATTAATAAGGATACTGATATTGCCGTGGCTTCGGTGGTCAAATGGATAGGCACAAGCGAGCAAGTAGAGAAAATGAGCATACCAACCAGCGGCTATTCGATGGAACCGTCAAAATTATGGAATGAAACAATGAACCAGTGGATAAAGGCAATGGACGGAATGGAAATATTCAAGGATAAACTTCAAGGACTAACCCCTGAACAGGTTGCTGAAGCTGCTTATGATTTATCACTCCTGGAACAAGCGAGAAAGAAACTTGAGCAAAGAAGAACTGAAAACAAGTAAACCACGGAACTATTCGAAGCTGATTCGATGGATTGCCGGACCTGTGATTCTTTTGATTATATGGCAGGCAGCGGCATATTATTATAATCAGCCGTGGATTTTTCCTTCGGTCACAAAAGTCCTGTCACAGCTCGCACATCCCCTGCGGCAGCATTATGCCTCCGGCTCGCTTTTGAGCAATACTCTTATCAGCCTGCTTAGAGTCGTTATCGGATTCTGCCTTGCGGCGGTTGTCGGAGTCACGATTGGCATAGTCATGGGCTCGGTTTCCTTTATCAGGGATATCATCGAGCCTGTGCTTGAGTTGCTTAGGCCTTTGTGCCCGATTGCATGGCTGCCGTTTGCAATTGTCGTGTTTAAGCTGCGAACTCTGCCGCAGTTGTTCGGTATCGATTACAGTCATACCATTTTCGACCAGGTCCAGTTGGGCATGATTTTCGTGATCTTTGTAGGCGGTTTCTTCCCCGTGCTGACAAATACCCTCGACGGGGTTGCCGGTGTTCGGCGTAATTATCTCCTTCTCGCAAAGACACTTGGCGCCTCGCCGAGACAAATATTCTTTCACGTTTATCTGCCCGCGGCGATGCCCATGATTCTAACCGGATTACGGCAGGGATTAGGATTATGCTGGTTCGTGATTATAGCGGCGGAAATGATGACAGGCGGTGACAGCGGCATTGGATATTTGCTTATGTATGCCTCGGACAATTCCGCGATGGATATTGTTATTGCCGCAATGCTGATAATCGGGGCCGTTGGCGCACTGCTCGCTTTTTTTATGCGCCGAGTTATGAATACTTTTATCAGTTGGAAACCAAAGGAAATATAGAACAGTGACACCTAAACCAAATAATCGAAAAACATCTGAAAAAACAACGGCAATTGAAATACGTGGACTCGGCAAAGTTTTTCACACGGACCTCGGTACAAAAGTCCGAGCACTGCAAAACATCGACCTTACCGTGCACAGTGGCGAATTTCTGACCATCCTTGGTGCGACCGGGTGCGGCAAATCCACGTTTCTTAACCTCATAGCGGGACTCGATGCCCCGGACGAAGGCTCTATACGATTAAGTGACGGACTACAGTTCGGCGAAAATATCGGTTATGTTTTCCAGCATTATACATTGTTTCCGTGGCGAACGGTCGTAAAGAACGTCGGTTTCGCGCAGCAGATGCGAGGCGTTTCAAAACGCGCCAGAAAACGAAAAACCTCTGAGCTTCTTTCCAGGGTAGGGCTTGCCGGATTCGAGAATGCCTATCCGCATGAGCTTTCCGGCGGAATGCGACAGCGGGCGGCTATCGCACAGGCGCTTGCCATGAAGCCGAAACTGTTACTGATGGACGAACCCTTTGGGGCGGTGGACGACGCCACTCGAGGTGATTTGCAGAATATGATAACCGAACTGTGGCAGGAAAATGACATGACAATAGTTTTTGTCACGCACAATATCGACGAAGCCATACTGTTGGGCAGCAGGATTCTCGTGCTCAGCGAACGGCCCGGCAGAATAGCCGGTGAATTTGAAATTGACCTGTCCCGGCCGAGAGATCGAATGAATAGTGAATTTACGGATATATTTATGGAAATACGCAGGTCTCTGTCGGGCCAGCTTGATTAAGAGATCGCTATGAAATATCGGGCTAAAGAAACTCAAATTGTAAGGAGTAAAGATATGGAAGAAATATGAAATGAAAAAATGTGAGGGACGTTAAGGAAAATGAACAGGGGAAAGAATTGTAAGGGCAATAAAATGAAAAAGTTATTGATGATGAAAACCGAATTATTAATTTTGATGTTAATTGTGTGTTTATCCGGCGAGGCGATTGCCGGGCCGCCGCTGCCGACGCACAACGTCGAGGGAAACAGCGGCGTTTTTATCACGCCCACGGCGTATCTGGCAAATCCCCCGGAAGGTGACAATATGTTCGGGCTTCCGAGCGTATCGCTGACCTACACCATGATTGGAGAAAAAGACTTCGAATCCGTAGTAGTGACACAGAACATCGGCGGTAAAATCGAGCTTGGCTATGCCCTCGAACGCATCGGGCTGGGCGACTGGCCGACCGATGTGGATACGGCTACGGCGGGAACCGTTCACGTGGACAACCATGTATTTCTGCATAACTTCAACACGAGGCTGATGGTCGTCGAAGAAGGAGGCTACGACTGTAAATGGATGCCGGCGGTGACTATCAGCGCCCATTTCAAATGGAATGAAGGCATAAACAATATTGACGACCAGACCTCCGGCCTGTGCGGGTCGTTAGGCGCCGACCACGATTCCGGAACGGAATTTACTGCTATCGCAAGCAAAACAATCACCGACTGGCTGCCACGGCCTTTGATTGTTTCCGGCGGCCTGCGTAACGGCGACGGCATTCACACCGGCCTCCTCGGTTTCGCCGGCGAACGCCGGACAACCGTCGAAGGAAGTATGATTTATTTTCTTTCGGACAAATTATTATTAGCTGGTGAATACCGGCAGAAATCCGACCTGATAAAACAGTGCACCATGGGCGGCAAACATCTGATTAAAGCGGAAAATGACTGGTTCGACGTTTGCTTAGGCTATATTCTTAACGATCATATCACGATTGCGGGAGGCTATGCCAATTTCGGTAATATCCTCAACCACCGGGAAGACAACGTCTGGGCGATTCAATTAAAATACGAATTCTAAGGAGAATTATTATGAAAACTCTGGAGACAATTGGTTTGGAAGATGTTAAGGCGGTCTATAGCGGCCCTGAAGGCCGGCTTTGGGAATTGGTGATGGGCCGGCAGATTCATATAGGCGGATTCGCATCCTCGATGGACCTTGCCGAAAAGGCCGGTATCGGCGCAGGGATTGACGGTGTTGACCTTTGCTGCTGTAACGGTGCCGGGATGAGATTTTTAGTGCGTTTCAGAGGAGTTGACAAAATGCGGGGTGTTGACGCTACGCAAAAAGTTATCGAGCAGGGACGCCGTCTCTGCGAAGAGGAGGGATTAGGCGAAAAAATTGAATTCATACACGCCGATGTATGTGACAGCGGGCTTGAGGATGATAGTGCTTGTTTTATCTGGGGAGAGGATGCGTGGTGTTATGTTGTGGATAAGGACAAGCTTATCACAGAAGCGGCGCGCATAGTCAAACCCGGCGGAATTATCGCATTTACCGATTGGGTCGAGGGAAAAGCCGGTCTCAGCGATGCCGAAGCCGAGCGATTTCTGACATTCATGAAATTTCCGAACATACAAAATATCGAAGGCTACAGTGAGCTGCTGGAAGCCAACGATTGTAAGGTTCTCGCCGCAAAAGACACCGGCCGATTCGGGCCCCATGTTGACCTTTACCTGAATATGCTCAATATGCAATTGACTTACGACGCCCTGAAAATAATCGGCTTCGATACCGAGCTTATGAAATCCATGGGAGCCGAAATGGTTTTCATGCAGGAGCTGGCTCACGTCGGCAAAATTGCGCAGGGATTATTTATCGCTCGAAAGAAATAGTAAATTCGATTAAAATTGAGGACTATTATGGGAAAATGTTGTGGTAATAAAGAAAATAAAGAGATTAAACCGGGAGATCCCTGTAATCCCCCGCAGCCTCAGTGCGCATCGGAAAGCAAACATTCCTCGGGGCCGGTCAACGGCCCTCTGGAATGGTTCGGCAAAATGATTCAAAACTGCTATGAATATGCCACGCAGGCCAGGGCCAAAGGCAGTCACATTGTCGGGATTATGTGCGAATATACGCCGCGGGAGCTGATTATGGCGGCCGACGCCGTGCCGGTATGTCTTTGCGGCGGCTCTGCCGAGATGATACCCCCCGCCGAGGAGCATCTTCCGGCGAATCTTTGCCCGTTGATTAAATCTACTTACGGTTACCATCTCAAAAAGGCAAATCCGTTCCTTGAAATGGCCGAGCTGATTGTGGCCGAAACCACCTGTGACGGCAAAAAGAAGATGTACGAGCTGATGGGCCGTGAAAGGCAAATGCATATCCTGGAGCTGCCGCAAAAACCGAACGACGATGATGCCATGGCGCACTGGATAAGCCAGTTGAGAATTTTCAGGGCAAAAATGGAAGAGCTTTTCGGCGTCGAAATAACCGATGACAAAATCAGACAGGCTATCCGTACAATGAATCGCGAACGCCGGCTCCGGCGGGAGCTGGCCGGTTTAATGAAATTGCAATCGCCGCCACTGACAGGCAGGCAGTTACTGGATTTTAAGAGTAGTATCTCCGGCATTTGCGAGGATTTAAGCCAGTATGAAAAAGCCGTAGAGTTGTATCAAAATCAAAAGTCATCCGGCAATAATTCGCCGGTGCGGGTTCTGTTGACCGGCGTGCCTCTCGCTCACGGGGCGGAGCGAGTTCTGGATATTATCGAATCTCACGGCGGGCTTGTCGTATGTTCGGATAACTGCACGGGGCTCAAGCCTATTCTTGAGGACGTTGACGAACGGGCCGGCGACCCGATGATAGCTTTGGCCGAGAAATATTTTCATCTGCCGTGTTCGGTAATGACAAAAAACGACCGTCGGATGGAAGTGCTCTGCGAAATGGCCGAAGAGTATCGGCCTGAGTGTATTATCGAGCTGATTTGGCAGGCTTGCATTACTTATGACGTCGAATCGCACCTGGTTAAAAATCTGGCCCGGGAAAAGCTCGGTATCCCGTATCTCAGAATTGAAACCGATTATTCACCTTCCGACTCCGCTCGCATTGCGCTTAGGGTCGAGGCTTTATTTGAAACAGTTCGCGAACACTCGAAAAACAGATGAAGAAAGTACTTTACACGTGTCCATATGTCCCCGCCGAATGGGTCGCCGCTCACGGTCTTCAGCCGTGCAGGATAATACCCGTCTCGGCCGCTGCCGGCTCGGCGGTTGATCGTCTCGAAGGTCTTTGCCCTTATGTTCGCGGTTTTATTAACGAAATTGCTGCGGAAAAAGAAACCTGCGGAATCGTGGCAACTACCGTCTGCGACCAGATGAGGAGGGGATTCGATTTAATTGTTCGCCGATGTGAGAGTCCGGCCTTTCTTATGAACGTACCGAGCACCTGGCAGACAGTGGCGGCACAAAAGTTATATATCGGCGAACTGAAGCGACTCGGTGGATTTCTTGTCCGGCTGGGCGGCAGGCTCCCGACAGACGAGCAGCTGGCGGAAGTAATGCTGAAATACGACGCCGCCCGAAGAAATATTTTTTCGGCAAAGGAAAAACTATCGGCCGGAGAGTTTGCCGAGGCGATAGCTTCGTTCTCTCACAACGGCCCGGGCGAGCGAATCGACGACTCGGCAGATTCCGAGCCGGTCGGTTGCGGTGTCCCTCTTGCGATTATCGGCGGGCCGATGATGATAAATGATTTCGATATTCTCCGGATGGCCGAGCAGTTCGGCGGACGTATTGTCCTTAATGCCACCGAAACCGGTGAACGTGGATTCTGCTCGCCTTTCGACCGCAGAAGTCTTCGTGAAAATCCCCTGATGGAATTAGCCGCGGCATATTTCGGCGGCATCCCGGACGCTTCACGAAGGCCGAACAGCGAGCTTTATCGTTGGCTCGAGCGGGAGCTTGCCACAAGAGGAGTGCGAGGAATTATTTTTCATCGCAACGTCTTTTGTGATATATGGCACGCGGAGTTGTCGAGACTCAAAGACTTCTCCGGATTGCCCGTGCTCGATATCGACTCGACGGGTGAAAGCGAATCCTACAGACAGAGAAATTCGAACCGTATCCGTGCGTTTTTGGAGATGTTGACGTGACAGAGATGCCGAAACAGATAACTCTCGGACAATGGGATTCGCGATATGGGCGACTGAAAGCCGCCGGATTGAGCGAGCCGGATTACGGCGGTCGCATAAGCCGCCACGCCGAAGACGGTGACCAGCGGCTTTTGAAGCTTCGGTATGACAACAGCCCCGCCGCCCTGCGATTGTGGAACTTTTTACTAACCGAAGAAGACCGGCTGCGGCAGGCGCGCAACTCCGGCAAAAAACTGGTAGGGACAATGAAGGACCTGGGCACTGTACCCGTTATGGCATATTCTTTTGATAATCTGGTAGCTTTTTATCCCGACGGCGCATGGTGGATTCCCTGTGTTATGGAGCTAAGTGCAGGACTGCTGGATATAGCCGATTCCCTCGGTATAGACGAATCTTTTTGCCCGGTGCGTGCGATGCTCGGTGCTTTTGCGACCGAAGCGCATTTTCCCGTTCCGGATATGCTGATTTGCAGTGTCGGGGCGACATGCGATGATTTTTCCGCTATCGCTCAGCGTCTCAGCGACCTCGGACACCCGATTTTATGGTGGGAAATTCCCCATCGGCGCACTCCCGATACGGGCGAAGTGACAATCGAGCTTCCCGGGGGATTCACCTCGCCGGATTGCCAGGTCGAATTCGTAAAATCGGAGCTTGAGCGAATCAGAATCGCTCTGGTCGAGTTAGCGGGACAGGAATTAACCGACGAAAAACTTTCCGCCGGTATAAAAAAAGCCAACAAAATCCGGGCTTATCTGTCCGAGCTTCGGCACCTGACGTTTACCGCCGAATTGTCTCCTATGCCCGCCCTGGAGATGCTGATTGCGGAAATGCTCGCGATACACTTTTGCTCCGACCGGGACGAGACAATCGAGGTGCTTAAAGATTTGCTCGAGCAGGTGAAATCGCGTGTAAAAGCCGGGCACGGTTTTCTCGATGCCGATGCGGCAAAAATTTTCTGGGTCAATCCCGTGGCTGATTTGCAGGTAATGAACCTCCTCGAAGAATGCGGAGGAAGAATCTGCGGCACGGAATATTTATTCGCCCATACGCTGGACGCAATCCCGGAGGATGTCCCCCCGCTCGAAGCGCTGGCCCGGACAGCGCTTGCCGACCCGATGGTCGGCTCGTCCATTGACAGGGCGCAGCGGATTTGTAATGATATTATACGATACGGTTCAGAAGCGGTAATTGTTTCACGAATCCCCGGCGCCAGCCATTGCGCTACCGAAGGACAGGTCATCGGCAGGATCGTCCGGGAAAATTTCGATATCCCGGTGCTTGAGGTAGAGATTCCGCCGGTGACGGACTCGATGCGACCGAGCCTGCAGACACGGCTCCAGGCCCTCGTGGAAACGGTTAAAGCCCGGCCGAGAACTATAACAGATAAACGGAGAAATGAATGATTTATGCAGGAATAGACGCCGGTTCCAGAACGATAAAAGTCGTCCTGACGGACGCCGCCGGCAAAAAAATTCTGGCCAAAGGTATAACAGACCAGGGCGTCGAGCAGAACAGGCTCGCTTCGGAACTTTTTGAAAAAGTTCTGAAGAAAAACGGCTCCGGCAGGAAAGATGTCGCCGCGATTGTCGCAACCGGCTACGGCAGAAACGCCGTGAATTTCGCCGATACCACGATAACCGAGATTACATGCCACGCGGTCGGCGTGCATCAGCTTGTGCCGGACGCGATGACAGTTATCGACATCGGCGGCCAGGACAGCAAATTGCTGAAACTCGACGGCTCAGGCAAAGTACGTGACTTCGCAATGAACGACCGCTGCGCCGCCGGCACGGGTCGATTTCTCGAAGTTGTCGCGCAGCGTCTGGGCGTCGAGCCGGAGAGCCTCGGCAAAATAGCGGCAAAAAGTAAAAATCCGGCGGCGATAAGCAGCATGTGCGTGGTATTTGCGGAGACCGAGATTGTCGGCCTGCTCGCTTCCGGCACTTCCCGGCAGGACATAGTCGCCGGGGTCCAGGCGGCCATCGCCGCGCGTATCGTCGGTATGGCCGGCCGCAAAGTGAAACCGCCGATAGTTTTTACGGGCGGCGTGGCGCTAATTCCCGGAATGGACGCGGCGATGAAAACCGCACTCGGGCAGGACGTCAAAATTTCGCCCCAGCCGCAGTTTACCGGCGCGCTCGGAGCGGCGATTATCGCTTCCGGGCGCCTCAACGGCGAAAAAATTAACAGAAAGTAATATTAACTTTATTTTTTTTGAGGTTTTTACCATGATTAATACCGAAAGACGAAAACGTGTCATGCAGCGCTCCATCAAACTCGGTCACTGTATATGCGATCCGAAGCAGCCATGTCCCTGTGATTTGTTCAAGGCGAAAAATATCTGCCTTTGTGCCGGCGAGCGGCTCGAGTCCCCCACCGGGCCGGTACAACTGACCAAAATGGTCGAAAAGGCCGGCTGCGCTTCGAAAATCGACCAGGCATTCTTAAAGCAAGTCTTAAAGGATTTGCCCGCCGTTGACGACCCGCGAGTGCTCGTAGGCGTGCCGGCCGGTGACGATGCCGGCGTTTATGATATGGGTGACGGCACGGCCCTGGTCCAGACGGTTGACGTCTTTACGCCTTCGGTGGACGACCCCTATATATTCGGACAGGTCGCCGCGGCAAATTCGGTAAGTGACATTTACGCAATGGGAGGAACACCCATCACGGCGGTTTCAGTGCTCGGTTTTCCCGTTCGCAAAATTCCCGACAAAGCCATGAACGATATTCTCTCCGGCGGAATCGATAAGATGAACGAGGCCGGCGTGGCGATTATCGGAGGCCACAGCATAAACGACAGCGAAATCAAGGCCGGCTTCGCCGTCACGGGAATTATCGATAAAGACAAAATTATGACCAACGCCAACGCCCAGCCGGGCGATATGCTCGTTCTGACCAAGCCGCTCGGCACGGGTATCGTCGCCTTCGCCTCGCAGATAGGTAGGGCCGAAGCCGTAAGTATCGAAGCCATAAATAAATCGATGACCACTCTCAACAAAAAAGCCGCCGAGCTGATGATAAAATTCGGCGCGCACGCCTGCACCGACGTGACAGGTTTTTCACTGTGCGGTCACCTGTCGGAGATGGCGCTGTCCAGCGGCGTCGATGTAGAGGTAATCTGGGACAATATTCCGTTATTTCCCGGTGTGCTCGAATACGCCGCGGCGTCTATTCTGCCGGGAGCCATCGAGCGAAACAAGGAATCGTGCGGCAATCGCATTGTCGCCGCCGACGCCCTGCCGCAGGAGATGGTCGATATCTGCTACGACGCCCAGACCTCCGGCGGGCTTTTGATTTCAATTGCGGCAAAAAATGCCGATAAGCTCCTCAAGGCCCTGCATAGCGAGGGAATTTCCGCCGCGGCAATTATCGGGAAAATATCAGGCAAAGGCTCGGGGCTTGTTCGTATCACCACTAACGGAGAAAGAAAAATTCCCTCACCGAAAACTACAGAGCCGGTGGAAACGAAGCAACCAAAACAAACACCGGCACCGGCGGAAACCGACGAAGTCCCCTGCTGTGCCGATGCCGTCGATTCCGGCAAATCTTCCGACGGCGCAGAATCCGAGGTTGCTCAGGTAAAAGCCAAATTTACAGCTTTTCTCGGTGCGGCAAGTTCTCCACACGGACTTGACGCCTTTACGAAGCAGGCAATGGCCATTGCGCTTTCGGTCGCGACCCGCTGCGAGCCGTGTCTGAAAATGCACCTGAAAAAGGCAAAGGAAAAAGGCTTTACTCAGGACGAAATCGACGAGGCCGCATGGATGGGAATCAGCTTCGCCGGCAGTCCGGCTATGGTCTTTTACGAAAAGATAAAGAATCAATAACCTTCTATATCGGAAAAATTCGATTAAGGCTGTTCCTTGTTGGCCTGTATCCATTTGCCGTCGCGCAGCTCGATGCTGTTTTTGATAATTTTCGCCGGGAACGGCCCCATCTCAATTTTCGGAACGAGCCGGTACGTGCCGTTAAGCTCTTTAGGTACTCGCCACGAGTACGGGCACAAGGAGCCTCAGCCATATTTAAAAGTTTCAGAAGCGATAATTTTACCCTCGGCATCATGAATCTCAAAACCGCCGTCTGGTCGCTGCTTTGCACGAGGTGTGCGGAAGGTGCCGCCTATGGAAGTAGTAATCTTTAAGGTAAACGTGACTTCTTCGAAAGGTGCTTTTCCCGACGGCTCGATGGAAACGGTAAACGGCAGCATTTCCGGCAGAACCTTCTCTTCGCCCATTTTGAGGCTGATTTCGGGCTGATTTTCCCGAAAGCTGCCGTTGGCTGTCCATATGCGGCTCTGGGAATCCGGCATGGAAAGTTTCATCGCCGCCAGGCGATAGTCCCCGGTGACTGCCTCGGCCTTACAATCTGAGAAACTCAGACGCTGAGATTGCACGGCAGAATGAAGGTCCATAGTGCTTACATTCTTTGGGGCCTGCACCTTGACAATATCAGGCGAGGCCGGGCTTATCTCGATGGATGTTCCCGATGGGTCGGCCTCTATCGTAAACCAGTTCTCGGCGATCTTCGTGTACCGTCCGTAGCTGAAGCTTTCCTGCCTGACATCGAGGGGGTCCTGGAAAAGACCGTCGTTATTGAAGTCAACCAGGAACCTGTCCCCTTTGAAAAGTCCCTGCTCAACGTCGTTAAACAGGCCGTTGCTGTTCAAATCGGCGATACCGATTTTATACTTTTTGCCGTTGAGATACGCCTGGCCGGTAAAAATTGAGGAATTTCTCGCGTTCGCATGAATCTTTTCGACCGGATTGTTTTCATCGGTATATGGGAAGGCGGTGAAATTGAAATAATACGGTATCTTTTTGCCGCCGGCTGATACCATCAGCTTCATCCGCAAAGGGATATCATTCCTTGTTGTGCTCATTGTTAACGAAAATTTCTCCGCATCGGGATCTATCCGGTTGTCGTTATCGGCATCGACATATACAGTGTCATAGCCTTTGCCCGTCCCCTGGCTTTCGTCCAGGACAATCGTATATATATTGTCTTCCGCATCGCCGTATTTTGCCGCGTAATAATACAATTTGTCGGATTTATAATCCGGCTGTTCCAGAAGCGTCTCGCCCGGCTCATCGAGCGGATGCAGCCATTGACAGTTGCCGTAACCGGTAATATGCGGCATATCGGAGTTCTCGAATAATTCCATCTTGACCGTCTGTTTCGGCACGTCGTTTTGTCCGAAAACAACCACAGGAAATAATGCGGCAAAAATGAGATATTTGATAAATAAGTGCTTTTGCATGATTAATCCTTTCGGAAAAGGTTCAACGAAAGAAAATTACGTCCTTTTTTGTGCTGAGAAAGAACGACCGCGATTGAATATATAATCTCCAGATAATAGGATAAAGTCAAGCAGATTATAATATAAATTCCCGAACTTTGGCCTTATAAAAACCGCATGGAACGGAGTCAGCTTCGCCGATAGCTCGATAATGGTTTTCTACGAACAAAATAAAATGTAGATATGAACTTGTTCTATATCTTCATAGATATTATAATACTTACTGGCAACAGCGATTTCATTATCTTGTGGTTGGCTCATCACGGCGTAGGTCGTTGCCGTAGCGGGACATATTATCCTTGAATCTAAGGAGCAGGTATTATGACAAACCAACCAAAGTATCATTCGATTCTTAAAGTCATCGTTTTATCTTTTATAATATTGACATTTCTTTCAATTAATTCATTTGCGGCAAAAAGACAGGGCCCGGATCCCAATCAAAATTCAAAATATCTCAATGCAGTTCGTGAGTTTGCTGACAATGTCCTTAAGTTCGGCCGCGATACCTACGGCACTAAGCATACACCTTTATTTGTGGACGGTGTGAACGTCAATACCCACGAGCCGGTGAAGTGGATAAGTTCTGATGGGCAAGAGTGGATTTTATCGAACTTGGCCTCTCAACAAAATCTGTTTCGGACTTTACACGGGCTGAGCAACGTAACAGGCGATACCAAATACAAAAACGCCGCGGAAGAGGCTATTAAATATGCATTTGAGAACCTCCAAAGTTCAAGCGGGCTACTTTACTGGGGAGGACATTCTGCATACGATGCAAAAGCAGACAAGCCATGCGGCAGAGGAGTGCATGAACTAAAGGGCTTCTACCCATATTATGAGTTGATGTGGGAAGTTAATCCGACGGCAACAAGGAAGCTCATCGAAGCTTTTTGGACGGGTCACATAATGGACTGGTCAAACCTGGAAATGAATCGTCATTGTTATGATTTGACTAAGACATCTGATAATCCCTGGGGGTATGAATATAAAGGAGGGCCGGTTTTTTTCGAGTCGGATGGATTGAGTGCTCATAGCACAGGGAGCGATTTGTATTATGCCGCAGCCTGTCTTACAAAATTTTCTCCAGATAAGGAACCGTTGGTCTGGGGCAAACGACTTGCCCGTCGATATGTAGAAACCAGAAATACTAAAACCGGCTTTAGTTACCCGGCGTTTACTGTCTCGACATCTCAGATTCAGTCTGATGACGAAATTCTCTGCAAGCTCAAACCCATACCCTGTACCTTCCCATGGCAAGGATATGCAAATAGAACCTCCTGGGAGATTCATTTTGGATATGACACCCCAAGCCCGGGGACCACGATAAATCATCTTGTTGCTCCCTGGATATGCCAGCTAATGCTTGCTGAATTACTGGGCGATGACGGCAAAGAATTTATTCAGTGGTCCTTGGAAGAATTGACTGCATGGGGAAAGGTCTCTTACCGTAAAGAGGATAATACTTTTGTTCCAATGTGTTATGATGGAACAGTTGTTGAAGGATATGTCTGTAAAGAAGATTGTAAACTGGGTTTCAAGGGAAGCAAGCTGGAAGCAGTCCCCGCCAAAATAACTGAACTATGGGCGTACATAAAGGCCTATTGCATGACAAAAGATGCATTTATGTGGGAAATGGCTCGAAACATCGCTCTTGCAAACGACTGTGGGGATTTGGGTGCCTCTGTTGACGATAATTCAAAACTTAATCTCAAAACGAATCTTTCTGATCCGTATGCTATAGCGGCTTTTCTTGAGCTATACCTTTGTACCGAAAAAGAGGAATTCTTAAAAATGGCTCGGAGAATTGGCGATAATGTTCT
This sequence comes from Sedimentisphaerales bacterium, assembly GCA_016933295.1. Classification (GTDB taxonomy): domain Bacteria; phylum Planctomycetota; class Phycisphaerae; order Sedimentisphaerales; family Anaerobacaceae; genus JAFGPS01. The sequence continues at coordinate 3,258 of JAFGBG010000066.1, read as the reverse complement.
GGCTAATCGTTTCCGCAGGGGTTTTTTCTCGCCGGAGAATCGATATACATTTACGAAATTTGACGCCGTGGATGCTCTTGCTCTTTTAAATCTCCATGCCGCTGTCGCCGGGGAAAAAAGCACGAGAGTGCCGGCGGTTTGGCCCAACACCTCTTTTTTTGAAGAACCCTATCGCAGCAAAGACTCTGTAGATGACAATCAGCTTATATACTCGCTAAAGGGAATTTCCGAGCCGCCCAGATCCCTGCAGGAAGCTGCGGCCGAAGGTGATACAGAAGCAGTAAAGTCCATGATTGCCCGGGGAATTGATATCGATAAACGAGAGGACAGTTTCTGCAAAACCGCTCTTCATAGAGCAGTCATAGGCGGCCATGGAGACATAGTGAAGCTACTCATTGACGCGGGAGCACGATTGGATGCAAAGTCGGAATTCGGAGATTCCAATCCTTTGCACTACGCGGTTGAGAATGGTCACAAAGACATAGTCGAATTATTAATTTCCAATGGCGCCGATGTCAACGACAAGAACCAGAGAGGCCAAACGCCGCTCGATATCGCTTTGGGTAGAAACAACGAGGAAATAGTTGAGATTCTGGCTAAGCTCACTAATATCTCTTCCATACACGTAGCTGCACAACTGGGAGACCTTGAAAAAGTCAAGGCTTTTCTTGAGCAAGGCATAGGTGTTAATACTAAAGACGAGAGCGGCATGACGCCGTTGCTGAGGGCCGTATCCGACGAACAGTCGGGCATGGCAAAATTCCTTATTGAAAACGGAGCGGATGTTAATACGGGTGATGAATCTGGCTTTTCGCCTCTTGTCTATGCCGTCTGGAATGATGACCCGAATGTTGTGAAGATGCTTCTCGACAAAGGAGCAGATGTCAACGCCAAAGACAACGATATCGGCTTCGCCGTATTGCATTGGGCTGTTTTGGTGGACAACAAGGGATTGACGGAATTGATTCTTGCCGCCGGGGCGGATGTGAATGCCAGGAGCAACACAGGCGAGATGCCTCTTGATGTTGCCGCTTATGGTGTTTCGGCAGCTATAGGCGAGCTGCTTGTCGCCAAAGGTGCGGAGGTTTCTTCCCTTTACACAGCGGCATATATGGGAGACTTAGACAAAGTAAAAGCGTTCATCGATCAAGGCGCCGATATTAAACAAAAAAAGGGCATGATCGAAGGCACGGCTCTGCACGCGGCAGCCGCGGGTGGCCATAAAGAGGTTGTTGAATTTCTTATTAGCCGGGGTGCTGATGCAAACATAACGAATATAGCGGGCAAGACAGCACTGCACATAGCGGCAGGAGCGGGACACCTGGAAATTGTGCAAATACTTCTCAAGAGTGGTTCTGATGTGAACACCAAAGATAGAATGGGTAATACAGCTCTCGATTTGGCACTGGAGGCCGGACACACTGAAATCGTAGACCAGCTACATAAAAGGACAGGGATTCGCTATATAGCGATTACTAAGGTGTCAGCTCCTTCAAGCTGCGTTCAAGGAGAAACTGTTGCAATTGCAGTTGCCTTGGATAATAAGAATGACGCTAATGAGTCTCGGGATATCATATTGACCGATACTAGTAATGATAAGGAAATTGCACGTCAGACCTCAAATATACATTCTAAACATTTGGGAGCATCGGAAGTGGATTTGACAATCAATGGTGAAAAAGGGGAGAACAACGGTTTTGGTGATTACATAGCCATTGGTGGTGATGTCAATGGTGACGGCTATAAAGACTTCCTTATAAGTTCTGCGCAATATACTAATAATATAGCGACAGGAAGTGGAAAGGCTTATCTTTATTATGGCGGCACAAATATAATGGGTAATCCTGATAAAATATTTACAGGGGAAAATAATGGAGATATGTTTAGTGATGGCATTGCGGAAATGGCAGACCTAAATAATGATGGTTTTGATGATTTGCTTATAGGCGCTCCGAACTATGGCGGTGCCGAAAAATTTGATGGTGCTGGTCGGTTGTATATCTTTTATGGTGGTCCCGAAATAGATGACAAAGCTGATATCATTATTGAAAGTCCCGATGGTCAAGGTAGTTATTTTGGCTTCAGACCAGCAGCAGGTGATATCAATAACGATGGTTTTTTGGACTTGATTGTATGTGCTCCTATGTATAATAACAGGACAGGACGTGTTTATCTCTATTACGGTCCTATTGCTTCTGATACTACTGCTGATAAGATATTTACTGGTGAGAATCCCGGCGATACCTTTGGTATGTTTGCAATCCCGAACGGAGACATTGACAATGATGGTTACAAGGACCTACTTATTGTGACACGTTATTATTCTAACAGTACTGGTCGAGCTTATCTTTATTGGGGAGCAGGAGGTACTTCCATGGACACAGACTGTGATATGATTTTTAGTGACATAGAAAGGCAGCAGTTCGGTTGTGGTGCAGATGTATGTGATATCGACAAGGATGGTTTTGCAGACATTATAATAGGCTCTCAAGGAAACAAATCCGCAGAGAGAGGTGTTTGGCTTTACTGGGGAGGTCCAAGAAGCAGTTTTGATAATTCTGCTGATATGATTTTTACCGGCGAGAGAAATTCAGATAATTTTGGTAACTACATAAACATAGGATATGCTAACAAAGATCAATACCCTGATATTATGATCAACGCGTGGTACTATGGTGGAGGCATAGGCCGTTCATATCTCTATTATGGTAATTCGCGGGATAAGATGGATAATATATATGATCTGACTTTCAATACCCCCGACCGAGGCGCTGAAGCCTTTCAAACGCATTTATTTGATATTAATAATGATGGTTATGGCGATGTATTAAGAAGTGGTTGGAAATATAACAATTACCAGGGTCGAGTCTGGTTGTGGTATGGACCCTTTAACACTTCCACCGACATCACCTTCAACTGGGATACAACCAACGCCTCAATTGGTAAGCATACTTTGAATGTGGAAATCTCACCAATCCCGGGAGAACAGAATATCGAAGATAATATCAAGACTATAACGATTGAAGTCACAGAGCCAACTGGCTAAAAAAATTCCGAAATTGTCGAACTGCTCAGAAGGCACGAAGCAAAAGGATAAAATATCGGATTAGATATTGCCGTCTCAAGAACATTTTGCCAAAAGCACCAGGATTTTCCTTGAACTTTTGCCGTAAGTATGTAAGATAGTTACTGAACTAAGGATAGTTCGCAGCGCACAGCGGGTAGGGAATACAAATCAGTAAAAGGGTAAATCAGTTA
>JAFGBG010000065.1 GCA_016933295.1 Sedimentisphaerales bacterium | reverse complement strand
TGGTCAACCTACGCCGTTACATCGGGCGATAAAATCGGCGAACACTCGGCGAGAGAGCTGATGGAGCTTATTTCCGAAGGTACGAGAATTTGCGGCGATCCTGGCCTGCAATATCACAGCACAATCAATCGCTGGCATACATGCCCGAATTCCGGGCCGATTAACGCCTCGAATCCGTGCAGCGAATATATGTTTGTGGATGATTCGGCCTGTAATCTTGCCTCGCTGAACCTGATGAAGTTCCGCAAAGACGACGGCTCATTCGACATCGAGAGCTTCAAAAAAGCGGTTCGTATATTCATTATCGCCCAGGAAATTTTAGTTGATAACGGCAGCTACCCGGATAAGGAAATCGCCGTCAACAGCCATTTATACCGGCCGCTCGGGCTGGGTTTTGCCAATCTCGGTTCGTTGATAATGTCTCTGGCTCTGCCCTACGATTCCGACCGAGCCAGGGCTATTGCCGGTTCTATCAGTGCTATTATGACCGGAACCGCCTATGCGGCAAGTTCCGAGTTAGCTTCATTGAAGGGGCCTTTCGATGAGTTCGAGAAAAACCGCGATGCCATGCTGAAGGTTATAAACATGCACCGCAGTCATGCCTGCGATATCCCGGAGGCTCATTGCCCGGATTATTTGCGTAACGCGGCGAAAGATGTCTGGGATCAGGCTTTTGACGCCGGCTCGAAGGTCGGCTTCAGGAACGCACAGACGACTGTTCTTGCCCCGACCGGAACTATCGGTTTTATGATGGATTGCGATACGACCGGTATTGAGCCGGATATCGCCCTTATCAAGTATAAGCTGCTGGCCGGCGGCGGAATGCTCAAGCTCATTAATAAAACCGTGCCGATGGCTTTGGAAAGGCTCGGCTACAGCGCCGACGATATCAAAGTAATCTGCGATTACATAGACGAAAACGAAACGATAGAGGGCGCCGAAAAGCTCAATACCGACCATCTGCCGGTATTCGACTGTGCTTTCAAGCCACGTAACGGCAAAAGATTCATACATTACCTGGCGCATTTGAAGATGATGGCCGCCGTGCAGCCTTTCATAACCGGGGCGATAAGCAAGACCATCAACATGCCGAAAGAAAGCACGACAGAAGATATTGCCGCGGCTTATATGGAGGGCTGGAAGCTCGGCTTAAAGGCGGTCGCCATTTATCGGGACGGCTCCAAGAAGCTCCAGCCGGTCTCGACGAAGAAACATAAGGACGGCAAGGCAAAAGCCAAGGCAGAGACAGCTACTGCTGCCCGGCCGTTCAGAAGAAGACTGCCCGATACAAGACACAGTATTACGCATAAATTCTCGGTTACAGGACATGAAGGCTACCTGACGGTGGGGCTATATGAGGACGGACAGCCTGGTGAGTTGTTCATTACCATGGCCAAGGAGGGCAGCACCGTCGGTGGCCTCATGGATGTAATAGGGACGTGCACATCGATGGCGCTTCAATACGGCGTGCCGCTTATTACGCTTGTCGATAAGTTCCGCCACGCAAGGTTCGAGCCGTCGGGGATGACCTCGAACAGGGATATTCCGTTCGCGAAAAGCCTGATCGATTATATCTTCTGCTGGCTCGGCTGCCAGTTCATACCCGGTTATGCCGAAAAGAACACTCCAAACAGGACCGCCGCCGCTCCGGAAAATAAAAATACTACCACCGCCAGGGAAGTCGTTGAAAAGACAAAAGACCTGGCGAAGAAGATCGCCGAAGCGAAAGCAGAGATAAAAATCGCACCTGAGGCGGCAGCCGGCAAAAAGACGGATTCCAAGGCCGCTAAAAAACCCGTCAGGCAGGTTCCCGTCTTGCTCTCGGAAAGAATTTCCAATCCCGGATCTGTCGATCGAGTCAGTGCCCTTGTAGGGTCTGTCGTCGGCGATGAATCCGGGCAACTGCAATCGGAAGCCAAGCTCATGCAGCAGTTCAGCTCGCAATTCTCGCATTTTCCGGACGATGCGCCTGCGTGTGATATTTGCGGCTCGATTACCGTCCGCAACGGCACATGCTACAAATGCTTCAATTGCGGCAATTCCATGGGCTGCTCATAAGCTGGTATCTTATAGATTATTTTTAGTCCGAGCAGAACACGAATTGAGTATCACCGCTGGTTCAGTCTATTTACGATTAATTCGATATTATGCTCGTGAATCCCTGTGAAATTTTCCGGAGTATCAGCAAAAGGAGTATCCAGTAAAGATTTGACGGAGGGTATATTGTCGAGAGCACATTTTATCTTAATCTGTTCCAGCGAAAGGCCTTGTTTATGTTCCTTCTCGACGGATTCCCATGTTTCTTTAAAATAATCATGCAGTCTCTTTAATTCTTCTTTGGCAAATGGCTTTGCGCCATGTCCATCGAGAATCATTGTTAAGGGCATCTTCGTTTGAGAAAAATGCTCGAGCTGGACCAGCCATTGTTTCATATTGACTTGACTTTGGATATAAGATTGTGCCGCATCGCCCGTGAAGAGAAATTTCTCTTGCGGGATATAGATAAGGACATCTCCAGGGCTGTGACCGGCCTGGCAGTCGTAACACTCAATGGTTATGTCACCTAATTCGAGTACATAAGAGTCTTTGAATGAGATTATTTCCTTCGGATTATCTGGCAAAATTAAAAAACCGTTTGCAAAATCTTTATCTACTTTCTTTAAGAACTTGACATCAGCCACAAGTTCTTTAGCTTCAGCAGATTCTTTGTCAAGACCGGCCAGTTTTTCTTCGCGGCCGTTAATCCACCCTCGTATTCTGCCACGATAAGAGGTTTGCCATTGCCTGCATCCAGTATGACGAGCACACAATTCTTTAAACAACTCTTCATGGCCAACCATAATGATATCCTTAAAGAATCCATTGCCGCCCGCGTGATCGACATGATCGTGGGAATTAATCACATATGCGAAATCGTCTCGGCCAAATTCTTTTTTTGCGATTTCTGTGACCTGTTCGAAAATAAAAGGGGCTGTGTACGTATCAATCACTACCAGCCCTTTTTGTGTGGCAATCACAATGATATTGGTCCCCAAAGGCCCGCGCGCCTTCAATTGTAGTATGCGCTCGCTGAGCCGGGTGACATAAATGTCCGGCGGCAACTCCGCTTGTTGGTTCCGGTTGGCAACACACGGCCATACCAGAACAGTCGCTGCGAGCATTATTAATGATAATATTCGTTTAATCATTAAGGTTCTCCTTAAGCTATGTTTTTTGGAGATTAAAATACTCAAAGTGACCGATTGATAATATAATATCGTCGTGATTAAATATATAGCAATTATTTATCACAGGTTGTCATTCTCCACAGGACACCTTACGGCGGAATCCACTGCTGCGATATTAACAATGGATACCCGCTTTGCCGTAAGGCATGGCCAAGCCACCGCGGGTATGACAGTATGAATCGGTCAGTTTGAGTAAAATATATCTTGCCAAAACCAATTTTCTGTCCGGATAATAATTGTCACGAACTTCCTCGGGCAGTTTGGTGACGAACTTTTTAACCTCCGCCTTTCCGACGTAGCGAAACGGAACAACGAGACCATAGGAATGTGACATGAATCAGTTTGTATAAGAAGGTTCGGGATTCCAACAAATGGGAATCCCGGACCTCTTGTGTAGAAAGGTCAAATTATTTTACTATTTTTCTGCCCGCTTTTTGGTGTCCTCAGGTGCCTTGGCTGTCTTCGTCTTTTCACTGGCAGGCTCGGTAGATTTCGCGGGAAGAGCCATTTTCATTTTTTGAGCCGTTTGGGGGGCTGATTTCCATGTTTTCACTTTTGCCGCCTGTTCCTTGGTGAGTACGGCCATCGTTTTGGTCTGTATCTCTTTCAAGATTGCCATCAACTTCATCTGTTGGGATTCCGTGAGCTCCAGCTCCTTCGCTTTACCCAGCAACATCGCAGGTAATGCGGCTTCATTAAGATCGATTTTCTTTGTCTTAGCTGCCTCAGAGGATGCTATCTTCTTCGTCTTTGTCGCCTCAGAGAGTTTTACCTTCTTCTCCTGCGCTACTGCGGTGACACCGATCATGACCGAGAAGCCAGCAAGCACAGCGGCAAACAGCACATTTCTTAGTTTCATGTGATAACCCTTTCAAAAAAAGTAATAATATTTCATCCTCGGAGAACGTGTTAGTTTGTATCGAATCTAATCCAAAAATTATATCCGGAAGTTACGGAGCGGTCTTTGTTCCGGATTGTGTTTGTTTGATATCGTAAGCCATCAAAACATTTCCGTGTCTGACAAACAAAATCCCATTACCTATTGACATATGGGCAAGGTGTTCACCTTCTCCGGGTTTTACCTCAAAAGAACCGACTATATCAATACTATTATCTGTGGGCTTTAAAAGACTTACTCGCCCGTTGTTCTGTTCATAGCTGTAAATCATTCCATCTGCCGCCAGAAGGTTTGCGCCTTTGATTTTTGTATTCAAGGTCAGTTGTTTTCCTGTGTCCCAGTCAAGACAGAAAATGCCTGCTTCTTCCTCGAAGGTTCCGTAAATTCGGTTGCCGAGTTTTACTGCCCCGCCGAACGTTTTTCTTTTCGAGTTATCCTGCCATTGAGCATTAAATCCGCTCAGGTCGGGATTTATATTTAGCATCATACAACTCGGAAAATAAATCCGGTTTTTATCTGCAAGAGGAATAAAAGTTTCCGAGGAAATATTTTCTTGCCACTTTATTTCGCCGGTATCTACATCTGCGGCGATAATGTGTTCTCTACCGTTGGTCACGACAATTTTTTTATCCTGACCTTGAACGAGAATAGGTGAAACATAAGCGGTTTTATCCGCTATGTGTTCAGACTGCCATATCGTTTTTCCGGTCACGCGATTCAGCGCTATGAGTGTCGTTTTTTCTCCGAAAGGAGTAACCATCACTTTATTGTCCACGACCAGGAGCGATTCACAGAAATGGCTGGTTTCACCCAATTGATTAGGGATACTTATTTCCCAGTCCGCTGTACCGGTCCCGGTATCAACACAACATATATCACCCGGCACAGTAACGGTATATAGCTTATCTTGATACAGGGTGGGAGTACTACATTCCCCCAAGTCCTCCTCGCTTTTTGTTTTACCAATCTCTTTCTGCCATATTATTTTACCATTCAGATCCAGAGCTGTCATAATTCGAGCAGTATCCCGCTTGCCCGTAATGTAGATCGTCTTATCCTGGATAATGGCTGATGAATATCCGTCGCCGATGGTATCACAAGACCATAATAATCTGGGCCCTTCGGCAGGCCAGGATTTTAAGAGATTGGTTTCAGGACTAAATCCATCGCGCATAGGGCCGCGCCATTGGGGCCATTGTGCATAAGCAAGATTGTTAAAGATAAATAGTAATATAAACAGGTACTTTTTCATTGTATTTTCCCTTCTTTTCCCAAAGTCTCCATTAAAAGCAAGTCGGTAACATAAATTCGAACTTCAATTGCTCAGAGCCTGAAGGTATAAATTCGTTTCATATTTTTTAAAAAAAGCTATAATTGTTAAAATTTTTGAAACAAATCTTCGAATTCAGGTTTTGATATTTTGGATTTGAGCCGTATGGAATACAAAATCATAGATATTGCTCTGCTTAAAAAGGCCCGGCAGGGCCACGAAGAAAGTCTGTCCATATTGTCGGAATTGACCCGAAGAGACGTATTAGCCTATCTGAATCGCTTGACTCTCGATATGAATTTGGCCGAAGACCTCTGCCAGGAAACCATGTTACAGATGCTCAAATCACTGCCGCAGTTACGAATTACTACTGTAACGTCCTTCTGGGCATGGTTGTACAAAACTGCTTTCAGCCGGCTCAGCCGCCAGTTCAGGGACCAGGGCAAAACGCGCATCCATAAACGTACTTTTTCTGGTGACGATTTTATGAAACAAATGCCGGCAAATGGAAAAAGTGTATTTGATGACCTAATCCATAAAGAGCTTACAACAGCGATTTATGAGGCAATGGATTCGATAAAACTCAAGTACAGAAATATTCTGGCGCTTCGTTGTTTCCAGAATCTTTCTTATAACGAAATTGCTCTGGCCACGGGAGGCTCGGAATTGCAGGCAAGACTTCTTTTTTTTCGGGCCAAACGCTCGCTGCGCCACAAACTGGCTTCCAGAGGATACAAGAAAAAGGGGCAACTTTTATCTGCGTTGTCATTATTTGCGGCCCTGACGGCCGGGTCGTCCAGAAGCGCTTCAGCGGCTGCGAGTATAAATGCGGCTGCTTTAAATGTTTCGGCGGGTACAGCGGCTCTGGGCATAGCAACCACCAAGACCGGTGTAATATCCGCAATTGTCATAGCGGCCTGTATCACTACGGTTGTTGTCAATCGAGACGCCTTTACTTCCGGCGAAAATGGACCAATGCCTGTTTACCGGCGTCTTAAAAATGAAGACCCGAATCTGCTCGATCTCATGCAAAGCCCCGAGTTTTGGCGGCCTTCGAGCATCGGCAAATCTTTTATTGTCGCAGGTAATGGTTTGCTCTGGACGGATCGTGCGTATAAGGGACCATCCCTACCTGATCCCAATCTGGAGGATTTATTCATTGACAGGGCCAAACCGGACAAACGTGCCGTTATAATTCCGTCCGGATGCGGGATGATCTTTCATAACCTGAATCCTGTTGTCGATGGCCCGGGTCCTGATATCATCATCGCCGGCTGGGTAGGACCGCCTCCGGCGGTCGATGTATTCGATAGTCAGGATCAGATCATGCCGCTTACCAATCCCAAACAATTAAGCGACACATGGGGCAGGAACATCTATGGTTACGACCTCGCGGAATTGCCGAAAGGATTCCTTGCCAATTACATCCGAGTCACCGGCACACACGACCAAGGCCCTCACCATGGATTCGAGCTTAACGATATTCGTGCCAGACAGCAACAAAAAAAATAACATCATATGCTTCACCGGCGTTTCTTCTTAAGCACTATACACGACGGCACAATGTTTTAATAGAGACGAATCCTGTGTTAATTCCAAACGATAAAAGACTCATTCCAATACCATTTCAGGCCGCAAAGATAAAACACATAGCCCGCTGCAATCAGAGCCGATACGCCGATTATGTATAACGCCGCTTTCATAAACTAAAAGATGTCTCTACCTCGCACTTATTATATCAGTGTGACATAAACATAAACTCTTGTGGTTTGAAAACTTGCACTCGATTCTTTAGTGAAATAATCCTTGTGACTTTAAATTCTTACGTTTGTTCTCCTTTTATCACAATTGGATTATAAAATTAGAAGTTCTACTTTTTCCGAATGACGATCTTCTTTTGACGAAATAGAACATAACCAGCAATAAATATACCGGCGATAACTATTCCTGTAACAGGTAAAACAACACCTAGCGGTTTTTTCGCTAAAGGTTGTTCAACTTGTCCTGAATTCTGTCGAATTTCATCTAATAAATTCGGGCCGTTATCTCTAACAAATCTTAAAACTGTAGCATTTGGTGCTTTCTCAAGAGCTTTATCAAGATATTCCTCTGCTTTCTCTACATTTTTCTCTGCAACATAAGTATTAAACAACTTTCGATATATCTCAGACATAAGCCACGATCCGGAGTACTCATTCTCAAAAAGCAATGCTGATTCTTTACGACCATTAATCAACTCATGAGTCGAGGTTTCAGTTCGGTTATGAGACAATATATCTGCATACATGACATATTCACGGAATACACTATCTTGGCATTCCTCAATAATCTTTGAAGAAATACGTTCAGCAAATTCCTGAGAAGTATTTTCCTCATTCGTTATACCAAATCCTGAGAAGGAATTGTCAGTATAATGAGCTTTGCAAATGGCTTTTCCAAGTCTGATTAAAAAATCCTGGTCTCCAACTTTTGATATACTATCAGGTTTTTCCTCCAACAAAAATAGACCTATTTCTATAGGCTTGGATTCTCTCATAGATCCATCTTGTTCTTTAAGTACTGCCTTTAAACTATATACTCCAGGTTTTTTAAAAGCCAATATGTCAAGTCGTTCGACAGTTTGCCCACTTCCTAATCTTTTTTCTATCCAATGTCTGTCTTGAAAATATTCGTCTGAACCAACAGGTGGCTTATATATAGAATATTCATCATAAATAGAATAATGTAGTGGATTCATAATGTCTATATATTCTTCCTGTTCATACGATATAAGTATAGAGAAACCAAATTTATTTCCTAATCCAAAATCAAAGACATTGCCAATAAATATTTCCGATGATTTATTCGAAATAGTTGTTTTCAATAAAATTGGTTCTCCACAAATATAATCGGACTTATTGGATTTAGTCTCTATTACGATTGTCTGTGTGTAAGCAAGTTGAACTAAGAATAAAACAGCTATAATACAAAAAATATGCTTCATTTTAAATATCCTTTCTAAAAACAAAGGTAATTATAAAATTTTATATAATTACCAAAACAAATTTGGCTATCCTCTTTTGAAATCACTATTCTTGAACACTAGATCTTAATTGTCCAATATGACCATATGAAAACCTATCTGGTGATGAATGTCCTCGGAGTAAGTCAGCCCATTGTTTATAACAAGTTATCGATCTAGGTTTTTGCCAACCCATGGAAAAAACTAGGGAAAAAACTAGGGACGTTTACCTATTGATTCCATATAGAAAAACTTAAATCCCAGATGTATCGCTCGCTCAAAGCTGTCACTTCATATT
>JAFGBG010000064.1 GCA_016933295.1 Sedimentisphaerales bacterium | reverse complement strand
GATGAATATGTCGATTGCGGCAACAACGCGGCTTTCGATATTACCGATGCGATTACGCTTTCGGCATGGATCAAAACCGCCGATTCAGGCAATGGTGAGAATAATCCCTTTGTATCCAAAGGCAATAGTGCTTATGCGATAAAACACTACTCCGGCAATAATTTGCAGTTTTTCATCTATGATGGCAACTGGTTTAATGCTAACGCTGCTGTTGATAGTTCTTTTAACGGTGATTGGCGTCATGTAGCGGGCACTTATGATGGAAGTGAGCTGAGGCTATACGTTGACGGCGGCCTAAGAGATACTAACACTCATGCAGGGACGATTGAAGTACATACGGACAATCTTGCCATAGGATGGAATTCCGAGGAGACCGGCCGTTTTTATAACGGCGCCATAGACGAGGTTAAGATATTCAATCGGGCCTTGTCCGAAGGTGAGATTCTTTTCCTGGCGGATTGATGCGCCGGATAGTGATAGTTAATTTTTAGAATCTGTATCGGCAGATTCTTGAATATTTGGTTGTTGTGTTGATTTATTCGAGGGCCTGTATTCGACCGATTGAATACAGGCCCTTTTTATATCGTTGCTTTGTGTCGGTATAACGTTCAATTTTATCAACTCTTATTGTTCTGAATAATATTATTTTGTTTTGTCGTAAGCGGCGTAAGCATGTAGAATTAGATATAAAGAATTTGGTTATATCTTTCTGCATGAAAGGATTTGCCCATGCGACATGTGAAATTCCTATTTGCCCTTTTAATAATTCTGAGCGGTTGTGCCGCTTACGCTCCGCCTACAAGCCGACAGGTACCGGTTGTAAACGAATACCACGGCGTGAAAGTCACCGACCCGTACCAGTGGCTCGAAGACTGGCAGGATGAATCTGTACAATCCTGGAGCAACAAACAGAATGCCTATGCCCGGGCAGTGCTGAATAACCTGCCCGGTCTGGAAAAGCTCCGCGAACGTATTACGCAGATACTAACCGCCGAATCGGTCAGCTATTCCTCGCTTTGCCGGCGGGCAGGAATAATCTTCGCCGTCAAGCGCCAGCCTCCACAGGAGCAGCCGTTTCTTGTGGTTATGCGCTCTGCACAGGAGCCGGAGTCCGAGCGAATAATAATTGATCCGGCGAAAATCGACCCGAGCGGCAAGACTTCCATCGATTTTTACGTGCCGTCCCCGGGCGGAAGACTCGTGGCCGTTTCCCTCTCGTCAGGCGGTTCTGAGAGCGGCGACGTGCATATCTATAATACGCAGACCGGCGAAGAAACCGCCGAAGTCATTTTCCGCGTCAACGGTGGCACGGCGGGGGGTGACGTTGCATGGACGCCGGACGGTTCGGGCTTTTATTATACCCGCTATCCACGCGACGGCGAAAGGCCGCTCGAAGATATGAATTTCTACCAGCAGGTCTGGTTCCACAGGATGGGGACATCTCCCGATCAGGACAGATACGAGCTTGGAAAGGACTTTCCGCGCATTGCCGAGACAATTCTCGAATCGGATATGAACTCCGGCAGAATATTGGCGACGGTCCAATATGGTGACAGCGGCCGTTTCGCGTTTTATCTTCGTGAACCCGCGGGTAAGTGGACACGAATAATAGATTACGATGATGGTATAGTTCAGGCGATATTCGGCGATGATAATACATTGTTTTTAATATCTCGAAAGAGCGCCCCTCGGGGAAAATTAGTGAAACTGTCTTTAGTCGATTATTCTCTCGATAACGCACAGGTCGTTGTCCCCGAGGGCGAAGATACGATAGTATCGGATTTTTACGGCCATCCGACCATGATTGCCGCTTCGTCTCGTTTGTATGTCACTTGCCAGCTCGGCGGGCCTTCGGAGATTCGTGTCTTCGATTATAATGGTCGGCGGCTGCCGGGGCCGGAAATTCTGCCGGTCTCCAGCGTCGGGCAGATTGTTGCCGCAGAGGATAATATTCTCTATCAAAATTCTTCGTATCTTGAGTCTTCCGCGTGGTACTGCTTTAAGCCGGGCGAAAATACGACGGCCAAAACCGCTCTTGTCAGTCGTTCGCCGGTGGATTTTTCCGATTGTGAAGTAATCCGCGAGTTTGCCGTTTCCAAAGACGGCACGAAAGTGCCAGTCAATATTATCCGTCGCCGCGGTACAAAGCTTTACGGCACAAACCCGGTCTTGCTTACCGGTTATGGTGGCTATGGCATCAGCAGAGCGCCCCGTCACAGCGCATTGCGGCGGGTCTGGCTCGACCAGGGCGGGGTTTTTGCCGAAGCTAATATTCGCGGCGGCGGCGAATTCGGCGAGCAGTGGCACAAAGAAGGTATGCTCACCGAAAAGCAGAATGTGTTCGACGATTTTTCCGCCGCTATGCAATACATGATTGATTCCGGCTATTGCTCGGCCCAAAAGCTCGCTATCACCGGCGGCAGCAACGGGGGGTTGCTTATGGGCGCCATGATAACTCAGCATTCGGATTTGTGCCGGGCGGTTGTCTCTTTTGTCGGGATTTACGATATGCTCCGGGTGGAGCTTGCGCCCAACGGCGAATTCAATATCCCGGAATTCGGCACCGTAAAAGATCCCGAGCAATTTCGTGCGCTCTATGCGTATTCGCCTTACCATAATGTTCGTGACGGCGCCGCGTACCCGGCGGTGTTGTTTCTGACCGGGGCGAACGACCCGCGTGTCGATCCTATGCACTCGAGGAAAATGACAGCCCGCCTTCAGGCGGCAACTTCTTCCGGCAGGCCTGTCTTGTTGAGAACCAGCTCTTCGACGGGCCACGGCTTATCGACTCCGCTCAGCGAGCAGATTGCCGAGGCGGTCCATTATCATGCGTTTTTACTTCATGAGCTTGGGCTGAAATATCGTTCGCCGAAGTCACGGGAAGACTGACTTTTAGTTATAATTATTGACCTTTGATTTTCTTATTTGTCCGTGTTTTCCTGCCGCGGCGATAAAGGTTCATGTGATTTTGGCGACGACTTCTGTTTTTGATATATAGTCGGGGTCGAATTCTACTCCGAAGCCGGGGCCTTCGGGAACCGAAAGCCGGCCGTTTTTGACGATAAAGTTCGGCGAAAACCAGCTCTGGATTTGTTGAGGGCGCCTCCATGGGTACTCCATGAACGCACCCGCGTTCGGCGTGCATGATGCGAACTGCAGGATATTGACGGATGCGGCGCCGGTTTGTGTGTTATGCGGCACAATTTTCATTCCGACGGCGGCGGCCATTTTTGCCACTCGTGAGGTCCGGATAAATCCGCCGTTATAATTGATGTCCGGCTGAACGATATCCATAACGCCGTTTTTCATCATCCATTGAAATCGCCAGAGACTCGAGTCCTGCTCGCCGCAGGCGACAGGTATATCCAGTGCTTTTGTCACTGCCTGTGTCTCGGTAAGCTCCTCCCAGGGACACGGCTCCTCGAAAAAGGCGAAGTTCAGGGCCTCCAGCATTTTTCCCACTTCGATACCTTTTTGAGCGTTATACGAGCCGTTGGCATCGGCATATAAAGTAATGTCATCGCCGAGCCGACGGCGTGCCAGTTTTACGAGTGTATCCGTTCTGCCGGGATAGGCATCGAGGTTGCGGCTCATTCGTCCGCCGATTTTAAACTTGACGGTCTTGCAGCCTGTTGCCTCGATTCCTCGCACATATACATCGACTTCTTCTTCGGCTGTTGCGTCCCGCCCCGAACCGGACAGATAAACGGGTATTTCTTTTCGGATAACGCCTCCGAGAAGCTCACCCACGGATTTATTCGCAACCTTGCCCACTAAATCGAGCGAGCTTTGTTCGACGTATGCGAGAGGGCACCAGAACGGCAGGCCGGCGTTTTTATAGTTAGCCACATAAACTTCGTCGACGAGCGTTTCGATCCGGCGTGCATCCTTGCCGATAAAATGCGGAGCGACAAGTTTTTCAAAGATGGGAATAAAGTGCTCGATTTGTTTTGTTTGAATTAGGCCGGCGGCTCCGCTTTTCGATTTGGTCCGGACGAAGTACGTGCCGCCTCTTTTAAGCAGCTCGATCGACTCGATAGTAACAGGCTCTTTAATTTTAGCCGGTAAATCGAACAATGGTTTCTCGTAATCCGGGATTACTCGCTTGACTTTTTCCGCCGCCGATAGGTTTGTCCGCATTAAGACGCCTATACCTGCGCCGGCGGAAAGTTTGAGTAATGCTCTTCGTGTGAGCATGAGCTTGCCTCCTTCTAATGATGTGTTTTTTTTCGGGATCGAATTCTATTTATCTTCTTTTTTGCCGCCAAATATGCCTTTTAATACATCGTCCGATTTTTCTATGACACCTTTCAACTCATCCGGAGTTTCTTTCTTCAGCTCATCAATATACTCTTGTTTCTTCTTGTCCACTTCCTTCATAATTTTTTGCCCGGCTGCGGCAAGAAGTTTATCTTTTAAATCTTTATCGAAAACCAGGCGCGGCTCGGTAATCGGGCCGATGATTTGTATTGTCGTTTGAAGATTTTCAAAAGTTGACAGTGCTGTTGTAGTCGCTTCGGAGCCCATACCAAAAATTCCTTTGCCCTGGCCTTCGGCCCGGAGGTTCTGGATATCGACATTTAGTGTCAGATCGATGGTATCTTTTGTCGCCGTTCCCTCGAACTTACCGGAAGCCGTGCCGGATTTGAAAACCAGACCGGCGTCACTGCTCAGAGATGATTGCAGGGCCGACATGTCAACGGCCTCGAAAGAGCCGGAAAGCTTCGGAGCTTCCAGACTGTAATCGATTGTCGCATTAATATTTGCCGGTTTTTCGAGCGAATCCATCTTGAATGTAATCGGCTTACCGGCGGCTTTCGGAGAATCGCTCAGGTTTGTAAGCTCGATCGTACTGTTGCCGAAAATAGCCGAAGGTATCCGGACTTTCTCCAGAGTAGCGATTTTTGCCATGAAACGTGGCGAGGCCGGCACTAAGGCGTGTGCGGTAAGATATTCGAGATATTTTTGCGGCGATTGTTCGGGTTCGGCGGCGGCTTTTTCTTCGCCTTCGCCGCTCGGCAGATATTTGCTGAGTTTCTGGAGTTTTTCCTTAAGCGCCTTGGCATCCTTGAAATACTTGTCGAGCCTGGCTATATCGGCCAGGTTGAACTCGTATTTATTCGGCTCGAAAACTTCCGGCTTTTCTTCGACCCTGGATTCGTACGGTTTGCCCGGTGTCGAACGCTGCTGATTGAATTGGATGTCGGAAACCTTCACCTTATCCATTATTACTTTGCCAAGAAATAAATTATATACACTGGCATCGGCGGAAATTTCCCCGATGGCAACCTGATTGTAGGAAAGATTTTTCGGGTCGGTGACCTGAATCCCGGATGCCGACACCGATCCCTGGAGAATGGAGATGCCGATATTATCGAGATTGACTTCGGCGCCGTTGGCTCGTGTCATTGCATTGATTGCATATTCTTTTACGGTCTTATCCTTGATAAACATTCCCGCCAACAGTGCTATGATAAGAACTATAACGGCAAGAACGGCGCCGACCTTGCGGATATACTTTGTCTTTTTGGTAAACAGTGACTTGGCGTCCTTGGTGCGTTTGCCTATCAATATGCGATCGAGCATTCGCACCCATGTTTTGGAGTACCATTTTCTGAACGTCTCCGAGCCTTCTTCGAGCTTCAACAACATGCGGCGAAAACTTAACACCGAGCGCGCCATCAAAAGCCCGACAATTACGCCGACGACAGGGCCGAGTATGAAGCCGCCCGCAACAGAATATGTGCTGAAGTCGGTTAATCCTATTATCGGCAGAGATTCGAGGAAGCGAAACACGAAGGGCGTATTGGTCTGCATCCATAATCCAATATGGTACAGAACCGGTGCCGCGGCATAGCATAAAGCTCTACCGAGAGCGCCCCAGAAAATGACCATGCCGACAGGTACGTTAATCAGCAGAATCAGGATGATTAAAACGACGTGGAAACCGGTAAAGCCCGGAATCATGCCGAACCAGAAACCAAGTAAAATCGACAGAAAGATAATCACGGGAGAAACGCCGCCTCTAAACGCCGCAAGAATTTTGCTTATGAATCCCGGAAGTAACATATCAACACTCCTTTCTGATATTTAATATACTCATTCCCCAAATTTTTTCCGTTTCGGAAATTATACCAGAACCAAAAGCCACGCGGCAAAGAAAAGTTTCTAAAAACAATATCCTTGCCGGCGGATGAATTTTTCGCCGGATTTTGTTCCATTTTGCCTGAGTTTTCCAGAAATTGGCTTCGTTCTTAGTGCCATTCTTTAGTGATATTGAGAGAATCATTCAAGAAAACAGCCGCAAGAAAAAGTTTCGTATTTCCATATTGCACAAGAAGATATAAACATTTTTTATTCTGAATTCTGTATTCTGTCTTCTGACTTCTGCCGTTAAAACCTGTCCTGAGCTTGTCGAAGGATTGGGTTCGTTTTTTCAAATTACTTTCGTATCTCGTATTTGGTATCTCGTATGTCGAAAAATGACATTCTCCATAACTTGAGTATTGATAGACAGATAGTTTGAATTTTTACTCATTCGGTTACCGCATAAAAAGTGAAGGGCAATTCATATAAACCAAATCCAAGCCGCAAGGCTTAAATTTTAATTTTTGAACTGTAGTTTTGCGATTTGATTTTTACACTTTAATTTTCATTCCGCTACCTGCTGTGAACCCTCCGTGGTTCAAACACTATCTTATCGCGTTTCCGCCGAATTTCAAGCAAAATCCCCGCTTTTAGCGGAAAAACGACCTTGAGTCGGCACGTTCTTTGTGCAGCGTATTGCGTGAAGCGTGCAGCATCTGCTTTCGCAGGTGTAAACTTGCCGGAGGCATCCTGCGAATTGTAGCAAAACTAGTTGGATTATGGTTGTCGAAGATCAATGAATCAGTCATTCCGTTCTTTTTCAAAATTTTTGCAATTTTTAATTACGTTACGTTTGCCTTTAATAAAATATTTTTTGAAATCAGCAAGAACATGAATTGAGAGTTCAACATCTATTCCTAATGATGTGAATTCATTTAACAAATCCGCCCTGAAACTGTATCCGGCTATTAAGCAATCTTCCGGTGGCATTACAGCTATGTCCAAATAAGCTCGTTGTATATCATTATTTTCTTCAATTAATTTTCTTAATCGATGCTTAATGGGTTCAATTTTATTGAGTATCTTTTTCAGCTTCGTTTCAAATCGCCATGTTGGTGGGCCGCTTTCGAGAATCCATAGTCCTTGTTTGCACTTTTTCTTATTGTTAGAACCCAATGGCTCACCCCGCATTACCCATTTGTTAGGATTGACACCCAAAATTTGAGTCATTTTTACAGGATCGAGATTTTTGCCTCTTAAAGTAAGAGATACATATCTCCATTCGTATTCTTTAATACGTTTCGATTTCTTTTTAGAAGTCACTGTAATCCCTCTCAAATGCTGTTAATGACTTTTTCTGAGGAGATAAATAATAACAAAGAACGAATTAATAGTCTATATGAAAAAGGGACAGTTGAATTACCAGAAAAACTGTTGTTTTTGAATTTAGATTGTTGTTAACTGATTTTCAGGTAGTGAACAAGCGGAATTGCTCGGCGAGCAGTTTAGTAAATTTGCCGGGTTTGCCGTCTCCGATAGTGGTTCCGTCGAATTTCACAACGGGGACGATATCTTTAGTAGTTACGGCGATAAAAAGCTCGTCCGCGGCTGCCGCTTCTTGCGGCGTAAGTGATTTTTCAACGATTTTCAAACCGATATTTTCGCCGGCTTTAATTACGTACTTGCGCGTAATCGAAGGTAGTATATTCTCCGTCAGGGGTGATGTTTGGAGCTGTCCGTCGATAATAGCAAAAAACGCCGAGCCGGCGCCTTCGGTTATTTTGCCGGATTCGTCGACGAAAATCGCCTCATCGCAATCCTTTTTTTGAGCATCCAGACGCGCCAGAACGTTAGGCAGGAGATTAAGCGATTTGATATCGCATCTTTTCCATCGCAGATCGGGATAGGTCGAAACGGCGATTCCGTTTTGCATTGTTTGTGAATCGTCTTCAAGCTCCGTTATGGTCAGGTAGAAATTCGGCTTCAGGTCGGGATCGCAAACGTGGTTTCTTGGCGCCGAGCCTCTGGTTACGTGAAAATATATCTTTGCGTTGGGGATTTCGGCGGTATCGAAGGCCTTGAGGATTGCCGAGCGAATATTTTCGATATCGACGTTGGTTATTTCAATCGCGGCGAGACTATCGGCAAATCTTTGCAAATGCTCGGCAAGGGCAAAAATTTTGCCGTTATAGCTTCGTATTACTTCATAGACCCCGTCGCCGAAAAAAAGCCCTCGGTCGAGATATGCCGGCTCGAGTTTCTCAAAAGGGATAATTTTGTCGTCTATCATCGCTATCTGCATGGAATCGGCCTTTTCATTTAGTAAATAACTGGTATAGAACAGTTTGCGCTAATTTATTAGAGAACCTTCAAAGAATTTTTACCCTTAATTATACTTATTATGGTTCTATTTTATAAAGTGCCGCTTCGATCGCGGCAATAGTAGAATACAAAAATATCTGATAATTTACTTTACAAAAACCGGCAGATATGTAAAATACCCGTTTTATCCTGAATTATGAATGTCTAATTACCTGGAGTTTCCGGATGTACGCAGTAATTGAACAAGGTTCAAAGCAATATAAAGTCGCCGAAGGCGATTGTCTGAATATCGAGCTGGCCGAGGTTTCACCTGAGGCCAAAACCATCGAGCTGGATAAAGTTCTGCTTATAAGCGACGGCAAAGACGTCAAAGTGGGCACACCGTTTCTGGAAGGGGCGAAAGTAATTGCCTCGTTCAAGAATAATGCCGAAGATGCAGTCGTTAAAGGTAAAAAACTTTACCCGATGACCTTTAGACGGCGCAAAAACAGCAAATGCCGGACAGGCCATCGCCAGAAATACCTCCAGGTTGTAATCGATAAAATCCAGGCCTGAGAAACAGGCTTATATCAATCTAATAATTCAATGCTTAACTTTCTTCCGCTGTTTATAAAACTATCGCGGTTTTTCGAGAAATAATAAGCAAGTATCCGAACACTTGAGGAGGTTTCAACGTAAATCAGTTAACTCTGTTGAAATAACTACGAAGTCAAAAACGAAACCTCATAAACCGTCGGCTTAGTAATCATAATACCGGTAAAAACCAATAATGCAGAATAAGCACGTAATACAAACAAAAAACCCTCTTAATCTTTCATATATATAATTTTAGTTTTGTTCGGAATCATAAAAAGGTCAGAATGCTATAGTGTCAAAGTCGGCAAAAATCACGGAGCACCGATAGTGAAACATTCTTTGAAAATCAATTCCCTGTTGTTTTTTATATTCATTTTTATCCTGTTTGCCGCATCTGATTTTGTTCACGCGGAATTTATCGCCGATGGCGTTAAACTTACTCCTTTAACAGATGACGGAAAATCCAGTGCCGTATCATGGTCGTATCACGGTGATTTCATTTGTATTATCAGGCAGGAAACCAGCTCGCAGCGGCAATTATTGATTATGAATTCCGACGGTTCTGCCGAGCGGGCTATTACTCCGATCGGGAATCCTTTTTTTGCAGAGTGGTCATGGGACGGGACGAAAATTTCTTATGAATTTTCCAATGCGGACGATTTCCAGAGTCAGGCGGGAGTTTTCGTATATGATTTGGCCACGAACAAAAGTACCTCGGTATCGGCGCCGTATCCTCAAAGATCGATCGACGAAGATGACGGACCTCGCTGGTCGGCGGATTCGAAATACGTAACGTATGGGATTCGAGACAGCTCTTCCAGAAAAAGCCAGGTTTGGATAGCCGATGCACAGACAGGCAAGCGGCGACAGATTTTAGCCGAACGAGGGGAGGGCAGGGAACAGCGCTGGAGTCCGTTGTTGCCGCCAAGGTTATGTTTGTTGGTTGAGGCCAGCGGCGGAGGTTTTGATTTGGCCGGTACGGATCCGGAGGGAAAAGGGCTTGTCCTGCTTACAAGTATCGGTGGCCAGTCCATAGACGTGGACAATCCTCGCTGGAGCCCGACCGGCGAATGGATTGCTTATAATAGTGATATCGATATGACACAGACCGAGCGCGACTACGGCGGCATGTCGGGTGGCCGCTATCAGCCCCCTCGTTCCGATTGTTTTATCAGCAGACCGGACGGCACAGAGACTCGAAATCTTACCAATGCAACTTCTGCCGCTACTGAGGAGCAACTTTCGCTCGGCCAACCTATCTGGTCATGGGACGGGCGATGGATTCTTAGTGATGGAGACAGGTTCGACAACCAGGGTAACAGTATCGCCGCGATTTACCTGATAGACCCTGTGAACGGCGGATATATGACGTTATTTACCTCTTACCCGCGGAGGACCTCGGAAATAAATTCTCCCAGGTCGATAAAATGGTCCTATGATTCCACGAAAATTGCCATACTGATGCGACGTTCGGCTGTTAAAAACTGGGGCCCGGACGCTCAATATGAAAATCCCCGTTGGGCTCTAAGCATTTACGACATGGAAAGAAATACATTCGAAGATATTCTTATTTACGACGAACAGCTCGACCGGCAGGAAATTGTAGGTAATTCGTCCCGGCGGAGAATCGAAGATATCTGCTGGTCGCCGGACAATCGCTCGATTCTGCTTACAATAGCAACAATCATCAGCAGCGATGATAATATCAGCAAACCCGATGTTTATAAATTGGATTTGCCGCAACGTCTGATTTCAAACGCTGCATCGCGGTATATAGGCCCGCCGATAGGTCGGGACGCATCGGTTGCTCTTGCATCGACTGCTCTGTCTGAAGCGGCACAAAGCAGCTTTGATGAACCGGAATCGACTGACTGGTCTCAGGTTCAAATCACGAATGAAAGTTTTGTGACCGAGACTTTAAGGCCGATGCACATGACGGTTGAAGAGACGGTTGAATCCCTTCCGGATGGTTACACCCAATACATAACGGCAAATTCGGCACGTAATACTTTGCTGTTCAAAGGCCCGGCAAATATTCTGGCACAATTACGCAAAGATATGGCCCTTGTCGATACTCCCGCTCCTCATATTCTTGTCGATCTTTTAGCAGTCGAGCTTTCCGACTCCGCCAACCGAAGCCTCGGGCTTGATTGGGCTGTTGCCGAAGGCCATTTCGGATTTTATCAGCCCGCCGGAAGTCCGATACAGAAATATGGCCGGGTAGGGACAGATGAGGATTATCGAGCAGGTTTTCCCAGTGGAGCGCTGGATGAGCTTTATCGGATATCAGGTTCCGGTCAGTCGTTTTATCAGGGAGTTGGCGAGTTGCCCGGCGAATTCTTCATTCGCCTGAATACCTTGGTCGAAGACGGCGAAGGAACCATTCTTGCAAATCCGCGAACTGTTGCCATGAGCGGCAAAGAGTCACTGATAAATATTCGCAAAACCCTGAACTACTTTTATGATGAAGGTTTCGATGTCGCCGGTCGGCCTATCGTCAGGAAAAGTGATATTTCCGCTGATACCGAAGGTCGCATTATTCCAACACTTCTGGCGGACGGCACTATACACCTGACGGTGGATGTCCAGGTCGGCAATTATACGTTTACGGCGGACCAGGGATTGCCGCAGTTGACCACAAGACAATCCACTACGGAGGTCAACGTCCAGGAAGGGCAAACTCTTGTACTGGGCGGATTACGTCAGCAGGAAATGGGCAAAACTGTTACGAAAGTTCCTATTCTCGGTGATTTGCCTTTACTGGGAGTTCTTTTCAAGCACGAAGAAGAAGTCGTCAAACACAGCGTTCTGACAATCTTTATCACTCCACACGTTCTTCAGCCGGAAAGTTCCGCTCCGGAGTGGCCGCAGCTAAATCCGGAAGACCACAGGATTGTGCCCATTATGAAAGAGCCTCTGAAAAAAACGCGGGATTAATCTATGGATTACCGGTGGAAATGTTTTCATTTTAATCGCGGCAATGATTAGTGTGCAAAAGAGCGTCCGTCATCGCCAGTTGCAAACTGAGCCGCTCATGATTTCTTGGGTTCGAGTTCGCCATTTTTCCGGGCCGTTTTGAACGAAATACTCGAACGATTCATCGTCAACCAATAATCCCAATACTGCTTTTCGTTCTGCCGGTTCCGGAACCTCGTCAATAATCTTTTTTCGTATTGCCTGAAGCTCGGCCAGAAAACTGCCGTGTTTTTCGGTGAAAATCTTCTCTAATTTTTTCCTTATATGTCCGGCGTAAGCGGGGCAATCACCCTCGGTGCCGACTGCAATCTTAAGGTCTCCGCGTTTGACGACCGCCGGCACAAAGAAATCACAAAGCTCCGGCATATCAACGACATTACACAAAACTTCCAGCTCCTGGCAATCTTTATATATCTGTTTGTTTAGCTGCTGATTATTTGTCGCGGCAACGGCAAGAACCGCCTCGGCGAGGTATTCCTTCGAGTACTTGGATTTGATCAGTTTAGCATCTTTACTCTTGCAGAGGGCCGTCATCATTTTATCGATTCGCTCGGCAACGACGACCAGACGCGCGCCGGCGGCCAGAAGTGACTGGGCCTTGCGTACCGCCACGGTTCCGCCGCCTATCACGACCACACGACGACCGCTAAGTTCAAGGAATATAGGATATTTTGCCATATGTTTATTATAACCGTCGTTGGCCGATAGCAACATTAAATTGCAAAAAAATTAGAAAAGTGGGAAAATCATATTTCCGGGTGAGAACGGCAGACGATTTCGGGTTTTTTATGATATGAGATGGGATTTTCTGCCTTTTCAATCGGCTAAATCGCTGGTATATTGTTAAACAATGCAATCTACAAGCTTGTAATCTGTGGGAAAAATTAGAAATATCGTGAATAAAACGAAAAAAATACAGGCGCCTTTAACCGAGGCCGATGTGCGTTCGTTAAAGGCGGGCGACGAGGTTCTAATTAGCGGCGTGGTTTATACCGCCCGTGATATGGCGCATAAAAGGTTATGCGAAGCGATAGCCGCCGGCGAGAAATTGCCGTTCGAGCTTGAAGGGGCGATTATATATTTTGTCGGCCCGACGCCGGCACGGCCCGGTCGGATAATAGGCGCCGCCGGACCGACGACATCGTCGAGAATGGATGCGTTCAGCCCGGTTCTTCTTGCTAACGGTCTTAAGGCAATGATAGGCAAAGGATACCGGGGCGAAAATGTCATAGAAGCGTTGAAAGACAATGTGGCGGTACATCTTGCCGCAATCGGCGGGGCCGGGGCGTTGTTGAGCAGGCACATTATCGCCGCCGAAGTAATAGCCTACGAAGACCTCGGCACTGAAGCGATAAGAAAACTGCACGTCGCCGATTTTCCGGTGGTTGTTGCGTACGACTGTCACGGCAACAGCGTGTATAAACGATAAGGAGCGAACAAATTGAAAGTAGCATTAGTTGGTTTATTGCAGTCCGGCAAGAGCACTATCCTGGCAAGCATAAGCGGCAAGGAAGTGCCGATGATGGGCTCGACGTCAATCGAGGAGGCTATTGTTCCCGTGCCGGACGAAAGAATCGAATGGCTTTTCGATTACTGTAAACCCCAAAAAACCGTTTACGCCACAATCGATTGTTTGGATTTGCCCGGATTTAACTTTCTGGACGAGCACGGCAGGGCGGCGGCGAGACGATTAATCAACAAGATAAGAACAGTCGATATGCTTGTCCTGGTTGTCAGGGCGTTTGAAAATCCCGCCGTGCCGCCTTATCGGAATACGGTAAATCCGGCACGAGACCTGGCGGAGCTTCGCACCGAGCTTTTGCTTGCCGATTTGGAGCTTGTCGCCACGCGAATCGAGAGGCTTGAGAAGCAGGTGCACAAGCCGACCAAGACACAGGCGCACGATAAAGCGGAGCTGGCCCTGCAGCAAAAGCTGCAGGAGGCAATCGAGTCGGAAAAGTCGATAAGCTCGGTCATTGAAACGGATGCCGAACGCGATATGATAAAATCTCTGGGATTTTTGACCTTAAAGCCGATAGCTGTTGCAGTGAATGTCGGCGAAGATAAGTTGGACGAGAAATTCGATTTCAGCGATTGCTTAGACGAATCCGTGCCGGTCGTGACAATATGCGCCAAGTTAGAGCACGAACTGTCGCAGTTGGACAAGCAGAGTCGCGGCGAATTCATGGAAGATTTGGGTATTGCCGAATCGGCGTCGAGTAAGTTCGTAGGTAGCTGTTATTCGGCGCTTGGATTGATAAGCTTTTTGACAATCGGCTCCGATGAAGTGCGGGCCTGGCCCATAAAGGAAGGCACCATTGCTCTCGATGCCGCCGGCAAGGTGCACACCGATATCAAGCGAGGCTTTATCAGGGCCGAGACTTTCGGATACGACGAGCTGAGAGAGCTTGGCGACGAAAAGGCCCTAAAAGCGGCCGGCAAAATCCGGCTCGAAGGAAAAGATTACGTCGTTAAAGACGGCGATATTATCAATTTCAGGTTTAACGTTTAGAATAATAATGCTCTAAGGCGATATTTGTGACCCGAATCCTGAAGATTTTATTGCCGGTATTAATCCTTTTGGTTCCGGGGATTATTGCCGTTTTGTATTTCATAAATGCCGGGAAATGCGATATCTCCGGGGATTATAGCTATCAAATCGTCAACACATTTGCTCACGAACCTAACGCATTCACACAGGGCTTAGTCTGGGATAACGGCTTTTTGTACGAGGGTACGGGTCTTCCCGGGCGTTCGAGTTTGCGAAAGGTCGAATTGGAAACCGGCAGAGTTTTGAAAAACTACGAGCTGCCGGACGAGTTCTTTGGCGAAGGCATCACGATTCTCCAGAATAATATTATTCAGCTAACTTATAAATCCAACATCGGTTTCGTTTATGATAAACAGACTTTCGAGCTTCTGCGGGAATTCGAATATCCGACTGAGGGCTGGGGTATAACGCATAACGGCAAAAACCTGATTATGTCTGACGGAACTCCGACCTTGTATTTCCTGGATCCGAAAACTTTCGATCGTCTATCCAGCATCGATGTCTATCATGAGAACAATCTTTTATGGGGGCTCAATGAGCTTGAATATATCGACGGCCGAATCTATGCCAATATCTGGCCGACAGACCGTATCGCTGTAATTGAACCAAAGACAGGCAAAGTTACCGCAATTGTCGATTTGAAGGGATTGCTTGCAGAGCATGACCGGAGCCCCGATGTCGATGTTCTTAACGGCATTGCATACGACCCGGCAAAACACCGGCTGTTTGTGACGGGAAAATTCTGGCCGAAACTATTCGAGATAAAGCTGATTCCGGCAAAGTAATTCTGGAAATATATCCCGTCTTTTGCTATAAGAAGAATTGATTTTACTCAAAGTGACCGATTTGTAATATAATGCTGTCGTAAATGAGTATTTAGCAACTATTTATCAAAGATTGTCATTCCTGCGAAAGCAGGAATCTACAGTTGCGATATTAACAATGGATACCCGCTTTGCCGTAAGGCATGGCCAAGCCACCGCGGGTATGACAGTATGAAACGGTTGGTTTGAGTTATTTTAATTTGAATCTGATATTCGTTTTAACTTCCCGATTAAATATGGTTTTGGGATTTAAATAGTATGAAGGCAATTGTTCTGACGGCTTTGAAGAAAATGGAGCTGAGAGAAGTTCCTGAACCGTCGATAAAAAAAGATACGGATGTGCTTCTTGAAATCGAGAAAATCGGCGTCTGCGGCTCGGATGTGCACTACCACGAAACCGGCAGAATAGGCTCGCAGGTTGTCGAATATCCCTTTATTGTCGGGCACGAATGTGCCGCGACGGTCAAAGCCGTCGGCAAAGCCGTAACCCGGGTAAAGGAGGGCGATGAGGTTGTCGTTGACCCGGCTGCTTCGTGCCATAACTGTCAGCAGTGCCGGCAGGGCAGGGAAAATACATGCGAAAACCTTAGCTTTCTCGGTACGCCGGGCCAGGGCAACGGTTGTTTGTGCGAGTATATCGTGATGCCGCAGGAAAGCTGCTATCCGACCTATGGAAAGATTACGCTCGAACAGGGGGCTTTGTGTGAGCCGCTGGCTATCGGCGTTTACTCAGTCCGGCAGTCGAAGGTTTCCACTGATGCTAAAATCGCCGTCTTGGGTTCCGGGCCTATCGGCTTAAGCTGTATGGTTGCCGCGCAGGCGGAGAATGTCAAAAAGATTTACATGACCGACAAGCTGGATTACCGCGTCCGAGCGGCAAAAAGTACCGGCGCAATATGGGCCGGCAATCCGGAAAAAGAAAATATCGTCGAAGCAATATTGAGGCAGGAGCCGTCGGGTATGGATATTGTTTATGAATGCGCCGGTCAGCAGGAGACACTTGACGAGGCTGTGGAATTGCTCAAGCCCGGCGGAAAATTAATGCTGATTGGGATTCCGCGTCTTGGCAGGATTTCGTTTTCCATCGATAAGCTCCGCCGGAAAGAGCTGACCCTGATAAACGTGCGGCGGCAAAACAACTGCACTCAGGCGGCGATAGATTTGGTCGCATCCGGCAGGATTAATCCGGATTTTATGGTAACGCACCGTTACCCGCTCGAAGAGACACCGGCGGTTTTTGATATGGTTGCGGGCTATCGTGACGGCGTCGTTAAGGCTATGATTAGTGTATAACTTGCAATATAAATTCAGCAGGAGATGATATGAGCTGGCTTAACCTTGAAGGAAAAGTTGCCGTTGTTACCGGCGGCGCCTGCGGCATCGGCAGGGCGGTTTGCGAAGGATTTGCCGATGTCGGCATTAATACGGTCGTGGCCGATATAGATTTGGAGAGCGCTTCCAAAACCGCCGCGGAACTCGAGAAAAAATTCGGCGGCAGTCATATAGCTACGGCAACGAATGTGACGGACAAAGCGAACGTCGATGCGATGGTACGCGAGGCGATTGAAGCCTTCGGCAAGATTGACATACTCGTCAATAATGCCGGGATACTGATTCCGCGTCTGCTCGTCGATCCGGCGGGCAAGGAAGAGCTGACCGAGCAGATTCTGGATAAAATGATTTCGATAAATCAAAAGGGATATTTTCTGTGCGCCCAGGCGGTCGCGCGGGCGATGCTCGAATCCGGTAAGGGCGGCGTGATTATCAATATGACCTCGGAATCCGGACTCGAAGGCTCGGAAGGCCAGAGCGTTTATGCCGCTACGAAGGCCGCAATTTATTCCATGACACGCTCCTGGGCGAAGGAGCTGGGCAAGCACAATATCCGTGTAGTCGGTATCGCTCCGGGGATTGTCGAAGCGACGGCCCTTCGCTCGGAAGAATACGAACGTGCCGTAGCTTACACGCGAGGAATCACAGTCGAGCAGTTTCGTGAAAAATACAAGAACATCTCCATTCCGCTGGGCAGAAGCTGTAAGCTCAGCGAAATTGCCAATACGGCGTGTTTTTTGGCCTCCGAGAGAAGCAGCTATATCCATGGCACGGTTGTCAACGTCTCCGGCGGAAAATCCAGGGCCTGAAACTTTTTGTCTTTTTTTCTGACTGAATTGCATCTGTTTTCGCAGATAATTGAAGATATTACGTTCAGTAAAACATTTTCTTGAAAATACTTTCTGCATAATTTAGATTAATTGTGAATATGCAGGCGGTGGCATCATTGTTTCGTTTTTTGAATAACACGGATTTTTGGAAATCCAGTTAAAAAGCCTGCCGGAAAAAAATGGAGCCTGGATAGAGAGGAACAAACTCATGTCAGCAAAGAATAGAGACGAAATCTTAACACAACACTCATTGGCACATCAAAGAACGACCGGATTTAGTTTGCTCTGTTTAATACTTTTGGCGTCACTATTTATCTTAGACTGCTATAGTCAGGCAAGGGCAAGTCAGAGATCCGCTCGTATCGTCGTTACTTTCCCTGCAAATGTTCACCCGGAGCCTGTCACGGCACGAGTTCTTTTGTTTCTCTCTGCCTCCGAAGGCCGGGAACCTCGCTATGCACCGAATTATTTCGATTTGCAGCCTGTTTACGCAATCGATGTGACAAATCTTCAACCGGATGAGGAAGTGGTCTTTTCTCCTTATAAATTCATATCGCCCGATGCACTGGCTTTCCCAAAAATGATTGAACGGCTTGATCAAGGAACCTATTACATTCAGGCACTGATTGACCTGGATAATACACGCCCTGAGTTCAATTCGGGCCCGGGGAATCTTTACAGTCAGGTCGTAGAATGCAATTTACCCAGATCGACGACGGACACGATAAAGTTGGTAACAGACCGTGTTATCGAGGCCAGAGAGCCGCAGCAGGATACCGACCGGGTAAAACTTGTCGAGATTCGCAGTAAGCTTTTGAGCGATTTTCACGGGCGGGAATTTAAGCTTCGAGCCGGAGTCGTTCTGCCGGAAGAATATAACGAAATACCGGAGCGGCACTTTCCGACTTTATACAGCGTTCCCGGTTTCGGCGGGGATCACAGATCTGCATGGAGACAGCAGGAAGAAAGTTCCCTGCAATTGATCCGGGTATATCTGGATCCTCAGGTTCCGCTGGGGCATTCTGTTTTCGCCGATTCTGCGAACAACGGCCCGTGCGGCGAGGCTTTAATCAAAGAGTTGATCCCTGAGATTGAGAAACGCTTTCGTGCAATCCCGCACGCGTACGGCCGCTTCGTTACCGGTCATTCCTCAGGTGGCTGGTCGTCGCTGTGGCTGCAAATAACTTATCCGGATTTTTTCGGCGGATGCTGGAGCTTTGCGCCGGATCCCGTTGATTTCCGCGCCTTCCAGACCATGAACATTTATGAGGATAGAAACGGACACTGGACGCGTGAAGGCTATCCAAGACCACTGGCACGTGATAGTGAAAATGTTAGGGTGACTTTTTTGCAGCTAAACCGATGGGAGTACGTCGCAGGTTACGGCTCTCAGCTTGATTCGTTTGACGCGGTGTTCAGCCCCCGCGGGGCGGACGGCAGACCGAGACAGATGATAAACAAATTGACCGGGACCATCGACCCTGAAGTGGCCCAATATTGGAAGCGCTACGATATACGACTCATACTCGAAGAGAACTGGTCGAGTCTCGGTCCGAAACTCAAGGGAAAAATCCATGTTATTGCCGGTGCGTGGGACACATACTATCTTAAAAACGCCGTGGAATACCTCAATGATTTCCTCAAGACAACCGATTACGATGGATACGTGGAGGTCCATCCCGGCAATCACGGCTCCTTTGTGACCGACAAATTATCAGAACGAATCGAGCGGGAAATAACCGAACGGTGTGCCGCGGCGCAAAAAGAATACGAAAAAACGCAAACTATCCCAAACGCTAAATAGCCAGATTGACGCTAATGCAGAGAGAGCGAAGTGCATAGCTTACCAAAATAACGGCAATTTTTAAGGAGAAGGAAATTATGAAAAACTTCAAGCGAATATCGATTTGTGTTTTAGTCCTGGCCGGATTGGCCGCAGTGAAAGCTGAGCCTGTGAAGTTGTGGGAAACAGGTGAAATATATAATGCGCCCGAGTCGGTTGCCTATGATGCTAAAAGAGGATTTTTATATATATCCAATTATACCGGCGGTCTGAAGGACGGATTGCCGTACGGGCAGCAGTGCATATCGAAGGTCAACCTCAAAGGTGAAACGGTAAAATTCGACTGCATCGAGAATCTTACCATTCCGACCGGAATATGTATCAACGACGACAAGCTTTACATCGTAGAAAGATTCGGGATTGTTGTGTACGATTTGGATGCGGAAAAAGTATGCGACAAATTTTATATCAAGACCTCGAATTTTCTAAACGATGTCACCGTGGATTCGGACGGCGGCATATACGTATCTGAAAGCGACACTAACGTAATATACAAAATAAAAGGCAGGAACGTTGAGAAATGGCTGGACAGCGAGGAGATTTCCCGGCCGAACGGGGTTTTATTCGACAACGGCAAATTACTGGTTGCCGTCAACAGTGACCATTATCTAAAGGAGGTAAATATATCAGATAAGAAAGTCACAAAGATCGCTAATCTCGGCGATGGGATTCTCGATGGGATACAAAAGTGCCGTGACGGCTACCTGGTTTCCGACTTTATGGGGAACCTGTACTTTGTAAAACCATCGGGGCAGGTTACGGAATTAATCAACACAAGGGCCGCTGAAATTAATATCGCGGATTTCGAATATATTCCCGATAAAGATTTGGTTGTGGTGCCGGCAATGAGAAAGAACAAAGTCATCTGTTACCGGCTCGGACAGATAGAAAAAAACGATTAACTTTTTATACAGACAAGTTTGGAAGACGCGGCTTATTGTTGTGACGCTGTCTATAATATTCGAGATGCATATGATATAAATCCGAAAGCGGGGAAATAATATCATGACATCCGGATATCTGATCGTAAAAACTTTTCAAAGAATGTATCGTAAATATTTGGAGCTGCGCGATAAGATGAAATATCCTTTGCCGGATGATAAGGTAATCTACTCGATTCCCTGGAAAGAAAAGCTGTCCCAGGAATATTACAAACAATATCGTGGTGTTTCCCGATACACTCTTTTTTCATGGGATGAAACGGACGAGAAATACTTCAGGGGTTCTGGCATGGTCGAAGAACCGAAAGATAACGAACTGGAAGCTCATTTTGCCATAGGACGATTGGAGAAACTCAATAAGATCTATGATGATTTAATAGAAACGTATGAGGATGCAATACAGATATTTAATTTGCTGAAAGCACCGATAGAGCGAGAAATAATCTGGATTCGGGAAGTTGATTCTTATTCAAAAGAAGTGCCGGATTATATTTTATTAGGATATGAGCCGGCCTGGTTCGGCGGTGATTGGTTTTCTGCTATTTCGGATTGCATGTGTTTTCCTTTATGGCATGGCACAGATACCGAAGGTGAGCTTTTCAAAGAATATCACGCGAAATTAAATCAAAATGCCCTTTTTGATACACCTGAAATTGCCGAAGAATTTCTGAAATATTATCTTTCCTTTGACTGGACTGAACACGTAGGCGACTATACAATTATCGCAATCAGATTAGTAAGGTGTGCAGGGTAAATCCCAAAATTTAATATCAGAAATAGAAAGTATTATATAAAAGCAAAGCAGATATTGGTTTGTCTTTTGATTGCAGCCTTATGTGTCAAAGTTAACGCACTGCCAATCAAGCTAAAGGAGAATAAAAAATGAAAGATTTATATATATCAATAATGTTATTTGTGTTTTTTTTTGGATTCTCGATTGCATCCGGTCAGGATTTTATGGAAACTTCAAAGCCGAATGTTCCAGCCGAACGCCGTGAAATGTTGGAAAGAATTTTTTCGCTCACATATGAGGGACTTGATGCCGTGCAGCTCAATAACGCAATAGGAATTTTAGAAGAGTCGTTGAAAAGAAGTGATCATAAATATGACCGCTATATAAATACTTTTCATTTGACATTTTTTTATGCCCAGGCAAAAGATTATGAAAAATGCCTTAATCTGTTAATAGCCGGACAGGAAGAGGGCTTTTTCTTCCCGGCCATAACTGGCAGCCGCATTTGGCCGGAATATCTTAATGAATTACAGAAGTTGGAGCGTTTCAATACCTGGTTTCAGGAAAATGAGCGAAGAAGAACGCAAGCTCGGGAGAACGCAACAGCCGAATATTTCGTACAAACGCCTTCAGGATATACAAAGGAAAAAACATATCCGCTGTTGATCGTTTTTCACGGTGGGATTGACAGCAATATCAACTCGTATATTAAGTGGCAGTCACCCAGACTTCAATCTGAATGCATTGTTGCCTATCTGCAGGGCAACGTGATTCATGGCAGTTTTCATCGGAGTATGGGCTCTAAACAGGAAGCTTTGGCCAAACAGGTTTACCAGCAGATAACACAAAAGTACTCTGTTGATCCCAATCGTGTGATGGTAGGTGGTGCCTCGGCGGGTGGTATGATTTCGGCGACGATTGCACAGGATGCGACCATCCCTGTTACTGGAGCCATCCTGGCATTTCCCGGCCCGCCTCCCGGATTAACTGAGGTTAAACTTAGACAGGCAGCAGAACGGGGCCTGCGTGTTGCTCTTTTGACCGGCGAGCTTGATGGGGCCATAAAGATTCAAAAAGAATTGGGCGTCTTATTTGATAAAGCCGGAGTGCCCAACAGGTTTGTTGTATTCCCCGGAATTGGCCATCAATATCCTGAAGATTTTGCCGCAC
Source organism: Sedimentisphaerales bacterium (assembly GCA_016933295.1). Lineage (GTDB taxonomy): Bacteria > Planctomycetota > Phycisphaerae > Sedimentisphaerales > Anaerobacaceae > JAFGPS01. Next base: position 4,903 of record JAFGBG010000064.1, on the reverse strand, counting down.
AGATTGATATATCTTTAAAATACATTTGGAATAAATAAGATGAGAATGAGAAGAAGCTCGAGTGTAATAGTAACATTATTATTACTTCTCGTACAATGCGGATTCGGTCAATCCGTTTCGGGTAAACTTAACCATGACGGTTTGGAAAGATCATACGTTATACATGTTCCTAACGTTATGGATCCAAACGTTCCAATGCCGTTGTTGATTGCCCTGCATGGCGCAGGTAGTGGTGGAGCGGATTTCGAGGAGTTAACGGGATTCAGTCAATTGTCAAACCGTGAGGGATTTATTGTTGTGTATCCCAATTCAACAAGTGCACGGGGGCGGCAATGGAACGCTATGTGGAACTGGGGCCAAAAGCCTGACGATTCAGGTTTCATTTCAACATTGATCGATGTTCTTATGAAGCAATATTCCCTTGATTCTCAAAGAATCTTCGTGACCGGTCATTCTGTCGGAGCTTTTATGGCCTATCGATTAGCTAATGAATACCCCGAAAAGATTTCCGCCGTTGCAGTTAACGGAGGACTTGTTGGTTTGAAGAAACTCGAAGCCGGTTCGCCTGTATCGATTATGCATATTCATGGAAAGGACGATACGAAAATACCTTTTACGGGTATGCCACAATATAGCTATCCGGGTGTCGATGAAGGACTTGAGTGGTGGATTCAAAGAAATGGATGTATTTCTGAGTCTGAAACAAGCCGGATGAATAGTAATATTACTATAAAAAAGTGGAGCTCACCCCATGGAGTTGGCGATGTAATGCTTTATCTTATTGACGGCTTCGGCCATGACTGGCCTAAGGTCACCAATACCGCAGGCATAGATGTCTCGACTGTTATGTGGGAGTTCTTTAAGAATCATCCCAAATCAGGTTCCAAGCCAAATGAAGATCGCATTACATGGATACCGAGGGCTGACCTGCCTTTGCCTCTAAGTCCGAACGGTGTCTGTGCCCTAAACGGCAAGATATATCTGATTGGTGGCCGGCAGAACGCGATTCAAAAAGATGTGGACTTTACACTCGAATACGATCCGCAGATGGATCGATGGACCAAAAAAACTAATTTGCCATTCAAAAGTCACCTTCATAACATTGTTCCTCTTGGTGGCAAAATATATCTTTTCAGCTCGGATATGCAGAACAACCTTGTGTATGATCCCCGTACAGATAGCTGGGAGCCGATTGCTTCGAATACAGATAAACGTATCCCTGGGCCGTGTGTTGCATATAGAGGCAAAATATATGTAATGGGCGGTATTCGTAATATCATTTTCGATTTGTCTGATCGAATTGATGTGTATGATCCTGAAACAAATAGCTGGTTACAGAACAAGCCCATGCAAAATGTCCGGTTAGGCTTATGTGTTGCCGTCGAAGATAAGATTCTTGTGATCGGCGGCTGGCAGCCTGTGGCCGGCCAAAAACGTGTTCAATCTTCTCGAACTGTTCAGGTTTATGATCCGATCAATGAGAGATGGGAAAATAAATCGGATTTGCCTTTCGGATTGGTAGGAAGTGCCGTTGCTGTAGGTGCGAAAGTTTATGTAATGGGCTGCAGTACCGGCGAAATACCTGGACAAACAAAAGATCTGACCACCGTACTTGTGTACGATGTCTCTAATGATATCTGGCAAACGACCACACCTTTGCCACGACTGGCTGTCGGCGCCGGTTTTGTTGTACTCGACGAAAGTATCTATCTAATCGGAGGCTGTGCCGGCCAGCAACATGGGTGGTCCGACTACGCCTCAACATTCAAGGGTGAGATAGTCAAGTAGAACCTGTAAGATGATTATATGAGATGAGACGAGCAAAATACGAGGAGCTTTTTTCTTGTTTCGGGCGGCAATTCTGATTAGAATCCGGCGTTCTCGTGCTTCGTGTCGAAGCGTAACTTTGCAGAGCATTAATATGAAAAAGGCAAGTATAGTAACAATCGGAAATGAGATTCTTGCCGGTAAGACGGTTGATACCAACGCGGCACATTTGGCAATCGAGTTGCACAATATCGGCATACCCGTGGTCAGCACATATACTATCGCGGATGAAATAAAGGCAATTTTGCGAGCGTTAAATCTGGCCGAAGCCGACGCCGATGTGATTATCGCAACCGGTGGACTCGGGCCGACCGACGACGATTTGACGAGGCAGGCTTTCGCCGAGTTTCTCGGAGTAGAATTACGGCTTCAAAAAGATTTACTGGAAGATATTCGAGAGCGTTTCGCCCGGCGGAATCTCGAAATGCCTGAAAATAACAAAATTCAGGCGTATATCCCCGTCGGTGCAAAGGCCCTGAAAAATATCGGCACCGCTCCGGGTATAATGGCCGAGCATAAGGGGAAATTGTTTGTCGCTCTGCCGGGCGTTCCGATGGAAATGAGCCGGATGTTCGAGTCGATTCTGCCGGAATTGAAGGAATTTGCGGGCTCCCAGGCCGTCGTTGTCAGAAGGCTCAAATGCTTCGGCGCCGGGGAATCGACGATTGCCGAGATGATAGGCGATTCGATGCAACGCGGCAGAAATCCACTGATTAACTGCACTGCAAGCGAAGGTATCATCACTTTACACATTATCGCTTCGGCAAAAGAGCAGAACGAAGCCCTGAAAATGGCGGAAAAAGACGAAAAATTCCTTCGGGATATTCTCAGAGAGCTTGTTTACGGTATTGGCGAGCAAACTCTCGCCGAGGTGGTCGGCGAAAAACTGGCTCAGAAAAATAAAACTCTTACACTTGCCGAATCCTGCACCGGCGGCTGGCTGGGAAAACTTATTACAGATGTTCCCGGTTCGAGCAAATATTTTACTCGGGGCTGGATTACTTACAGTAACGAAGCTAAAATCAGGGAACTGGGCATACCCGCCGATTTGATTGAAAAAAACGGGGCCGTCAGCGAGCAGGTGGCAGCGGCGATGGCTCGGTGCGCAAGACGTAAAGCCGGAACAGATTTTGCAATCGGAATAACCGGTATAGCCGGTCCAACCGGCGGTACCGAACAGAAACCCGTCGGATTGGTATATATCAGTATTGATTCGGACGACGGATGCGAAACAAAACGCTGTCTTTTTATCAGTAAAAGACCGTTTGTCCGGCTGCGAGCGGCACAAACCGCGCTTAATATGCTCCGCTTGAAATTGAACATTTGACTAAGCTAAATATAGATGTTATAATAGTCTGTTTGGGGTCAGTAGAATATTGAGGAGACTATGGCAAAACAACACAGGCATTTAGGCGAAATACTTTACAAAGCCGGCTTGGTAGAGAAACAGGCGCTTATAAACGCCATTAAGACTTCTAAAAGCAGCAACAAGCGGCTCGGCCAGGTTTTGCTTGAGTTAGGTTTGATTAATGAAGACACCCTTACCAAGGCCATCGCCAAACAACATGGCATGGAATACGTAAATTTAGACAAAATCACAATTCCATCCGATGCTATGGGATTGATTCCGGAAGAAATTGTAAAAAGGCACAATATTCTGCCGTTGGGTATGAATAACGGCAGAATGAAAGTTCTTCTCAGTGATCCGACGGACCTTGAGGCGATGGATGCGATCCGTTTCAGGCTTAATACGGATCCGGATTGCTGCCTTGGAAATCCCACCAAGATTCGCAATTTTATCCAGGATTCTTTTAATCAGGTGCAAAAAGCCGAAGACGACCGGCTCAGGCATAGTATCGACGCGACCGCCGCCGAGCTTGCGGATATCGGCCATGAGCTTCAGGAAGAAGCGCTGCGTGCTCAGGCCGCCGGTGAGGATGACGATGCTCCTATCATCAGGCTGGTAAACCTGATAATAGATAATGCCTATTTTATGCGTGCAAGCGATATCCACATCGAGCCGATGGAAGACAGGGTTCGGGTAAGATACCGTGTCGATGGCGTTTGTATGGAAAGAGACAATATTCCCAAGAGCATGCAGGCGCCGCTGGTGACACGTTTCAAAATCCTCTCCGGCATGGATATTGCCGAGAAAAGACTGCCGCAGGACGGTCGTATCAAGCGTGAGATAGGTGGTCAGGATATCGATTTTCGTGTCTCGTCTCTGCCGGGCGTTCACGGACCGAGTGTTGTGCTTCGTATTTTGCGTCCCGATGCCGTCAATATCGGTATAGAGTCACTCGGTTTCGAACACGACAATTACGAACAGTTCCAGAAGATAATCACACGACCGAACGGCATTTTCCTGGTTACGGGCCCTACCGGTAGCGGTAAAACCACGACGCTATACGCCGCTTTGCAGGAGCTTAACAAGCCGGACAAGAAAATCATTACCGCCGAAGACCCAGTGGAATACAACTTTGCCGGAATGAACCAGTGCCAGGTAAGGGATGAAATCGGCCTGAGTTTCGACAAGATTCTAAGGGCAATGTTACGTCAGGCTCCCAATATTATTCTTATCGGTGAAATTCGTGACGGGGTCGTGGCGGATATCGCCATACAAGCCGCACTTACCGGCCACCTTGTTTTCAGCACGTTACATACGAACGATGCTCCGAGCGCCATAACGCGTCTGATTGATATGGGCGTCAAGCCGTTCCTTGTGGCAAGTTCCATTCAGGCTATCATGGCCCAGAGACTTGTAAGAATCATCTGTAAAAAGTGCAGAGCTGTTGACGAAAATCCCGAGAAGAAGCTTTTGCAATCTCTTGGGATAACTCCTGAGCAGCTTAAGAAAACCCCCGTTTATAAGGGAAAAGGCTGTAGTCAGTGTCAGAATACCGGCTATAAAGGTCGAATCGCTATATTCGAGATGTTTGAAATGAACACGGAAATAAGGGAGCTGGCCTTTTCGAAAGCTCCCACAACAGAATTGAGAAAAGCGGCAAGAGCGAGCGGTATGATGACGTTGAGGGATGATGGAATACGCAAGGTATTTAACGGAGTGACAACACCG
>JAFGBG010000063.1 GCA_016933295.1 Sedimentisphaerales bacterium | reverse complement strand
CAATATGGCAAAGACGATAGAAAAAGCAATTCGAGTTACGGGCGCCTCAGAACATAATCTAAAACACATCGATTTGAGTATTCCCCGCGATAAAATGGTTGTAATTACCGGCGTAAGCGGCTCCGGCAAAAGCTCGCTTGCTTTCGATACTATTTACGCCGAAGGGCGAAGGAAATATGTCGAATCTCTAAGCACCTACGCCCGGCAGTTTCTCGAACAGATGCAAAAACCGGCGGTTTCCGAAATTACGGGCTTGCCGCCCACTATAGCCATCGAGCAAAGAAGTGCCAGCAGCAATCCCCGTTCGACGGTAGCCACAACGACCGAAATTTACGATTATTTCAGGCTTCTTTTCGCCCGCGTGGGTCAGCCTCATTGCTGGGTATGCGGCAAAGAAATCGCCAGCCAGCACCCGACGCAGATAGTAGAGTCGATTCTTTCCCTGCCCCAGGATACGAAAATACAGATTTGTGCGCCTTTGATTCGCGGTAAAAAAGGCGAGCATAAAGATGTTATTGCCGCAATACAGAGGGAAGGTTTTGTCCGCGTTCGTATTGACGACGCTGTTTACGATGTTCGCAGCGTGCCGGAGCTGAATAAACACAAAAAACACGACATCTCGGCGGTCGTTGACAGGTTGATAATCAAGGATTCGATTCGAGTACGATTGGCTGATTCAGTAGAGACTGCTCTGAAACTGGCAGACGGGATATTATTGGTATTAATTCAGAAGCCGGAAGATGACGGCAAAAACGGCGGCAACGGGAAATGGCAAAAAGTCATTTACAGCGAAAAGTTCGCCTGCCCGGAACATCCTCAATCGAGCCTGGCGGAGCTTTCGCCGCGGTTGTTTAGCTTCAATAGTCCGTACGGAGCCTGCCAGGGCTGTGACGGCCTCGGTACGATTCTTGAGTTCGATCCCGAGCTGATTGTACCGGATAAAACTGTTTCGCTTGAAAACGGCGCTGTTGACGCCTGGCGCAAGGGCGGCAAGAGGATGAATATTTTTTATAACAGGTTGGTCAAACGTTTCTGCCGGAATATGGGCATAAGCAAATCCATACCTTTCGAGAAAATACCGGACGAATTAAGAAGAATTCTGTTGCATGGCACGACGGAATCAGACGAAAAAAAATACGGCATATTCTTCGAAGGGGTTATCCCGAACCTTACGAAACGCTGGCAAAATACCACGAGCGAATACGTAAAAGCAAGATTGCACAGCTATCTGTCAGAGCAGCCGTGTCGAAGTTGTAACGGCGCCCGGCTCAGGCCGGAAGCTATCGCCGTAAAAATTGCCGGAAAAAGCATACATCAGTTAACGGCTCTCAGCATTGAAAAGGCACAGAAATTCTTCGGCGGCCTGAAATTAGACGAGGAAAAGACTGTTATTGCCGCAGCCGTATTAAAAGAGATCAAAGCCCGGCTGAAATTTATGATGGATGTCGGTCTCGGGTATTTGACACTGGATCGTGCCAGCAGCACTCTTGCCGGCGGTGAAGCCCAGAGAATTCGCCTTGCCACCCAGGTCGGCAGCGGTCTGGTTGGAGTCTGTTATGTGCTTGATGAGCCGACGATAGGTCTGCACAAACGCGATAACGACAGATTGTCGGCTATTTTGCAGCGGCTTACCAAATTGGGCAATACGGTTATCGTCGTCGAGCATGATGAAGATATTATACGAGACGCGGACTATATTATCGATATCGGGCCTGCTGCCGGCGCCAAGGGGGGCGAAGTCGTTGTCCAGGGTTTATTCGAAGATATAACTAAATGTGAAAAATCACTAACCGGCGATTACCTGAGCGGCAGAAAAAGCATCGCTTTGCCGGTTCAACGCAGAAAATATAAACTTTCGAAATCAATCGAAATAAAAGCGGCGGCTCATAACAATCTTAAAAACATAGATGTTAAATTTCCCCTTGGCGTTTTTACCTGCGTCACGGGTGTTTCCGGCTCCGGCAAAAGCACTTTGGTTAATGAGATATTACTGAAGGCATTAAAACGCAGGCTTTATCAGTCGCGTGAAAAACCAGGCATGCATAAAACTGTTCTTGGGACTTCGCAAATTGACAAGGTCATAGAGATAGACCAGTCACCCATCGGAAAAACGCCGCGAAGCAATCCGGCAACCTATACTGGGGTATTCGATCTAATCAGAAAGCTCTTCAGTATGACACGGGAGGCCAAAATAAGAGGTTACAAGCCCGGCAGATTCAGTTTCAATGTTAAGGGCGGACGCTGCGAGTATTGCAAGGGGCAGGGGACAAAGAAAATTGAAATGCACTTTTTGCCGGATGTTTATGTGACTTGCCAGAATTGTAAGGGTACCAGGTACAATCCTGAGACGCTCGAAATTAAATATAAAGGTAAAAATATTTCCGATGTGCTCGATATGCGGATTGGCGAGGCGCTCGGATTCTTTTCGAATTTCCCGGTAATTTTGCGCATATTGCGTACGTTGGTTGATGTCGGGCTGGATTACGTGCAGTTGGGGCAGGCCTCAACAACACTTTCCGGCGGCGAAGCCCAGAGGGTAAAACTCTCGGCAGAACTGGGTAAAGCCGCAACCGGACACACTTTGTATCTGCTCGATGAACCGACAACTGGACTTCATTTTGCCGATATACACAATCTTTTGAATGTCCTTCAGCGATTGACGGATTGCGGCAATACCGTGGTAGTTATCGAACACAACCTTGACGTCATCAAGATGGCAGACTATATAATAGACCTCGGGCCCGAAGGTGGTGAGGCCGGCGGCAGGATTGTTGCCACAGGTTCGCCCGAAGAAATTGTAAAAAATAAGAGGGGCTATACTGCTAAGTTCCTTAAAGAAAAACTCATAAATAATTGATAACCATAAGCTTGTGAATAGAAGGATATAGAGAATGTGGGAATTTCAGCTGGGAAGCATCGAGGATTTAAGGCAGCTAAGCAGGAAGCTCGGAGTTTCAATCGAGGCGAAAGAGGATATTTCAATTTTGGCCGAGCCTGTCGTGGCGGGAGGCCTTGTTATACCGAATTCGCTGGCTGTGCAGCCGATGGAAGGTTGCGACGGCGATTCGCAGGGCAGGCCCGGAAAGTTGACGATTCGCAGATATGAAAGATTTGCCGCAGGCGGCGCCGGCTTGCTCTGGGGCGAGGCGACTGCAGTTGTGCCGGAAGGCAGAGCCAATCCGCGGCAGTTATGGATAAATAAGGATAATAAAGACTGTTTTGCCGCGATGGTCAAAACAATACGGCAAAAAGCCGCCGAAAGTATGGGGCCCGGGCATAAACCTGTTATTGTGCTTCAGCTTACCCACTCCGGCAGATACAGCAAACCGGAAGGCATCGCCCACCCGATTATTCCTCGTCGCGATCCCTATCGCGATCCTCTTGTCCCGCAGCAAAAACCCGATCCCAACAGAAAAAGCAAAATACCCGACGACTGGCCTTTGGTTACGGACGAATATCTCGATAAATTACAGGATATTTACGTCGAAGCGGCAAGAATTGCCTATGAAGTCGGTTTCGACGCGGTTGACGTTAAAGCCTGTCACGGATATTTAATCAACGAGCTGCTGTCCTGTTTTGAAAGAGACGGCAAATACGGTGGTTCTTTCGAGAATCGAACCAGATTTCTGCTGGAAGTTGTGGATAAAATTCATGCTGAGCTTGGTGAAGATAAAAATGTAGTTACCCGGCTTGGTATCTATGATGCCATTCCTTATCCTTACGGCTGGAGCGTCGATAAGGATGATTATACGAAACCGGATTTGACGGAGCCGAAAAAGCTCATAGCTCTTTTACAGGAACGCGGCGTAAAGCTGATTAATATCACGATAGCAAATCCATATTACAATCCGCATGTCGGCAGACCTTTTAATGAGCCGATAATAGGCGGATACGAGGAGCCGGAACATCCTCTTACGGGCGTGGCGAGATTGGTCAATATAATCGGTGAAATACAAAAGCAGTTCCCGGATATGGCGTTTGTCGGTACCGGATACAGTTGGCTGCGGACTCTGATGGCCAACGTCGGGGCGGCAAACAAGGCGAAGGGACTTGTGAGCCTTGTCGGCGGCGGCAGAATGTCGTTTGCCTATCCGGATTTTCCGAAAGATATTGTCACTAAAGGCAAAATGTTCCCCGATAAGGTCTGCGTAGCCTGCAGCGCGTGCACGCAGATAATGCGGGACGCCGGCATGACCGGCTGTGTCGTTCGCGATAATAAAGTATATGGGCCGATATTCGAGCACGGAAGAATGAGTGACAGGGACAATCTCATGCGTCTCGCCTCGGACTGCCGCAAGTGCCAGGAGCCGACGTGCCAGTTGGCTTGTCCTGCCGGTATAAAAATACCGAAATTCATCGGTTTATTCCTGGACGGCGATGACAAGGCCGCTTATGAGGTGATAAGGGAATCGAATGTTTTTCCGGAAGTTTGTGCCTGGCTTTGTCCCGTTGAGCACCAGTGCGAGGGTAATTGCCTTCAGAGTTTCATTGGTGACGGGCCCTTGCCGATTGCCGATATACAAAGGTTCCTGTCGGAAAAGGCGAATAAAAGCGGCTGGTCGAAGCTGCGCATACCTAAAAAAACGACGGGCAAAAATATCGCCGTTGTCGGGGCGGGACCGGCGGGCCTGGCCTGTACGGCAAAATTGCTCGAAGCCGGTCATACCGTGACAATTTTCGATAAGAGCACCGAATTGGGCGGCATGATAGAGTCGGTCATTCCGCCTGACAGGCAAAGCGGCGCGCTAAAGAATGAAATTACAGCGGTTTTTGCCGACGTTCCGAAAGACCGGATGGTTTTGCGTCTTGGAACGGAATTGAGCGAAAAATTCAACCTCGATAATATAAGAAAAGGGGGCTTCGACGCCGTTTTTATCGGTTTGGGACTTCCGAATGCCGTCGGTATCGGTGATGAAGGCGAAGAAATCGATGGCCTGTGGAATGCGATGGATTTTCTCGCCGCGGCAAAGCAGCCGGGCGGGCTCGAACTTCACGGTAAGACCGTTGCCGCAATAGGCGGCGGCAATACCGCGATGGATGTGGTAGTGACGGCAAAACAACTCGGAGCGAGAGATGTTTATATTATTTATCGCCGCTCGTTCAGGGAAATGCCGGCCTGGGGCGCCGAGCGCGATACGGCGATGAACGAGGGTGTTCATTTTCTGATATTGACCCAGCCGCTGAAATTCAACCGCTCGAACGGCAAACTCAAATCAATCACTGTCTGCCCGACAAAACTCGGTGAGTCGGATGCTTCGGGGCGCCGGCGACCTCAAAACATAGAATCGAGCGCTTATGAGCTCGATATGGATGTCGTAGTCGAGGCTGTCGGCCAGAAATCGCCGGCCGAGCTTGGCAAAATTCTTCCCGGCGTGGAACTGGCAAAGGGACTTATCAAAACAAAGCAGGGTACGTCACAGACTTCCGTCCCGGGAGTTTTTGCCGGAGGCGACCTTGTAGGCGGCGCGGCAACCGTCGTAGCGGCGGTGGCCGACGGTATGAAAGCCGCGAAAGAAATTGACGATTACGTGAAATGATAGTTTTTGTAGTTATAATAAAGAGAGGATTTTGGAAATGGAAGAACGACCGGTAGCAATTGTAACGGGAGCAAGCCGCGGCATCGGAAAAGGGATTGCGACGGAGCTGGCATCGCTTGGTTTTGATATCGTTGTAAATTATTTCGATTTTACCTCCGACGGCAAGCCCGATAGTTCGAGGGCCGAGCAAACAAAAAAAGAAATCAAGGCTCTTGGCGCGAAGTGCGAAATTCTTCGTGGCGATATAAGCAGTGCCGCCGACAGGGATAGTCTTGTCGATCTGGCCAGGAGCAAATTCGGCAGATGTGACATGCTGGTTAATAACGCCGGTGTTGCACCTTTGAAAAGGCTTGATATTCTTGAAGCGACCGAGGAAAGTTTCGACAGGGT
>JAFGBG010000062.1 GCA_016933295.1 Sedimentisphaerales bacterium | reverse complement strand
GTTCGATATTGGTATCTAACTCCATTTTCAGGAGTCATGAAAAGTCCGCAGTACTTGGCATTTGTGTCCAGCGTGTCACGAATCATAATGCCTGCCTTGGCAAACGGGTCTGTGTTATCCATGCTGTCAACCTTCACGATAATTTGAACAGCACCTTCGACTTCCTTATAAACAAAATGGAATTCGTCCGATCTGTCATAGATATCTTTGCCGATGCCCTTGACTGTGAAGATTCCGGGAGGTTCCTCAAGGAAGCTGCTGACTTTTGCCGGATTGCCTCTGAGCCAAATTGTTAAGGATTCGATATCATCTCTTGTCCAGTCTTGAGGTTCGGCCCATCTGAGCTCCGCTTCGGAATAGAACCGTGTCCCGGTTTGTTCAAGATCGGTGCCTTCATTTACGGTGCCATCGTTATCGTATTGTAAAGGCATGGATTGCAGACCTGTGTGCTTTATATTCCACTCCATAGATGTTGCCTCGATGTAACCAACCGTCATACCGGTATTATTTACAATATAGTCCGACCATGTATTGTATATAATATTGTTAACATCGTCATAGCTCTCGAAATCATCGACGGTCAGATAATTGAGTGTGGTAAAGCTCCATGTCTCGCCCCTCCACGGACTGTTCGGTTCCGAATCATTTATCTCATCTACTCGCCAGTAATAGGTTGTATTGTATTCGAGAATGTCGGCGCCGAGGGGTTCGAATGTAGTATCTGTATGTTTCTCAGCAACTAATACGCCCCGGGGGTCGGATACGCTTGCCTCATTGACATCATTGAAATCAGTGCCGAAGTACACGTTGTGTGTGTCGCTGTATTGTCCTTCCTTCCAGCTAAGAGACGTGTCCCGAACTACTTCGGTGTCACCGTTGTCGGGATTGGGCAGTGTTGCCGTCGAACTTAAACCGCTTATCATAATAAGCTGGATATCCTCCTGTGATAATGCCCCGTTGTATATGCGGACATCGTCAATCTTACCCAAAAAAGTATTATTCTCCTGGGCACCACCGATTCGAAGAGTTTCTTCACCGTGAGCTATCACGGAACCCTCTCCGGCTCCATCTGCCGGATATGAAGTCTCTCCGTTTATATAATAGAGATGTCCGCCGTCTATTACCTCGGCACAGACATGTACCCATTCGTTTAAAGGCACTGATGCAATGCTGGTAGAGCCGGTAAAACTATCACCCACGCTCAAATGAAGAACACCACGTCCTTCATCATCGGTAGTAATGTAAAGGCTGCACATCCGAGGATCGTTACCTTTGGTAATAATCGCCTGATAACCCGACCAGGCCGAAGCCTCGGAACCTGTGTACCTTGGCGTGTTTATCCAGGCCATGAGGGTAGCTTCTTCATCCGGCCACAACGTCTCACTATGAGGTACCTCGATAAAATCATCGACACCATCGAGCCACAACGCACCGCCGGCATATCCATATACCCATTGCGGATCGACTATGGGTGAGCCGTCTGGTTGAATCAACTGGCCGTGATTGCCGTAGATGCCTGAATCGTAAGCAATGTTACCGGATTTCTCATCGAGCTTCCACCAGCCGAGCAGATTCGGATCCTGGGCGACTGCCTGGTTTGTCAAGATCAGACCACATACAAGAGTCAGAAAAGTCATCTTTCTACACATAATACACCTCCTTCAAAAAGTGTGGGAATGGAAACGAGTTATAAATATAGTAACTTTTTCTTTATGGAAATTAAATTCTACCAAGAATAGTATTGATGGAGTTGAAAACTGCCTCCTTTCCTTCTTTTTTTTAAAGAAAAGCACTTCGCAGTAATATTTAGGCTCATTATATCACATTTTCTGCAAAAAAACTATTTTTTTGCAAAAAAACATTTTTATATGCGCCTGTCTGAGACAGCTATTATGTAACAACGGTAAAGATTCCATCACAAAACAGCATACATTCTCGAATAACTGAGCAACGGAAGTCTGTCATAGCCTCTCAAAGACTATGGTCGATATACAAGAAATTAGTCGAATCTGTTTTTGTCAATGATATGACTGATAAAATATATAATGATTCAATAAGCACATTATCACATTTTGCTGCTGAGACACATTCCTCAATCAGGGGTGATGAGTACGATTTCATTCAACTGGATTTGGTTGATGGAACGCACGATTATAACTTATTTAGAAAATCGTACCAAGATGCTGTTTTAAGAAAACATGCGAAGCCAAGATAGATCTTATTATTATTTCCTGCCGTATCTTTTGTAATCGATGCTTAATTCCTTGACCTTATAGCCGATTATACGGGCGGTCGTTCTTAAATCGCGGGCTGTCGAGGCGAGATTGCCGTTGCATCGTTTCAGGGCATCGACGATAATGTCACGCTCGAATAAATTGACTCTCTCTTTGAGTGAGCCTGTCCCGATAGTATCGGAGGCATCGGAAGTCTGCAGCGTCGGCGGTAGATGATGGCCGTGTATGACGCCGTCGTTGCTCAGCAGGACCGCCCTTTCGATACAGTTTTCCAGCTCGCGGACATTGCCGGGCCAGTGATATGCCACCATCATATTAATCGCCGGGGTGCTGATTCGCCGCACGTCTTTTTTCATCTTTTTCGAATATTGTTCGACGAAAAAATCCGCCAACAAAAGAATATCGTCTTTACGGTCGCGCAAAGGCGGCAGAAAAATAGGAAAGACGTTTATCCTATAGTAAAGGTCCTGGCGAAAAGTCCCCGCCTGAACTGCTTTTTCCAGATCGCGATTGGTAGCGGTGACAATCCTTGCGTTCGTTCTCAATGTGCGGTTGCTTCCTACCTTCTCGAACTGCCGCTCCTGGAGCACTCTCAAAAGCTTGACCTGTGTAACGGGCGTGAAATCCCCTATTTCATCGAGAAATAAAGTGCCGCCATCGGCTTCTTCCATTCGGCCTTTGCGGCTTTGTATCGCGCCGGTAAAGGCGCCTTTTTCATGGCCGAACAGCTCGCTTTCGAGCAGGTTCTCATTTAAAGCGGCACAATTTACCTTTATAAACGGCCCCTCGCTTCTCGGGCTGGAATAATGAATCGCGTGAGCGACCAGTTCCTTGCCGGTGCCCGATTCGCCGCGAATAAGGACGGTGGTATCTCCGCCGGAGACCTGATGAATCTGCTGATAAACGTCACGCATGGCGCCGGAATTGCCTATGATATTTTCTGGGCGAAAACGATCCTCAAGCTCGTGACGCAGCCGCAGGTTCTCATTTTCAAGCTCTTTGCGGCGAAGAACCGCTTCCTGACGGGATTTGACATCGTTGGCAATCATGCTTGCGACTATACTTAAGACCCGCTTATCCTCGTCCAGCGGCCGCACCGGGTCATAAATCCTGTCCACGGAGATTGTCCCGATGACTTTTCGTCCGATGGAAATGGGCACGCAGATAAAGCTGATTTCCTCTTTTGCGGATTTCCATCGCTCGAATCGATTCAGAAACAGCGGCTCCTCAGAAACTTTCGGTACAATCATGGCTTTGCCGGTCTCGATTACCTTCCCGGTCACGCCCTCTCCCATCTGATACCGAACTTTACTGCTCTGCTCCAAAGAAATATCATGCGCGACCTCTATCATAATCTCTGAATTGTCCGGCGATAAAAGCGTCACGGTTCCACGGTTCATGCCAAGCTCATTGTCGAGAGCATCCAAGACTTCGGCGAGAGTTTGTTTCTGCTGGCCGCCCGCCGCAAGAATCTGGCTTATGCGGTAAAGGACATCCAGCTCGACAACGTGCCGGGTTGGTTCCACAACGCGTTCTTTCAGATTAGAATGCTTTTTAGCCATGAGAACAAATCCTTCTATTTTCCATAAATATAATCTGCGACATAATTGTACCATCAACAATAAAAAAATACAAATGCGTGAGCGACTTTTTTGCCCTCTTTATAGCATAATATTATTTCAGTGCCCTGCTATCTCGTTATTGTCTTTATGAAACCACAATAAACGGCCAAACTCTGCACCAATATTATATGATTTGAGGCCATGATTGCAAGACAAATATGTAATTTATGGATTATATATAACATTTATGTCGTATAATAAATATCAGAGAAAAAGGCTAATTTTTTGTAATTACTTGTGAAACAATTAGTTATGATATTTTTCTGTTTCTGGCACACCTCTTGCATATTAAGAAGGGTAGTAAAAAATTGTTTTATCCAAAAAATTATGAAAGGAAATGAGCAATGAAGCATGAAACCAAATGGGCTACGAAGTTTGTGAGCTTAATAATAATCGGCATTATTATGCTGAGCGGCTTTACAACTAAGGTACTTGCCGAAGACGAGATTGGATTTGAATTTACCAGCGATTACTACGGCAAATACATCTGGAGGGGGCAGAATCTGGTTGACGATCCCGTATTTCAACCGGGTTTTAGCGCCAGTTATAAAGGATTCACCGCCGGGATATGGGGCAGCCTCGAAACAACGAATATAAACGGCAACAGCGGCGATTTCTCGGAAGTTGATTATTCAATCGACTATTCAGGCACGGTACCGGGGGCGGAAAATGTCGGCTTTTCTATCGGGGCCATATACTATGATTTTCCGGGTACAGCGGTTCCGGGAACAACGGAGCTTTACTGGGGATTAAGTCTGGATGCCCCACTAAGCCCGTCGGTAACTTTTTATCATGATATCGATGAAGCCGATGGGCTATACGCCTCTCTTGGAGTGGGCTATAGCGTAGAAAAGATTCTCGAACTGGGCCCAGACATTCCGGTAGCTATGGAGCTTGGTGCAAGCTACGGCTGGGGCAGCAGCTCGTACAACAAATATTATTGGGGATTAAGCGACAGTAAAGCCAACGACCTTACATTGTCGGCGAGCTTTCCGTTTGAAATCGGAGGCTGGAATGTAAGCGCGAGCTTAAATTACGTAACTTTAGTGAGCGACGATATAAGCGATACCAATACCTATGGAACAGATGATGATTTCTTCTTCGTCGGTATCGGCTTATCGAAAGGTTTCTAAGTAGTGGGGTTTAATGTTATGAACAAGAGAAAAATCAGAATATTAATCGTTGCGGCGTTTTTTGTCGGTTTGATACTCAGCTCGCCGATATTCGCCGCCGAATCCGCCGAAACAGAAGTAACCGTAGATAAACTACAAGATAATATTAATATAGTCTGGACCTGCGTTGCGGCGTTTCTGGTATTCTTTATGCAAGCCGGTTTCGCAATGGTCGAAGCGGGTTTCACAAGGGCAAAAAACGCCGTCAATATCCTTATGAAAAATCTTATGGACTTTTCTGTGGGAACGCTAGCCTTCTTCCTGATAGGTTTCGGACTGATGTTCGGCAAGACCAACGGTTTTTTCGGCACAACTCTTTTCGGCTTAAGCGGCGTTGAGCCTGGTGCCGACTGGAACTGGACATTCCTTATATTCCAGACGGTCTTTGCGGCCACAGCGGCAACAATTGTCTCCGGAGCAATGGCCGAACGGACGAAGTTTATCGGATACCTGGTTTACAGCTTTTTCATCTCGCTTTTAATCTATCCGATTTTCGGCTCTTGGGCGTGGGGCAGCCTGCTGGACGCCGGCGGCAACGGCTGGCTTGAAAAATTAGGATTCCTGGACTTCGCCGGTTCGACTGTTGTTCACTCTATCGGCGGATGGCTGGCATTGGCCGGAGCTATAGTTCTCGGGCCGCGTATAGGCAAATACGGCCCGGATAAAAAGCCAAAAGCTATCTTAGGGCACAATATCCCCCTGGCGGCACTTGGCGTATTTATTCTGTGGTTCGGATGGTTCGGATTCAATCCCGGCAGCACAACGGAAGGAAACGGCTCGATAGGATATATTGCCGTGACTACGAATCTTTCCGCCGCGGCAGGTGCCATCGTTGCTATGTGTGTCGCTTGGGCAATAATGAAAAAGCCGGATGCTTCGATGGCCCTCAACGGCGCCCTCGCCGGACTGGTATCCATCACGGCACCGTGCGACGGCGTCTCTCCGATGTCCGCCATTTTAATCGGCTCAATCGGCGGAGTGCTGGTCGTGCTGAGTGTTTTGTTTATCGATCATATCTTGAAGGTCGATGATCCCGTCGGCGCGGTCAGCGTACACGGCGTTTGCGGCGCCTGGGGCACGCTATCTGTAGGTCTTTTTAATATGAAAACGGGCCTGTTTTACGGCGGCGGCCTAAAGCAGCTCGGCGTGCAGGCACTCGGCGCAGGCTCGGCGTTTCTGTGGGCTTTCGGGCTCGGATTAGTGTTGTTCTTTGTAATTGAAAAGACTATCGGTTTGCGAGTGACACCGGAAGAAGAGCTCAAAGGTCTCGATATCGGCGAACACGGTATGGAGGCATATGCCGGCTTCCAAATCTTCACAACGACGTAATGGTAAAAAATAAGTATCTGGAGAATTAAAATGAAGTTAATAATCGCATACGTTCAACCGCATAAATTGCAGGATGTTAAAAAATCACTGTACAAAAACGAAGTGTATAAAATCTCCGTAACGAATGCCCTCGGGTGCGGGGCACAGAAGGGCTATCACGAAAGTTATCGAGGCGTTGATTTCGAGGTAAACCTGCTCAAAAAGGTTCGACTTGAGATCGCAGTCAATGAAGATTACGTTGAAAAAACGATAAATGCGATCATTGATGGCGCAAGAACCGGCGAAATCGGAGACGGTAAGATTTTCGTTATCAATCTCGGCGATTGCATACGAATCCGTACGGGGGAAGTCGGTTCCAAGGCAATTGGATAGTATCTCGGGATATTTACGTCGAGCCATTACTTCGTTACGCCCATTTGGGGCTAAGGGCAGGTTCAGAGGAGTTCTAAAGGACCTGCCCTTGAATATTAAAGACAAGGAACAATTTTGTAGCATTTAAGATAAATGCAACAAATATGTATCTATATAAGCTTGAGCCAATTTTTTTGTTGATTATATAAGTCCATATTTTACAAGTTGTTATAAAATTTTTAAGAACACAATCATGATTTGGCACAGAGATTGCAAATTAATCCTATGGCTCTCTATGAGCTTTTTTAAGTTAAGATTACAGTAGAAATTTAGAATAGTCCCGATTGGAGACGTGAAAGTAATGGATAAAAGAAGAGGTCTAAATAAAAACATCTGGAAACTTGCTTCGGTTTTACTTTTAGTAGGATTATTCTCTTCTCAGGCAAGGGCAAACGAGGCCGCCGTGGATATAAACCAGCTTAAGCAAGGTCTCGATACAGTCTGGGTATTATTAGGGGCTTTTCTTGTATTCTTTATGCAGGCCGGTTTCGGAATGGTTGAGGCCGGTTTCATCAGAGCCAAGAACACATGTAATATACTGACAAAAAACTTTCTCGATTTTTGTATGGCCTCTCTGGGTTTCTTTTTGATAGGCTATGGCCTAATGTTCGGTACCGGAAACGGATTTATCGGTACAAAAGGCTGGTTGCTGATGGGACTTGAACCAACAACAAACGGCCTGCCGTTATACGCCTTCTGGCTGTTCCAGGCGGCATTTTGCGGAGCTGCGGCGACAATTGTGGCCGGCGGAATGGCCGAGAGGATGAAATTCGTCGGCTATCTTATATATTCGTTCCTTATATCGGCGTTGATTTATCCGATAGTAGGCCACTGGATATGGGGCGGAGGCTGGCTTGATGGTCTTGGCTTCAGAGACTTCGCGGGCTCAACAGTTGTTCATACAGTCGGAGGATTTGCTGCTTTGGTCGGAACTCTTATTCTCAAACCTCGCGAAGGCAAATATAATATCGACGGCAAAGCAAACGTGCTGGCCGGTCATAGTATTCCGCTCGCTTCTTTGGGTGTGTTCATACTATGGTTCGGATGGTTCGGATTTAACGCAGGCTCGACACTCGGCGTCGGAGACGGCTCGAAAATAGGGCTTGTGGCATTGAATACAAATATTGCGGCAGCTTTAGGGGGGATTGCTGCAATGATAACAGTGTGGAAGCGGTTCGGCAAACCGGACCTCTCAATGGCAATGAACGGAGCCCTGGCAGGACTCGTGGCTGTAACAGCACCGTGTGCATACGTTGAGCCGTGGGCGGCATTGTTGATAGGTGCCGTTGCGGGATATCTGGTTGTAAGAGGTGTCGAACTACTCGATAAGCTCCAGATCGACGATCCTGTCGGGGCTTTCCCCGTCCACGGGATGTGTGGAGTCTGGGGCACGCTAAGTGTGGGCATTTTTGGAAAAGCAAGTTTGGGACTGGCGAATAACGGGATTATTTACGGCGGAAACCCAAAACAGCTCGGAGCACAGATGGTCGGTAGCATGTGCACAATTGCGTTCGTGGTTGTGAGTATGGGAATCATATTCAAGTTAATAGATAAAACAGTAGGCCTGAGGGTCAGCAGGGAAGAAGAATTACGAGGTCTCGATATAGGTGAGCATGGAATGGAAGCTTACGGAGACTTCCAGATATTCTGCACAACATAAAACTAAAGCCGGAAAGGGCAAAAAAGTGAAACTTATTGTAGCATATATTCAGCCGCACAAACTCAAAGATGTCAAACAGGCTTTATACAAAGCCGAGGTGCACAAGATGTCTGTGACGAATGCCATCGGATGCGGCGAGCAGCTTGGTTACGAAGAAAGTTACAGAGGCATCAAATTCGGCGTGGATTTACTGAAAAAAGTCAGGCTTGAGATTGCAGTAAACGAGGATTTTGTCCAGAAAACAATAGATGCCATCATTGAAGGGGCAAAAACCGGACAGATAGGCGACGGAAAAATTTTCACTGTGGACCTGGAAGAATGTATTCGCATCAGGACCGGAGAAAAAGGTAAATTAGCTATTGGATAGATAAAAGATTGACAAAATATCAGAAAGATTTAAAACGGGAAAATAATATTACTTTTGAGATATATAGGAGTTGTAAAATGAGCAGTTCAAGTGAATCAGTACCTAAAGTGTTTGGTTCAAACGTATTTAATGATTTGGTAATGCGGGAACGTCTTCCAAAAGATATCTATAAATCCCTTAAAAAGGCGATCGAAGGAAATGAACCGCTGGATCCGGCTATTGCAAATGTGATTGCCAATGCAATGAAGGACTGGGCCATCGAAAAGGGAGCCACACACTTTTGTCACTGGTTCCAGCCCATGACGGGTTCGACAGCCGAAAAGCATGATTCGTTCATATCCCCTACGCCGCAGGGTAACACTATTATGGAATTCAGCGGCAAAGAGCTATACCAGGGAGAACCTGATGCTTCGTCGTTTCCTTCAGGAGGACTGAGAGCGACTTTTGAGGCGAGGGGATATACGGCCTGGGATTGTACATCGCCGGTCTTCATAAAAGAGGATGGTGACAACACGACACTATATATCCCAAGTGCCTTCTGCTCGTACACAGGACATGCTCTCGATAAAAAGACACCGTTGCTTCGTTCTATGGATGCACTGAACAAGCAGGCCACGCGTGTGATTCGAGCATTGGGCAATACAACATCCAGTCGTGTTACGGCAACACTTGGGCCGGAGCAGGAGTATTTCCTCGTTGACAAATCCTTCTATGAGAAACGACTTGATCTGGTTCTGGCGGGCAGAACGTTGTTTGGAGCACCATCTCCGAGAGGACAGGAGATGGAAGATCATTACTTCGGTGCGCTCCATGAGAGAGTTGCATCATTTATGCACGAACTCAATGTAGAATTATGGAAGCTGGGCGTTTCGGCGAAAACACAACATAATGAAGTTTCTCCGGCACAATATGAACTGGCTCCGGTTTTTGCAACTGTTAATGTGGCAACCGACCATAACCAACTTGTAATGGAAACACTGAGAAAGGTTGCCCTGAGACATCATTTTGTGTGTCTTCTGCATGAGAAGCCGTTTGCCGGTGTGAACGGCTCAGGCAAGCACAATAACTGGAGTATGGTCACCGATGACGGCATCAACCTTCTGGATCCGGGAAGTACTCCGCATGAAAATATGATCTTTCTTGTAATGCTTTGCGCGGTAATTAAAGCGGTCGATAAGTATGCAAAGCTGCTGCGTGCAAGCGTTGCCAATTCCGGTAACGAGCACCGCCTCGGAGCCAACGAAGCACCGCCGGCGATTGTATCGATTTTCCTTGGTGACCAGCTCAGCGACATTTTCAATCAGTTGGCTACCGGCGGAGCTAAATCATCGAAAAGAGGCGAAGAACTCAAGCTTGGTGTTTCCACGTTACCGCCGTTACCGAAAGATTACACCGATCGTAACCGAACATCTCCTTTTGCGTTCACGGGAAACAAGTTCGAGTTCAGAATGGTCGGCTCGACCCAATCGACCGCCGGGCCTATGTTCGTACTCAACACGATTGTTGCAGATATTTTATGCGATATCGCAGATGAGCTGGAAAAGGCCGAGAATGTAAATGTGACGGCACAGAATATCCTGAAACAAATAGCGACCGAGCACAAAAAGGTTATTTATAACGGCGACAATTACACCGAACAATGGGTCGAAGATGCGGAAAAACGCGGCTTACCCAATATCCGTTCGACGGTCGCTTCACTCGAAACAATAATGGATAATGAAAACGTTACCGCTTTTAATAAGCATGGTGTCCTGACAAAAGAGGAACTGCATGCACGAGCCGACATATTACTTGAAACATACAGCATGTCTATTAACATCGAAGCGATGACGATGCTTAATATGGCAAAACGTCAGATACTTCCGGCATGTATCAGGTATTCAAATATATTAGCTGATGCGGCCAATGCGGTGAATTCTGCAGGAGTTGAAGCGAGTACTCAAAAAGAATTGCTGGAAAATGTTTGTAGTTTGATTACTGTCATGAAGGATAACATTTCAACGCTCGAAAGCGAAGTAAGCAAGGGCAGAAAAATTACAGGCACAACCGAGATAGCAAGATTTTCAAGAGACAAGATAGTGCCGGCAATGCAGGCATTACGTAAGACCGCCGATGAGTTAGAGGCTATCGTCGATGCAGAACTGTGGCCGATTCCGACTTACGCAGAGATGCTATTCATAAGATAGCAGACCACTTATCGCAAAAAAACGGCCGGTTTAAAGCTTCGATGAATTACGATAGTAAAAAAATATAGAAACATAAACGAGTTCTGGATAATGGTCAAGGCTTGCTCGCGATCCGACCTAAGAAAAAGGCGGTTTCGTACAGCAAGCCTTTTCCTGCTTAAATAATTATATCTTCACTGTTGGTACTTTCCGGACTCGGTTCTTGTGTATCCTTAAACTATAAAATGGGAAATTTAGAGAGGTTCCCTGTTACGAGATAGGATGTTTTTTATGATATTGACTTATAGTTGATATTAGAGAAATCTGGTTGTCATTTTTACTGAAATTAACGTATATTATTACGATATAAGATTTTTTAGAAAACAAAAAACGCTGTCAAACGAAAAGAATAAGAGTTTACGACAAATTAAGCTTAAAGATTAACGATATTACAAACGAAGGTAATGGAATTAAAACAGAAAAACCAGGGATTATATGAAGTCCGCCGTGAGCATGACGCCTGTGGTATAGGTGCGGTCGTGAATATCTCGGGCCGGCGGCAACATGCGATTATCGAATACGGCAAACAAATTCTCATAAATCTCCATCATCGCGGAGCCGCCGGAGCCGATGAGACTACCGGAGACGGCGCCGGAATCCTGTTACAGATACCACACGATTTTTTTCATGCCGAGTCCGGGGCGCTGGGATTCTCGTTGCCAGAACCAACTCGGTACGGCGTAGGTATGGTGTTCGGCTCGAAAGACGCCAAAATCAGAGAGCAGTGCGAGGAAATTCTCGAAACTGCGATAGGTTATTACGGCATGAAAGTACTGGGTTGGCGCGACGTCCCCACTTCGAGCGACTGCCTTGGCAGGATAGCTCTGGAAGCCGAACCGGTTATCAGGCAGATTTTTGTTGATGGCTCCGATTATAAAGATGAGATGCTTGAGCGGCGTTTGTACCTGGCCAGAAAGCGGGCGGAAAAACACGTCGCAGAAAAGTTGGGCGATGAAGGTCAGGATTTTTACATAACATCTCTTTCGAGCAGAACCATCTGCTATAAGGGCATGTTTATGGCCCGGCAGTTATTCGAGTATTATCCCGATCTCGCGGACGAGCGTCTCGTCTCGGCGCTTGCGATTGTGCACCAGCGTTACAGCACGAACACGTTTCCGAACTGGCGTCTCGCTCAGCCGTTCCGATGCATTGCTCATAACGGCGAGATAAACACGCTCAGCGGCAACAGGAACTGGATGCGGGCACGGGAAACAGGTATGAACAGCGAGGTTTTTGGCGATGATTTCGGCGATCTGCTGCCGGTACTCAATCCGGAGATGAGTGACTCCGCATGTTTCGACAGCGCGCTTGAGCTTCTGGTTCGCTCGGGCCGGAGCATGCCTCATTCCATGATGATGATGATTCCGGAGGCGTTCGGGCCGAAATACCATATCAGTACGGACAAACGCGCATTTTACGAATACCACTCGTCCATCATGGAGCCGTGGGACGGGCCTGCGGCAATGGTATTCACCGATGGTCGGCTCATCGGCGGAACACTCGATCGCAACGGATTAAGACCCTGCCGCTATCTGGTCACTACCGACGGATTAGCCGTAATAGCCAGCGAAGCCGGGGTTGTGGAATTCCCGCCGGAGAAGATAAGAAAAAAAGGACGACTCAGGCCGGGACACATGTTTTTAGTCGATACCGGCCAGGGACGAGAAGTCTCGGATAATGAAATAAAGGGAAAAATCGCCAGACAAAAACCATACCGCAGGTGGCTCGACGAAAACCGAATCGAGCTTCGCGGCTTGTTCGATACGCCCAAACTCGTCGAAAGTGACACACGCACCATAGCCCAAAGAATGCGGGCGTTCGGTTATACCGCCGAAGAGCTCAAAATGATTTTAATACCGATGGCTGTTCACGGCCAGGAGCCGGTCGGCTCCATGGGCAACGACACGCCGCTGGCGGTTTTGTCCGACAGGCCAAAGCTTTTATTTAACTACTTCAAACAGCTTTTCGCACAGGTGACGAATCCCGCTATCGACCCGCTTCGCGAAGGTCTGGTGATGAGCCTGATGATGTTTACCGGCAAAAAGCGGAATTTACTGAGCGAAACGCCGGAACATTGCAGGCAGCTAAAACTGCCGCATCCTATTCTGACCAACGAAGATATCGAGCGGCTGCGTTCGGTCAGCCGGGACGACTTTAAAGTATCGACCATATCGGCGCTCTTTGACGCCGACGCCGCGAATCCGGGTGACAGTCTTCGCCAAGGCCTGGATTCTTTAATAAATTCTGCCGAGCAGGCGGTTAAAGACGGGGCCTCGCTTATAATTATCAGCGACCGTGGAATCAGCCCGACAAAAGTGCCGGTACCATCTCTGCTGGCAACAGCTGCTGTTCATCATGGGCTGCTCAATCGCGGGCTTCGAGGTGAAGCGGGATTGATTCTCGAAAGCGGCGAGCCGCGAGAGGTCATGCACTTTTGCCTTTTGTGCGGCTACGGCGCCAACGCAATCAATCCTTATATGGTCTTCGAATCACTCGACGAACTGCATCGGCAGGGCGAGCTGCCCGCCAAAACGGAGTCAATCCAGATTGCGGATAACTATATCGCCGCAATCAAAAAAGGTATTCTTAAAACAATGAGCAAAATGGGCATCTCGACTTTGCGAAGCTACACCGGCGCCCAGTTGTTCGAAGCGATAGGGCTGAATCTTTCCGTCGTCGACGAGTATTTCACAGGTACCAGCTCTCGGATCGCCGGCATAGGTCTGAAAGAAATTGCAGAAGAAGCTATTCTCCGAAACCAATCCGCGTTCGAGCAGCGCCCCGCCGGGGCGCTCGATCTGGATTTTGGTGGTGAATATCATTTCAGACATACGGGGGAACAACATCTCTGGAATCCGACTACGGTCGCAAGGCTGCAGCATGCGGTACAATTCGACGATGCGAACGCATACGCCGATTACGCCAAAGCGGTAAACGAACAGTCACTACATTTATGTACTTTACGCGGCCTGTTCGAATTTATACCCGGCGAAAAAATCCCTCTGGAAGAAATCGAGCCTGCCGGCGAGATTGTAAAAAGATTCTGCACCGGTGCTATGAGTCACGGCTCTATCAGCAAAGAGGCACACGAGTGCATGGCG
>JAFGBG010000061.1 GCA_016933295.1 Sedimentisphaerales bacterium | reverse complement strand
ACCGGAAACCGCTCCGAAGGCGGAAACCGCCGCAAGCAAAACCAATAAAACAGTAACGGCGACTTTTGCCTCGAATATAAACGGGCTCAAAGCGATAATAAGCCAGCAAATTCTGCTCAAAGCCGCCGCGACAACCGTAATCAGCCGCCTGTTTCTTATCCTCTCGACAATAAATATCGAAGGCAGTTGAAGCAACTGCGCCAAAGGACCTATCGCCGCCAATAAACCGATAACAAAATTGGAAGCACCGAGCTTGACGGCAAAAGCAACGAGAAACGCCCCGCCCGTCATTATACCCATCGCCTGAGAGGCAACGCCGTCCTTGATAACATTATTCAGTGCCGAACGGACCTGGTTGTCACTCAGCGTTTCTTCCGTTTTGAACCACATCCCTGCACCCACTTTCAAACACCCGAGAAACTTCTGCGCCGCTCGCGCCCGGTCTTCACCCGGGCCAAATCCGGCAATCGGATTTTTTTACAGCGTCTCGGCAGTATTATATAACTTTTTCGCGAATCGCAATCCGCTTGGCCTCAAATAACGTCATTTTTTTGTCAATCTCAACCTGTTTTTAATCAGAAGGTAGGCGAGGAAAAGACAAAAAACCAAAAATATGAGAATTGCGACATGTATTGTTAAACGCGTCGTCAACGAATTCATCTGGGCGACAATCTGTTCCGTTCGGGCCGGAAGCTCTTCGCTCAGCAGCTTAATTTCATTTGCCGCTTCTCTTATCGCCTCTGCCGTTTCTTTGACATCTGTCTTTTGAGCCGGTTCGGCAACAACCTGGTCGCTTTGCGGATTAATTCGTTGTATGGCTTCATCGGTCGCCCTGGCGGCTTCGGTCCAGCTTGCAAGAGCTACGTTTACATCACGTGCTGTCTGCGAAAATACTACCGCCGTCTGCTGGGCGGCAGTAAAAAGCTCCTGTAACTGGTTTGCGGTTTCGCCGACCTGCCGGAGTGTCTGACGGACCTGCTCCTGCTGGTCGTCCGAATCTTCGAGCATAGATGATAATTTTTCCGTAGTAGCGGCTAATTTGGTGCTGTTGTCGGAAATGTTCTGCAGGCTGCTTAGAAACGACTTGGCCATGTTCGTCTCTTCGAGGTCATACAACAAAAGCAAAAGCTGCCAGCGTGACGATTCGGGCATCTCCTGCACGACATCGGTCAGCCGCCGGGTCGTTGTTGAAAAGTCGCGAATAGCTTCCGGCGTGCGGTCAACTCCTTCAAGGGCGCGAACCGGCGAAAGAGGAATGCCGATGACGGACTCGAACAAATTCGGCTGGTCTTTTTTGACCTGCGTCGAATACATAAAAGTTTTACTGAAGCCGCTTTGTATCGGATTGGCCAGGGCCAGACTTCGCAAATCTGCGGCCGTCTGGTCGAAAAGCTCCTGTGACAAAACTTCCCGGGCGATGTCTTCTATCCGGTCCTGAAGCTCTTGGGCAGTGGCCAGCGCCACAGGCTTGTAATCTCCGAATATATTGGCCGCTTCGCCGGATTCTATGTAGTTGCTCAGACGCATGCAAAGCAGCCAGCTATCGACAAGAACTACCATCGGCTGAGTTTGTTCGAGGGTGTTATGTAAGGCAGAGATGGCGCGGCTTCGCCACAACAGCGTCATCTTCATTATTTTCGGGTCGCCCGATAGACGGTCGATTTCCGCCGCGGCGGCTTTTGTCCTGCTGGTGAATATCTCCTCAAATTCATCGAGCCGCTCCTGAAGCTCATCTGCAGAGATATTAGCCTGGGGCAATGTCTTTTTATTTTTGAAAAAAGGTGATTTCTGACTGCTGCAACCGCACAAAGTAATAACCAATAAACACACAGGCAGAAAAACGGCAACCACGAATGCAGTTCCGATGGGCCGCAATCGCAGATTTTTCAAGCTATAAACTCGTTTAAGCACGGCATATAACCTTTCACAAAACAAGATTCGTTTTCATTTGCCTCTTTGCATCACCCCTTCCCGTCTGATTGGTTCAATTTTCGCCGGACACAGCTTAGAACCGATGTGGAAATTGCTGTTAATTGTAAGCAGCGAAATATTAATTACAATTTAGAATATTCCTGAGATACCTCAATACTAATATACTAAAATGTGATTTTTTTCAAGTGCTAATCACTGATCCCGAAAGTAGAGAAAACGAAATGTCGCAGCGGCTCAAATCCATATGGAATAAAAGATGGTTTTGCCGTCCTGATTCGTACCCATTGACCTCGATATTTACACATTGTGAAATCGGCACGAACCTTAATCCACCCTGATGCCCTGCTGCTCCAGCCAGTGTTTCAACTCCCCCATTTCGTTATTGAAAATCTCGTTATCGTAGTCTTCTTCGAGCTTACTGATATTGTTAGCCAGCTCCGGCTGCTCCTGCACGGCCTCGCTGAGCTTCTTCTCGAATTCATCGCTGATGACCTGCAGGTCCCCGAGGTCCACGTCCACATCCAGCATACCGACAAGCCGCCGTGTCACCGCCGTTATGCACTTGGGATTATTTCCCTGCACGTATGCGGGAATCTGCGCCACAAGAGAGACCATATTCAAACCCCGTTGCGTGCAACGAACGGCAAGGTGTGTGACAATGCTCGCAGGCCCTTCGTAATTGGAGAAACTTACGCCGTAATGACGGAAAGTTTCCTTGAGTTTCGGACTTGAAACAGAACAGAAAAGTCTCGGCTCGCGAGTATGAGGTACAAGCCCGGCGACGCTGCCGATGAAATATATCATCTTCACGCCGAACTCGTCACAGAGCGAAAAAATACAGTTGGAATATTCTTCCCATCGCAAATTCGGCTCTTTACCGGCAAAAAGAATCAGATTGTCCTGCCTGCTGTAATAAAACCTGTTCGAGGGTGTCTTGTATGACTTGATTGCGCCGTCCTTGATTTTCGTATGCGGGCGAAACAGCGAGGTGATTTCCATAGAGCCGGGAAAATTATAAATATAAAATCCGTTCGGATCGATATCGGCAAGCTTCTCGGCCTCAAGCTTCTCCACGAGACATTGAACTGTCCCCGTAGAGACATCCCCGCCGTCCATCCAGCCGGAATAACCCAAAAGCAAACGGGGATTCTGTAGATTCGGTCGTTTGTAGATTTTCAACTTGCCGGTTACCATAAATTCTCCTCAATTTCTGAAGCAAATACTACTTAATAATATATATCGGCGGATAAATCCAGAGATGTTTTGCGATTCTCTTGAAAAAATCCACCTAATCTCCGATTTTCGCCCTCTTGCGAATCCGCATCAAAATTACACCTAAGCATTATAACAAAATCAGTCTCCTGAGATAAATCCCCTTGACCCGGCAAAGTTACAAGCGAAGCCGGACCTGTCTCGGCGTAGCCACAGGCGAAGCCGGATTAGCTTTGAATTGGCTTCGATTGGGTTCGTTTTTTTGACCCGATGAAGTCTTTTAACAAAGCCGAACTCGCTCGCAAATTCACCTATTTACTTGTCATAAAAGAGCTTATAGCAGCACGCAATGCTCATAACGCATAACGCAGTACGAGAAAATTGGCTTCGTTTTGCAAAAAAAGGTTCGTAGGTGCAAAGGTGCATAAGTGCAGAGGCAAAAAGTTGATAAGTACTGTTTTTTTCTAAAGTTAGCATGATTTTAACTTTTTGCTCATTTTGTTTTGAAAATTCAGTATTTTTGAGCATTTGAGTTTGTTTAGAACTTAGAAATTAGTGCTTAGAATTTATGTCTGATTTCTGACTGATGCTTTCGCTTGATTTGATGATTAACTATATTCAATTGTTAAATAGCTATCTTACACAGTTCCGGCGAAAATGCAAGGAAAATCGGCAAAAAATCCATCGGACGAATCTTGCATAGAGGCCGCCTTTCGATTTAGCTTGACCGCTATCGCGTTTCCGGGGATAATCAGGCAGGTCGCTTCAGGAAATACTGCTTTTGTAACGGTCTCGGCTAAGGAATAAAAAATGGAGATAGAAGCGTTTTTATTGTGCGATTGTGCGACCGCCGGCGGCGGCAAGCTCAACGTCCTCGGCGCTTTCGACGTGATATGGGCCAAGCAAATGCCCGCGATTCACCCGGCGTGCGCCGTGGTGACACGAGCAAGATTCTCAAAAATCGAAGAAGGCACGCACGAGGTAAGAATAACGATAATCGACGAGGACGGCAACATTGTCGGCCCCGACCTTAAAGACGCCGTCTCCGTTACCATGCCGCCCAACCAGGATTCCGTAGCACGCAATCTCATCCTTAACATCCACGGCTTAAGATTCAACAAGCCGGGCCAATACCGAATCGATTTGTCCATCAACAATCAACAGGCAGCAACACTGCCGATAAAAGTTTTTCTCGTGAAAAAATCCCCGCAATTGCCGGAAAATAATTAGCAAAAAACCGCCGAACTGATAATAACAGGCGTTTCATTTACTTCATTCTAATAGAACGCGCTTGTTCTTTTAAACTCGACCCTCGCCCGGCACAATATCAATTGTCCCAAAAAACTCGCCCCGGTCGTTGTAATATCGAAGCACGACTTTTTGGATTTTCAGCATATCTGATGTGAAAGGCGGTTTTTCGCCGGGATTTTTTAACGTATAATACACTACCTGCATGATTTTGCCCGGCTCATACTCGTAGGTTCCCTCTACTTTCTGCAAATGTTTTATAGTTCTTTCCGCCGCCGTACCGTCGGAAGAGATTTTTTCGTAGATTTCCAAAGGTGACTCGGGCCAGCGATCTCCAGCGCCATACCAATAAACATCCGTCATATCAAGCGGGTAAAAAGCCGCCGCATCTCCGGCGGGAAACGACTCGACCATACTCCACCATTGTCGATATGCCTGCAGGACGGCTCTTTGAATTTCCACCGAGCTCTCGCATTTCCCCACACCCATACCCTCTTTTATACAAATAGGATTGAGCGGCAGACGGCCCCAAGCGATATGCAATTTTTCCTTAAGCTGTTCTTCACGAGTCTGCGTGATTTGTTCCCGGCGGAGCCCCTCTATTAACCACAGGGCAACCATTCCCTTCCGGCAGTTTTGACCCATATAAGATGAACTCATCAAACTCGGCATACCGTCGAGCAATTCTTCGTCTTCTGCCAGCTCTAAAAGTGCCGGAATATCTTTCCATGTGAAGTCCGGCCGCCAACTGTGGAAAGACCTGAGGTCTGTTCTGAGGCCGAGTTCCTGTTCGACTTCTGTGAGTGACTCTCTCATCAGGAATACCTCGAACAATTCCACAACTTGGTGATATCGTTCCTCACCCGGCGTGACAACCGACCCAGGTTCTTTGGATTCTATAATTTGTATTTGAACCGGCTCACTTATAAGCAAAATCGGATTATCCTTATAATCGCTTCCGCCGTTCGGGTCTGCTTTGTACCCGGCCCAGCCCAGGCTGATAGCATGTTCACCGGGCGCCATAGCGAGCGGCTTAGAGTCGTTCATAGTCACCCAGTGCGCTTTATCGAACGAGACGGAAAGGAAACCCCCGACCTGCACCAACCAGTCGGTACTGACGGGAACATCCACGCCGCCCGTCCATTCGGGATTCATGTAACGATACCACTGCTCATCGACTTTAAGCCAGCAATCCTGCTGGATAATTGTCGCCAACCACAGATTCCCATTCCCCGGCCCTGGAATATATGCTTTTAGTCGTGGAATCTCATTGGCCTGCCATTCGTCCTTATCCGGCAGCAAACGACACCGAACACCGTAAATTTCATTTGCCGGAACAGGCTCCGGCCCGGTGATTTTCTCCTGCGTATCTTCCGCCCGGGATAAAGCGCCGATAACCAGGACATTCGCTATTGCGGCAAAAATCAGCAATGCAATTATGACTTTCTTTATCCGGATTTTCATTTTGATTCTCCTTCTAATAACAGGCTAATACCAATAAAACTGATCGAAGGTGTAACGAAATATTACCATCAGTGGATATCGATCAATGACCTATCACAAGTTGTCATTCCTGCGCAAGCAGGAATCCATCACCAAGATATAATAAATGGATACCCGCTTCCGCGGGTATGACAGTATGAAACGGTCAGTTTGAGTTATATTATATATTTACTGTACTCCATTATTAAATCGAAATTCGGCGCGCCCGGGCCGCGTTAATACGTATCGGCCCGGGCGATGATTTATCTTCTTGGTTTATTGCCGTCCGGACGAACGCTGAGCCTGAATTTGCATGTTCCTGTCGTATTCCATAGTGTAGCTGTATTTGACAGAAAAGGCTTCCATGCCGATGGAGCTCGGTGCAAGTTTCAAATCCCAGCGTAAAATTCCCTTTTTCGAGACGGTGCGCAGATATTCGCCGTCTTTACTCAGGGCAGGCTCGGTCTTTCCAAGCTCTATCTTAATGGAGGAATTCTCCGTATGAGGCAGGCGATCCAGCAACTGCAGCTCAACGGCGGTATTCTTGTAATTATTCAGAGTTATACGATAGTTATAAGTATCGATGCGATTTCCGCCCTGGATTCTTGTCGTTTTGTCTTCAAGCTCCTGGACGACCTTAATCTGCGAATCGATACCGAATCCGGCGGTGAAAGTTTCGCCGATTGTGACCTGCGGCAACTGGCTTCTGCCGACAAACTCGTCGTTGCGGAATATGCTGGCCTGACCCGGCAACAGAACAGTGTCACTATCGTTAAGCAAATCGGCCTGCAGATAGACATAGTCTGTCAGTAGAGGCGTCGCGATGAGCGTGAAGTCGGCCTTTGCCTTAATCGACGCGATGGTTACGAGCTGCTGGTCGCTCCGGCTTGGAAGCGTAAGCCCACCTGCCAGCTTATAAGTGACACTGATTCCTTCTGTGCGTGAAATCTCTGCCACTTTTTCGTTAAACATTTCTATTTCTCTCCGGCTGGCATTGAGAAAGAACGACTGATTCGATATCGCCAGCTCGTTCAGCTCGTAATTCGCGGCCAGACCTTTGGTAATATTGTCCTTACGAGACTGTTGATACTGCCGTGCTCTGTCAACCTGGGAGAATGTTTGTTGCTGAGATTGCTCGGCCTGCTGCATCTGGTTTCGGATATTGCTCGAAAGAGATACGAGCATAGGTTCGAGAACCGGCGGCGCCGCCACCATAGTCGGCTCGGCGGTTGAAAGACTTAACGTCACGCCGTTCCAGTCTTCGCCGCTGGTCTGGTTTATTACGGCGTTGTACTCTATCAGAACGCTCGATTTCTGAGGTTCCGCCCGGAGGTTATACTGCTGCTGCCAGTTGGCGCCGTTGACGAGGTAATTTAATTCGATGGCGATTTTTTTGCCGTTGTTCCTGCTTAGAAACAAAACCGCCTGGCGCTCCGTGCGCGAACGGCCGGCCATCAATTGCTGCTGTCTGCGTGTAAGAAGCTCGAGGTTTTTCTTAAGCTCGTTTATCTGCTCTTCATATGCGAGAGTCTGCTCGATATATTCCTGCCCTTTGCTCTGGATGAACTCGGCCAATTTGCTTATCGGCTCGAAGGCCAGAAGCCCCCTGTTAATGTCTTCGTTTTTCGCCGCTACGGCAAATTCCCGAAGCGTGATAAACATCGACCACTGGTTGTCAAGGTGCTCTTTTTTTCTCGTTGTCTGGTAAATCTGCTTGTTGGTGCTCTCGATATCGGCGTCAAGCTGTTTGACTTCCTCTCGCGTGTCTTCCATGACCGCTTTCTCCCGGTAACGCACACTGAGCACCTTAATATCGCCCGAAGCAATGGCGTAAAGACTTT
Organism: Sedimentisphaerales bacterium; assembly: GCA_016933295.1. GTDB lineage: Bacteria > Planctomycetota > Phycisphaerae > Sedimentisphaerales > Anaerobacaceae > JAFGPS01. The sequence continues at coordinate 276 of JAFGBG010000061.1, read as the reverse complement.
CGGGGATTATTTTCGCCGGCAGATTTTCGACAATCAATTCGGAAGTATTCGGTGGCAGGTCGATACTGATATTTCGCGTCACTAAGGCCTGGCCGCGATATACCGTGATCTTTGAAATAGTGCCGGTCGTTGTCGCCGGTGCGGCAAAAACTCCCGATGCCATTACGGCAATTAATGCGCCCGTCGTTAAAATTAATCTCGTTCTCATACTCATTTCATGCTCCTTTCAGATTCGTTTTAATAAATCATAAATGACCGATTCAAAATTCGCTGATT
>JAFGBG010000007.1 GCA_016933295.1 Sedimentisphaerales bacterium | reverse complement strand
TAGTTTGAGTTATGCCCCCATCGTCTAGTGGCCTAGGATATCAGGTTCTCATCCTGGAGACAGGGGTTCGACTCCCCTTGGGGGTATCAGATACAAATCGTCTCGATTTGTATCTTCTTGTATGTTGTCGCAAGCCGTTGCAAAACAAGGTGTTAAATCTGTCACCTTGTTTTGCTCTTGCGAATCAATGCAAGGCTCTGCGGCAGTGTTCAGGCCACTTTCCGTCCCCGAATCAGGCCACCTTTTTTCAACCGCTCTTTGGAAGTGTCCCTCGTGTGTTTGAAGATAATGCTTGCGGGCAATATCAGGACTGTTTCCAAGCCATTCAGTGACAACATGAACGGGAAAATCTTCTACCAATTCGGTTTCCCTGCTCGACCTTAGATTCTGGAATGTTTTGCCCCAAGGCTTAAGCCCCGCTCGTTTGATTATTCTATGGGCTTGTGTACGAAGATTACTGCTGATATTCAAATTTAGATTTATGATCCGTTTTTGCCCTGCCTCAGCTTGCTGAAATGCTTCCATAAGATAAAACTCAAGTTCAGGAAATAACGGACAAATTCTGGTTTCCTTGCCTTCTATATGTTCTGTTTTGGGGCTGTGAATAATAAAGCGTTTTCTATCCCAGAGAATGTCATCCCAAGTTAGCCCATAAAGTTCGGAAGGGATTCTCAGACCGCCATAACGAGCCAGAACAAAGATAAGTCGCCATTCAATATTTGGGCAGGCGTCCAAAACTTTCTGAATATCTTCGCGGCTGATAAATTGCTGCCGCTTGGTATTAGATAAACTACTTGTGGGAATACCTTCAAAAGGATTCTCATCTATTAGACGTTTTCTGCGTGCCGCCGCAAAAAACTGTTTAACTCTTTTACAGCGTCGCCGGACTGTGTTTTCAGCAAGTCCCAGTTCCAACAGGTGTCGTCGAAATTCTTCTGCATCATAGCTGCTGAAATCAGCAATGCTCATACCCATATTACAAAATCCGAAAAGAGAATTACGAGCAGCCAGCATATTCCTTTTTGTATTGGGCTTTATATCGATTCGATTTTCAATATAAGTATCTATCCATTTAACCAAACTAATTTCTGTTTTTCGTTTCAGCGGTTCTACAAGCCCAAGGATTTCCAAGCGTTTTCGTATGGAGTCAGTAAGACCATTAAGCCAGCCCTGAACAGATATTGAAATTTCAGAACCAGTATTTTTAGCTTTGATAAGATTTTCAATATTGATTTTTGCTGTTTCTGCCTGCCGTTTGGTAATTTTACCGAAACCAATTCGGGAACGGTTTGACGATTCTCCCTCAGATAAACGTATGCGATAAGTTTTGCCGTTCTTATTATTTCGATATTCTATACTTGCCATAATGCCACCAAGTTTACAAAAAGGTGGCCGGTCGCTGTGATAGTTCTAAGATACTTAGAAACGGTCGCTCCTTACAAGCAAACCACGCCCGGCCATATTTTCGATTTATTAGATTGTATCTTAAAACTATCACGATAATTATTATCTCATTGCTTTGTAGGTTTTGCAAGATTTTTTTGCTATTAAAATTAATAAATCTATTCATAGAGTATACAAAAAATAATACGTGTTTTTTTGGCTACATCTTGCCTTTTTAGACGTCTGTGGCTTTTTACGGTCGATGTTAAAATTGACCCCGGTAAAACCGCCTTCATTTTTCGGGCTTATTGTAGAGCCGCCTGTTGCGTTGTAATTAATTTTAAGCATAAATTCGACTTATCTTGTGATACCCCCCCCTTAAAACTCGTGAAAAAATGCGTAGCTTTGAGCATACGGTCTTTAATCAACAAGCTCTGTATCATTTTACACCCCTATACCCTTTTTGAGAAAAATCCGCTATCATAAGTCCTCTATATAGAAAAGTTATGTATGTAAACCTCGAAAAAAAAACTTAGAAGTAGAGCTTTCCTGCAATGCTTTGAACCGTTAATTTATAACTTGCAGAAAGGACCCGTAAGTCCTTGTTAATGCTTAACTTGCTTCTACTAATACAAATTATTATCATTACATGTTCTTTCATAAAGATCATTGAAATAGCTATCACCTACTTTACATGACTTTACATAGCGGGCTTTGTTTTTGCCTTATTTACCATTTTTTTAAACACGTCAACAAATACCGCTGCTGGCTTGCCCTGCCTGGATTTCCAATTTTTCTTAATCCGTTTGGCCTCTGCAATCGCCCGTTCCCTTAGTGCGTCCAATGCGGGCGGCGATAAGCCGCTATATGAAGCATCCATGAATATACTGGCAAAGCTGGCAAGTTCCTGCCTGCCTTGCACTGAATCGGGCTTACAGGCAAGCTGTAATGCCTGAAATACATCACCTGCGAAGCTCTTAGCGTCCGGGCTGTATTTGTGCATCATTCCCGCTGCAATGTCCCCGATATGCTGTGGTTCGCTGCGTCTGCTACGTGTATGATTAACCGAATGCAAGGGGTTGGTAAATTGAATCACCAAACCCCCTGTGTCGGATTCTGTCGGCTCAATCGGCTGGGTGGTGGGTGGGCTTTGAGTTGATGATTTTTCATCTTGTCCTTGCGAAGATTCCTTTTGCTTGTTGTCGGTTTGTTCTTTGTGTTTGTTGTTGTAGATTTCTTTTGTCTTTGATTTTACCTTTGCCGTTGCCGATTTATTTTTCTCTTTTACTTTCCCGTTGCCGATTCGCTTATTCTTTCTCTTTTTTAAAGGTGTCCGTTTCTGTCCGGACACATCCGGCTGCGTCCGGCTGGAACCGGAATTGTCAAAATGCCCGTCTATTACAACTATTTCGAGTAATCCAATCTGCTCAAGTTCAGTCATAGCTTCCTTTAATTCATTCAAATCAACTGTTAATTGAGCAGCCAGATACATGTAGGAGGCAGGCTTACAATCCGTTGTAATCAGATAGCCCCGCTGACCGTAGTGTTTACCCCCCGTCCAGTTTTTCAGGTCTTCAAAAATGCTGCGTAATAAGTGCCTGTTTGGTCGTGATTTCAAGTCTCTCATACGCTCATAGTGTGTTACTTCAGCAGGCTTGCTTAAGCCGCTAACAGTGACTACACTTTTGGTATATGTAAGCGGTCCTGGCCGCTCCTTACGGATGTCATCAGTCAACTCGAAAAGTTCCTTAAAATCGGTGATATGCCAGATTTTTCGTCCCCGGCTACGACTGTTTGACCGCTTCTGTTTGGTTCGGTCTTTTGTATGTTTCAGCGTAGTCTTTGATGAAGCCTGATTTTTTGATTCAGTTTTTTTGCTTTTAGCCATTCGCAAACCTATCTTTTGCCCGCTGAATAAAATCATCCAGATCGCTTCGGTCATATCGAACCGCTCGGCCTAATCGAACTGCCGGGATTTCCCCTGTTTTTGTCATATCCCATAACTTGCGCTCGCTGATACATAGATATTTGGCTGCGTTCTTTGACGTCATTAATCTGGTATTTTCAATTTGACTTTGTATTTTTGTTCCCATTTTTTGTTCCAATACATTTTCTATGTTGAATTTCTTTCTTTAACGTTTTTTGCAAATCTTCGTTTGATAATTCTGTAATTTTCATATAAATAGGGTATAAGAATGTTTGAACTTATGTTGTAAGAGGATGTTTGCTGGACTTGATAAAATTATATATTTTTTCAGATTTTGGCTTTTAATATATGAAAGAAGCGGAAAAATATTTTATTTTTTTTTAGCTGGACGTTCGCTGGACGTTTTTTTAATATCTTCAATAATCGGTAACACGTCCCCATATCTATATAAAAACTGAGGTTCTCTTGGTTTTCTGTCTGTGATTTCTTTAAAACAATTATGATTCTGCTTTTGTAATCTTCTTAATCTTCCTCGTAGTCTTTCATAACATACTTTTTCTATCCGTGCAATTTCACGTATTGATAAAAATGAATCCAAATTTGGCTTAGATTCTTTTTGGGGTGATCCGCTGCTTAGTTCTGAATCGCTGGTTTTTTCTCTACTTTTTTCAATAGATTCAACAGCACTTCGTATTGCAATTTTTAAGTTTATCAGTGAACTATGTAATATTTCTCCTGAATGCAATTTTTCAGTTGCACTTGAATTTTCACTATACAAACGTTTACAATAATCTTTTACCTCATCCAATAATATTTCTACAGTTCTCAATGCAAAAGGGTACTTTTCATTAAGATTTGTTAATGCAATGGTTTCATAAAGGGTGGGTTTGTATAAATCAACTACACCTGGATTTGTAAATATATCGTATCTCTCTGCCTCTGGCACTATGGAATTTGATACTTCTATTTCTCTATATTTTTCTTCAGTATATTCCATAAAGTTATCAATACGCAAAATCCAGCGTTCTAAATACTCCAAATCGTCAATTTGTTCTTGTGGTTTTTTATCAAAAAATCGTTTTATATCTTTTTCAGATAATTGCTTTCTGGATTTGTTTGATTCTGAATCACTGGGATTTGTTTTTTCAAGGATGCTTAAACTATTTTTATTTTCAGTTCCGCTCAAAATTTTTGAGAAAACCTGGTATTGTTTAATAATCTGACTTTTATCAAGCTGGTTTGCAAAATGTATAATATCTTCTGATATTTTGGTTTTAAATAGCAGTTGTTCCTTTTCATTCTTCGGCCATGACCGCTTTGCGGAAAACTCATTTAAAAGATTCATCGACTGAGAGAGATAAGACTTAACCTGCATTTCATCTTCTGTTAGTTTCTTTGATTCATATAAATCACAAACTATAGCACCAAGCAAAAAACTAATCCCTGAAGCCTTGCCTGTTAAACAAATATCCGGGTAATTGTAATGAGGTATATCATTAGCTAATTGTCTCATTTCGTCCGTAACTGTTTCTAATGGTACATATTCATTGAATTCACCTGCATATTGCCGAAGCTTCTCAGCCAGTCTCTTTAGGTTTTCCACTGTTTCCGCCGGGACCGGTTTCTTATTTACTGATTTGTAATAAGGTAGTATTTCGTCAAGTATTTTTAAAAGCAAATCATTGAAGTCTGTAAGTTCTAAATTAGCCTGGCCGTCTTGAAATTTCGGGGAAATTTGATTTGCATCTGTATAAACTATTGCTTTTCGCAGAGCATCAATTTTATTTAGTGTAGATTTCTTATCCCCAACAGTTTCTATCCAATTTGCAAGTTCTGAAACAGCATTTGCAATTGCAGCCGCTTGCCATAAAGTAAAAGTTTTATACGTTGCTGGTTTTTTACTTGTGGATTCCTGCTGTGCTTGTGGTTTGCTTGTTCTCTTTTTTGGCATTGTTCAACTGCTTTTATAATCGGGCTGGTTTGGCTTTGAGCAGGTTAGCAGTTGAATGAAAAACCTTACCCAAAGCCAAGCCGCTTAGCGGTTAATTACTCCGCCGTCCCGATTAAACTCAAATATTTTCTTGTGGCTTAATTACTTAATTGTTTTCTTTTGTCCAATCATCAGCTAAAAGTTCTGCTTGCTTTAATACGTTCTCCGTTGCGAGTTTTTGCTTATCCGGCGGGTAGCCATACTGTCGAAGCAGTCTCTTGACGATAACCTTGAGTTTTGCCCGGACACTTTCTTTTATCGTCCAGTCAATCGAAGTATTGGCTTTTACCCGCTCCACTAAAACTCTTGCCAAGTCTCTCAACTTCTCATCACCTAAAACCTCTCTGGCACTTTCATTATTCGCCAACGCATCATAAAAGGCCAGCTCATCATCGTTAAGATTAAACTGCTCAGCTCGTTTATCGGATTCCTTGATCTCCTTTGCCAGCTTAATCAGTTCTTCAATAACCTGTGCTGCGGTAAGTAAATTATTCTGATATTTCTTTATTGTGTTTTCGAGCATTTCAGAAAGCTTTTTGCTCTGAATCAGATTTTTCTTTGCCCGAATTTTGATTTCATCGTTCAGCAGCTTTTTCAGCAATTCCAAGGCAAGATTCTTTCTCTCCATACCCTGAATTTCTTGCAGGAACTCATCAGACAAAATAGAAATATCCGGCCTCTTAATCCCCGCTGCATTAAAGACATCAATAATCCCCTCTGCAACAACAGCTTTATCGACAATCTGTCTTATAGCTGTTTCGATCTCTACATCCGATTTTCCGGTTCCGGTCGGCTCGAATTTTGCCAGGCGTACCTTAACCGCTTGAAAGAATCCAATATCGTCTTTTATCCCCATTGCCTCCGGATGTGGCACGGAAAGTGCGAAAGCTTTTGAAAGGGCAATTACTTCTTTAGTGAATTTGTCTTTGCCGTTTTCAAGGCCGAGTATATATTCTTGAGCTTCAAGAATTACCGTCAATTTCTGTTGTGTGTCTGCTGCGAAAAATCTCTTATAATCAAAATCCCTGAACATTTGGCAGACGATCTCATATTTTTCCAGCATTAATGCAACCGCCTGCTCCTGATCAAGTGTCGGTGTGCCTTTGCCGCCGCTTTGGGTATAAGTTGCCAGAGCATTTTTCAAATCAGAAGCTATCCCGATATAGTCAACAATCAGTCCTCCCGGCTTGTCCCTGAATATACGATTCACCCTTGCAATCGCTTGCATCAGGTTGTGTCCCCTCATCGGCTTATCGACATACATCGTATGCAGACAGGGCACATCGAAGCCGGTAAGCCACATATCGCAGACAATAACAATTTTCAATGGATTAAACGGGTCTTTGAATCTTTCGGCGATTTCTTTCCTGTCCTGCTTTGTAGTGCTGTGAATCTGCCAGCTTTCCGGATCGGATGAAGTGGAGGTCATTACAACCTTTATCGTCCCTTTCCTCTTATCTGTATCGTGCCAGGCTGGTCTTAACTTAGTTAGTTCAGAGTATAGCTCTACAGCGATTCTCCTGCTCATACAGACTATCATTGCCTTGCCGTCAAAGGCTTCCTGTCGCTGCTCAAAATGTTTGAGCATATCGGCTGCTACAATTCTAATCCTCTCTCTATGGCCGACAATCGCTTCAAGCTGCGTCCATTTTGCCTTTGCCTTTTCTGAAGCGGTTGTTTCCTGTCCTTCGGTGATAGCTTCTACTTCCTCATCGAGTTTTTCCTTTTCTTCAGGCTTAAGATGTATCTTGGCAAGTCTGGATTCATAGTAGATTTTGACCGTTGACTCATCTTCAACGGATTGCTCTATATCGTAAACATCAATGACATTTCCAAAAACCGCCGGTGTAGAGGCATCCTCTTTTTCGATAGGTGTTGCGGTAAAGCCGATAAATGAGGCATTCGGCAGAGCGTCTCTCAAATACTTTGCAAAGCCGTAAGTTGTCCGAATATGTCCGGCTTTATCTTCAACAGCCTTTGCCGCAAAACCGTAATGGCTCCTGTGTGCTTCATCGGCAATAACAACGATATTTTTTCTTTCCGACAAAAGATCATATTCCGCCGAACCTTCATCAGGTGAAAATTTCTGCAATGTAGTAAAGACAATTCCGCCGCCTGCCGTTTTGAGAAGTTCTTTCAGATTTGGTATGCTCTGTGCCTGTACCGGCTCCTGCCGCAACAATTGTCTGCATCCAGCGAAAGTATCGAATAACTGGTCGTCCAAATCGTTCCTGTCGGTAACGACAACGATAGTTGGATTATTAAGCTCTAATACAATCTTTCCGGTATAAAAGACCATAGACAGGCTCTTGCCGCTTCCCTGTGTATGCCAGACTACACCGGCTTTGCGGTTTCCCTGTGCAGACGTAGCGGCTATAGTAGATTCCACCGCCTTTTTAACCGCGAAATACTGATGATAAGCGGCTAACTTCTTAACGGTGACAACCGAACTAAGCCCGGTCTTTGAATCTTCTTTTTTCGTTTTCTCAAAGACAATGAATTGCTTTATCAAATCGAGCAGTACCTTTTTATTGAGCATCCCCTTAATAAGTGTCTCTATCTGCGGCACTGTCGATTTATCTTCAATAACTCCATCAACACTTTTCCAGACCGCAAACCTGTTAAAATCGCTCGATATAGTCCCGGCTCTCGCGTCCAATCCGTCCGAAGCAACTAAAATACCGTTGTAATGAAATAATGAAGGTATAGCGTTCTTATAATTCTGTAACTGAGTAAATGCCTTATGAACAGTCGCGTTCTCATCAGCGGGATTTTTCAACTCGATAACAACTAAAGGCAAACCATTCACGAAAAGTACAACATCGGGACGTTTGGTCAGATTGTTTTCAATTACAGTGAACTGATTGCATACGATAAATTCGTTGTTGTATATTTCTTCAAAGTCAATCAGCCGGACCTTATCACCTCTGATATTACCATCGACTAAATATTCTACTTCTATTCCCTCTGTAAGCATCCTGTGGAATGCCTCGTTATTATCCATAAGATTCTGACTTGGCAAATTCAAAACCTGCCTTAAAGCCTGTTCTTTCGCTTCAGAAGGGATTGAAATATTCAGAGTATAAATTGCATTTTTGAGCCGCTCTAATAAAACAACTTCGCTTAAATTAGAACGCTCTGCTTCCTGCTGTTCAGGTGACAAATATTCAAACCCTTGCTTCTGCAAAAGCTCAATTACGTATGTCTCGATATTAGATTCTGCGATGATAGCCATAAGTTAATAGTGAAAAGTGAATAGTGAATAGTTTTGGTTCATTTTTTACTCGTCTTTATAGTTGATACCAGCATTGCAATCAGTTCCTTACAATCTGCCTGCATGCTTTGAAATATCTTATTGCTTATATAATCTGTATCTTTAAGCAGGCATAGCCAGTAATCGGTCTCATTTGCTTCTTTAAGTGCTATATTCATTTTATTTATAAAGTCGGCCTTACTCTGTCCGAACTGAGCTTCTCTGATCAAAGCTCCGATAGCTGTTCCGCTTCGTAAAAGCTGTTTGCTTAAAATATACTCTTTTTTATCTGATTGTAAAAGCTGTGACAATTTAACAATCCGAATCGCAAACGCATAACTCTTATCTTTTAGAATAGATTCCTTCATCGTTTTTCACTTATCACTTTTAGTTTTTCACTTTCTTGTGTCTGATTCAAAGATGGGGGTCATGGTACGTTATTTAAACTCTCAAATATTTCGGGATAATTCTCTTTGAGATAATCCGACACAGATAATTCCTGAGATTTCTTTTCTAAATGCTGGCTAACAAGAGTCATTTCTTCTTTTGCATTTGTTATTATTTCACTCCAATTAAAAGCCCATACTGTCATATTAGACCAATCATAGAGAACTCCAATTTTCTTGTCCTTTTGATTTCTATCTTTCTCAATCTCTTTCTTTATTCTGCTCGATACCAAATATATGTCCCAATGAACGGATTGTTTGTCGAATTCGTCAGATTCCAGAATTGTTTCAGCGTATCGTCTTACCTGCTCGACTTCTTCTCGACCCAAATCTACTTTCGGTGCTTTTAACTCTACTAATAAGTGTTGGTGTTTTATATCAGTTGGATAATCTCGTTGGGCGGCCAAAAATAAATCTGGAATATCATCAATCCCATCAATTTGGCTTATCTCTTCTGTGGACAGCGAAGACAGACCTGCTTTCGTTCTATGTCGTTGAATAATTGTTCGAAAAGACTTGTCGCTGGTTGCAAGATGATATTTTGAGTCGAACATCCATGTGTGGGTTTCAATAATTTTATGAAGTTGTGAACGTTCTTTTAAATACTTGCGGGTCTCACCATATACCAATTCGTGTAACAAATCTAAAAATGCAAGTCTCCCAGTGACTTCGTGCGATAAACGAATGATGGATTCGATTGTTGTTTTCTCTAAAACATTTTTGAATTTTTCAATATCCTCATCTGAAAGCAAAGATATTTGTTGAAGCACTTCCAAAAGGTTTTCATTTTCTAATGAACGGTTCAACAAATGGAAAATGACGGCCTGCTGTTTCTTTGTCATTCCTTCCAAATTAATCTTTTCGTTCACCGTTTCTAATACTACATCGTAAACTGCCTGCTTAGCAGATTGTATCGATGTAGTAGGCGGGCTTTTGTATGGATAATAATCTTCCTTGCGGGCCGCTTCTATAAATGTATGTTTCTTTCTCTTTCTGTATTTTTCACCGTAAATTTGTATCCGTTTCAGAACTTCATTTTTAAGGCTTGAAAATGTACCATCTAACTCTATTATTGATTCTCGATTTGCACTGACTATTTTTTCTAAATAAGAACATTCGACTATACCTAAGTAGTTACTCGATGGAATCATTTCAGGCTGAAAATGAGCAACAGTCCTTCCCTTCAAAGAAAACAATAGTTGGGCAGGGAATCTGCTTTTGTCCACAGGCTTTTTGAGAATTAGATGGGACATATCAGCCTTTTCGGGAATTATTTGAGAAGCCTGAATTGTTTCAGTTTCTCTTTCTTCAATTTGTGCGTTAACATCTAATGGGTTACGCTGAATAATTATTTTTTTCTCTGGGTTTCCCAGAAGGTAGCTGCAAAATTGAGAAATTAAATCATTTCTGAGCCGTTCTGGAGATAAATTGGCATCCTCAGAGGCAAGAATGTTTTTTATAATTATTGTTGTTCCAGTAGTATCGGCTTGGGTTGCTTTTCCTTTTTCAACAGTCAATTGATTTAGGTCGTCTTTGCTTAGTGAAAATTTAAATATGACCTTGTCACCATTTTCTTGTTTAGAAATCGTTGTCCATTCGCTGTAGGAGCCGATTCTGTAGACAGCAAACCTTCCTACGCCAAACTTGCCAAAATGTAAATTGCTTTTATCGTCTGGTAAAACTGCGACTTTTGCAAATCGGTTTTGAATCTCCGAAATAGTCATTCCATTTCCATTATCGCTGATTGCAACCGAATCTATGCCTTTAAGCTCATTTTCAGTTATAGTAATTTCGGCACTATTTGCTTGAGCATCAAAGGCATTGGTTACTAATTCACCGATTGCTCTTGCAACTGTTGTATATTTCTGGCTTCCGAGATGTTCCGAAATAACTCTCTCGTCATACGTAAATGGTATGCTAATAATTTCAGTTGACACTTCTTTTTTCGTAATCTTTTTATTCGACATTAAGATTTCTCCGCTAATGTTTCCGAATCTTTCATTCTTATTTCCCCCTTCATTAGTTTCGGCAAAAGCGTATCTCGCAACTTTGAGAGGGTTTGGATTTGTTTTAAATTAAACAGCACTTTTTCAAATAATGGTTTTGCAATCAGATTATACAATTTTATAATATCATTAGAAGGTAACATGATTTCAATATCTGAAAAAACACCTGTATTTATGTTTAGAGTAGCTGATCCACCGCTTCCAATAGCCAGTAAATCATCAGTCATATTTTTAAGAACAAAATAGAGATATTCTAAATATTCATTCTTTGTGGGAACAATCGTATTTATCTGTTGATTAGTTTGTGAGCTTTGACTTGTAATAGAAACAAGGCCAACTGTTGCAATACAACTAACGCATATTGAGTTTTTAGGAACAAATTTATTGCTTTGATAATTTGCACCTTTTTCTGTTAAAGAATCTTCGGTTTTTACAATATACATATCATTGTGCATATCGGGAATTTTTATAAATGGAATACCGCCGCCGAAATATTCATTGATAGACTTTGGTGGTGTTTTGCCACAGATAATTTCTCCAAAATCTTTGAGCTTTCCAATTCTCCATCCTTCGGGCAAGCCTGTTTCTTGATTAACTTTTAACTTTTCACTTTTAACTTTGAACTTTACAAACCACTGTTTGTATATCGTCTGAGCGAAATTTTCCAAGGTCTTATTCTGCCGCCGAAGTAATTCTATCTTATCATCAAAACTCGAAAGAATAGCAGCAATAGCCTTTTGCTCTGTTAGAGGGGGAAGTAAAATAGGAAATTCTGCAAAATTTCTGGCATTAGCTCCGCCTTGTGCTGAACCTCCTTTTACTGAATTCACAAACGCTTTCCAATAATTTGAGCGAAGTAAAAAATCAATGAAAAGATAATCGGCTTTTTCACGGTCTATTTTGAATCGGATTAAGTATGAAGCAAAAACCGCATCAACTTCTTTTTTTATTGTTGCAGTTGCACCTGTTGAATTACCAGTTCTGGCAATCACTACATCGCCAACTTCAAGTTTGTATTTTTTATGATCATTTTCAGAAATTGGGCAATAAGGGACAGATTCCCAGTTTATAAAATCATCCTGAATATCAGTAATTCTTAAAAACTTTGGACCGACTGGTTCTATGCTTGCACTTTCAGTATAGCCATATGCTATATCTGTTGCTATTTCTCCCAGCGTTGTTTCTTTCCAGTCAGACATCATTTTGTTCATAGTGACATTCCTATTGATGCTAAATAGTCATCCAACTTCAAAACTCGATCACCGCAACCAGCTTCAACGGCAGCTTCTTTAATTTTCTTATCGCCTGTTACCACAAATACATCAGCTTTGCTAATAGAATGCTCTGTTCCAACCGCAAACGCTATCATATAGTCCCATACATAGTTGCCCCTGTTTTCTTTATGATGCTCCAATGTATATCCGCCTGCTGAAGCAATTTTTTCATATATTTTGAGCATCAATCGCATGGGAGTTCCAAATGCTTTAAGATATTGATTTGTTTTTTCGGTTAAATCTGTTTCATTTAATTCTATATTTACCCTGCTTGCATAATAAATGACATGTATTGCAGCATACTTTTGTAGAAAATTCTCCGAAGTAAAATATTTGCGAAGATTTTTCTGGTGTGACTTGTCGCCTTTTCCGAGTTCCCAAGTAGCAGCACTTTCAGGATCATATTGAGTAATAGTCGATTTCATATTATCAATCCACCATCGTTCCATAGCTTCAACCCTTGCGCTGATCTTTTTCAGGCTTTCTTGAAGATTCTGATTTGAAAGATTAGTTGCATTCTCTCGTATATGTGCTACTAAAGAATTTATTTCATCCAGAGCTTTTTGATGATCAGGTGGTATTTTCTGAAATAACTCTCGGCATATTGTTGTTTCTGTATCCGCAAGAATCTTAATCCCATTGTCTATCTGTGTATGAATACCCAATGCAACCAGAGCATTTAAGCACTGACAAAAGTATGGGTCTGTCATATCAACAAGATGAGCAACCAATTCCATAATCGTATATGGATTTGCAATTGCTTCAGTATTATTAGCTTTTTCTGCGGATAATAACTTCTTAATTTTAATTTTACATTGACTAAGCTCTGAACACTCACAAAATCGCCTGTAAGCATTTGTATCAAAAATAACAACCTGTTGAGTTTCGGTCATTAGGTTAGCCATATAAAATATTACCTTTCTACTTTATAGCCAAGACTCTTCATACTCTTCTCTATAATCACATTAAGTTTCTTTTCTTCTTCAATCTGCTCTGCAAGCTCTGAAGTTAATTGTTTCATCTTATCTTCAAAGGGTATTCCATCATCTATTTCGTCTTTGATTCCGACATATCGTCCGGGCGTTAAGACGTAGTTATGCTTTTGAACTTCTGCAAGTGCCGCCGATTTACAAAATCCCTTAATGTCTTGATAAGTCCCTCTGTTAGAGGGTTTGCTTCGCCAGTTATGATATGTATTTGCAATGTTTATAATATCGTCTGCGGAAAATTCCCTGTGTGTACGGTCTCTCATATATCCGACTTCACCTGCGTCTATGAAAAGGATTTCGCCGGATCGTTTTCGCTCGTGGTTTCCGATCCGCTTACGTGAAATAAACCATATACAGGCCGGGATTCCGGTATTATAGAAAAGCTGCTTCGGCAGACCTACAATACAATCGACAAGGTCATTTTCAATTAACTGCTTTCTGATTTCGCCTTCGTTATTTGTTTGCGAAGATAATGAGCCGTTGGCAAGGACGCAGGCCATTATTCCTTTGGGCGATAAATGATATATCATGTGTTGTAGCCATGCGTAATTTGCATTACCAGCCGGAGGGATTCCATATTTCCAGCGTGGGTCTTTGCTCAATAGCTGGCCTGACCAGTCACTATCGTTAAAAGGCGGATTAGCAAGAATAAAATCAGCCTTCAAATCTTTATGAGCATCGTTAAGGAATGAGCCTTCATTATTCCATTGTACCTGATCAGCGGCTATCTGCCTGATAGCAAGATTCATTCTGCATAGCCGCCATGTCGTCTGGTTCGATTCCTGACCATAGATAGAGATATTGTCTTTATCGCCCTGATGAGATTCTACAAACTGCTCGCTCATTATGAACATTCCGCCTGATCCGCAGCATGGGTCATATACGCGGCCTCTATATGGCTCTATCATTTCGACCATCAAGCGAACTATTGCTTTTGGCGTATAGAACTGGCCGCCTTTTTTACCTTCTGCGTTTGCAAATTCACCGAGGAAGTATTCATAAACCCTGCCTAATATGTCCTTCGCTTTAGCCGCTTCGTCACCGAGAGCGATATTACCTATAAGATCGATAAGACCACCGAGAGCCGCTTTGTCGAGATTTGGCCGGGCATAGACCGTCGGCAGAATACCTTTAAGTGACGGATTTGCTTTTTCAATGGCTACCATTGCATCATCTACATCTTTACCGATAGAGGGCAGTTTTGATTTGCCGTGCAGATATGACCAGCGGGCGTAGGGGGGAACAAAAAAGACATTTTCAGCCTTGTATTCATCCTGATCTTCCGGGTCCGCTCCTTTGTATTTGCCTTCACCTTCGAGCAGCTTTGTATGCAGAGCCTCGAACGAGTCGGATATGTATTTGAGGAATATCAGGCCGAGAACGATATGTTTGTATTCGGCAGCGTCCATATTCTTTCGGAGCTTATCAGCGGCCTTAAACAGTGTCTTTTCAAAGTTTTCTGCTTTCCCGTTGTTGTTTTTTGCCATATAGACTTTCCTTATGTCGCTTTTACAGGTGCGGAGCGTGAATAGTCAAAATATCATCACATAGACATATAATCAAGCAGTTTTTTTTGGGCTTGTATTGCTCAGAGTGGGTCCCGGCCACTTGGATTCAATAATCATCAAATCCAGTTCGATATGTTCGGCAAGGTATCTTTGAGGAACCTTTTTCATTTTATGACAAAAAATACATTTTGTTAGACATACAGTCTTTGGGGTGAATAACCGCTATCATTTCATCCCCCCCGGTGGATTCCGGCCCGGTTAATATGTATTATCCTTTGTTCTTAACCGCTTTGATTATATCTAATACTTTCGTTTTTACCTTCTCTGAAAGCTTCGGCCAAGCGGTTATGATTAGCTGCAAATCGGGATTGATTTTGGGCGTTTTTGCAGAATCAGGCCCCGATTCAGGCCACCTCTTGACAGTGCCAGATTCATAACTTATATTATCTTCACCCTTTAGGGAATTTCGTTCGTCCCCCCTTGGGGTATCAGATACAAATCGCCTCGATTTGTATCTTTTTGCATATTGTCGCAAGCTGTTGCAAATTCCTGATTGCTCTCGTAGTTATAAGGTGTTATAGCGGTTTCTTCGTGCGATTCATGCGGCTCAGTGCAACTGCGTTCCGCCATATTCTGCACCCGATTATGCACCCTTTTTTGCACCTCTTTTTCAGCATGATTTATCAGTGACATTTTTGCGGCTTCTTTTACGTCTGCCTCGGTGACTTGTGCATAATGCTCCATAGCAACCGTTGGACTATCCGTATTGATTCTGTATATCACCTTAAACCAACATATTCAAGCATTTTAACTGACAAAATACGTAAATTGACGCCAATAAAAGCACTACTAACGACCAAAACTAAGACTTTCCTATATGTAGGCGTCTCTCAACTGCCAAATATTGATTCTTTTTTAGCAAAAATAAATCAAATTTGACATATTCTGCAAAAAAAGACACTTCTTAAGACTTGCTTTTAAATACTGCACCTTTTACAATATCCAAAGAAGCGATTATTTGCTTCAGAAAGGAGTTCCAAATGTTAAAACACATTTTGACTCCTACCCCA
Organism: Sedimentisphaerales bacterium; assembly: GCA_016933295.1. GTDB lineage: Bacteria > Planctomycetota > Phycisphaerae > Sedimentisphaerales > Anaerobacaceae > JAFGPS01. Next base: position 9,069 of record JAFGBG010000007.1, on the reverse strand, counting down.
AAACCCCATTGAACAGCGGAATAACCACAGACTGGGTTTTGGATTAAAACCCGACCTGGTGACCACCCGCCAGAAAAGTCGAAAAGTTGTGGATGCGCAGCAAAGCAAGGTGTGGTATGAGGGAGCTTAGAGGTGGGTCTAAGCCCCTTCTTCTATCACTTCGTATCGATTTATACTCCTTTATAAAAATTCGCAAAAAAAGCTATAATAAACATATCACCCTTGATCTCAAGCCCCTGTGGAAATCTCGCTTTTCCTCTCCCTCCTCGCTGCAGTGGCTTTTTGCTACCCTCATTTTTCGCCGAAGAATTGGGATTCATTCCTTAAAAAATACGTAGTCACCACAATAAACAAAAGTGTACATTAGTTGTTATTATGTATAATAGAATCTAATGAATCCGCCAGGAAGGGTGTAGAAAAGCGGCAGAAAATAAAAAAGACTGTATGTACGGATGCTTACAGTTCAATTGGCCCCTGCCCCTCACATTTCCTCTATTACTTGAAAGCAGGGGCTTTTTAATAATGAATCCAGCCCACAAAATCTCACAGAGTAGCTCTCAGATGTGTTTAATGCCTTTAGAATGCACGACTTGTATAAAGGGGATTATTTCTAATATCGCACTTTAAAACAGATTCTTTACATTAGATACAGCATTTTTTTACAAGAGCTTGAATTTTCTAAATAGATTTGTTATCTTAATAAGAAGCCGAAGCTTAAAGAGTATATGGAAATTTAAGCCAGGAGAAAAGGGTAAACAATGCACAAACGAAGAGGATTCACATCGATTGAACTCAAGTAATGCTCATTAATATTATTTTAGTAGGAGGAACCGACGATGTATAAGATATGTATTTCCACACTTATTTTCCTGTTTATTGCCTGTAACGTAAACGCCGAGGGTCTTGGAGCGGGTGCCGCGTACTCCCTAGATACCTCGATTGTCCTTGCCGGCCCTTATGATCCCACCCAGTTCACTTCGCTGGATGGAACCTGGGCCCATTATGCATCAGACCGATGGGACGGATCGGGGATCGGCGAAGGCAGCCCCGGCGGGGTAAGCTCGATCAACGGCTATCTGCGTATTCAGGATACGGGTGATCCCGCGGATTTCGGCGTGCCGGATGCAACGAGCAACCGAAAGCTGTATTTTGTGCATAATATTGGTCCCGACGGGGCAACGGACAATATAATGGATGAAGGGGCGACGCTCTTTTTCAGGATGCGTCTGGCAACCGATGGTTTGCTTGATCAATTGCGTCCCAACGGCGGCGGTGACCTTGCCGATGTGCCGGCAACCGGCGATGGACATCTCATTCACGACTCAGGAAAAGGGAACGTCGGTATCAAGCAGGCGGCGGGAGGAATCATTTCGTTCAGCCTGATTACTGCCGAGGAAAACGATGGCGCGGCCGGACTGGTTATGAACAGCCTTAACGGTTCGGCCCTGAGCGGTAACGTGGATACGGGCGAGGGTACGGCAAATATAATCCGACTGGATCCCACAGTTTGGCATAATTTCTGGGTAACGATCCAGGCGGATATCTCCGGTGCAGGAACGCATCAGGTGGACGTGTCCGTCGATGGTGGTCCGGCACAAACGTTTTTGGTAACAGCGGGCAATGCAAACGACTTCGACGGAACAAGTTTCATCGCTATAGGAGCCGGTTCTTCAAGCCCGGGCTGTGCCTTCGACCTGGCATCCTTCCAATTCGCACCTGGAGTAATAATAAAGACCTCTCCTCTAAACGGGGCATCTGACGTCGAAAGAGACGCCACCCTCAACTGGGTGCAATCTGCATCCGCCGCTGCCTACAACGTGTATTTTGGAACCAGTTTAGATGAAGTCCAAAACGCTGATATCAACAGTTCGTTATTAATCGGTCCTGTTCATGACGCCAACTCGTATGATCCCGGACAACTTGAATATGGGCTAACCTATTACTGGCGAGTCGATGAGATCGGCACCCCTGCGTCAAATGTCCAAACAGGCAAAGTCTGGAGCTTCACGGTCGAACCTCTTGCCCGTGCGATATCGGCAGGCGATATAATTGCCACAGCTTCCAGTCAGGCTGAAGGGCAGGGCCCTGAAAATACGATCAACGAATCGGGATTGGTTGAAGAGCTTCATTCAACCGATACTTTTGATATGTGGGCAACTGTTGATGGACAAGCACTGCCGGCCTGGATACAGTATGAGTTTGATAAAACCTATCAACTCAATGAAATGCAGGTATGGAACTATAACGGACAAACCCTTCTTTCGACGGCTGGTATTATGGATGTTGTTGTGGAATATTCGACCGACGGTGTTACCTGGTCGTTAAACAACAGTGTCTCCATATTCAATAAGGCGACCGGTGCCGAAAATTATGCTTATAATACTTCCATTCCTTTCAACGGAGTCCCGGCAAAATATGTGAAGGTTACGGCCAGCAGCAACTGGAGCGGCGGATTTGTCACTCAATACGGTTTGAGCGAGGTACGCTTTTTATATATACCTGTTAATGCAAGAATGCCCGTTCCGGACGATGGAGCAACTGATGTTGCCATAGATGCAACCCTCGGCTGGAAGGCCGGCAGAGAGGCGGCCGAGCATAATGTTTATATAAGCACCGACGAGCAGGCCGTGATTGACGGCACGGTCGCTCCAGTGACAGTGGCCGAGACCAGTTACGGTCCGTTGTCTCTTGATCTTGGAACCACATACTACTGGCGAGTCGATGAGGTCAATAATGCCAGTGCTGTCCCAGTCTGGGAAGGCGGCACATGGAGCTTCACGACAAGTGACTATCGAGTCGTGGACGATTTCGAATCCTATAACGACATTCCTGCAGGTCTGGAAGGCAGCAATTTAATCTATTTGACCTGGATCGACGGATACGATAATCCCTCAACCAACGGCTCGACGATGGGTTATACGAGTGGTGCCTCTCTTGAGACAGCGACTGTCAGAAGCGGCTATTCGGCACCGTTAATATATAACAATACTACCGCAGGTATATCGAAAGTTACGGCGAACACTCAAAATCTGCCGGGCGGTTCGGATTGGACCGTAGGTTCGCCCGAGCAGTTAGTGCTTTGGATTTACGGGAACCAGAATAATCCCGCTACGGAGCAACTGTATGTCGAGGTTGACGGTGTCAAGAGGATATTTTCTGGTGACATCGCCTCAGAACAGTGGCAGGATTTCTCGATTGACCTTTCTTCACTTGGAATTAATCTGGGTAATGTCGGGACCGTTACCATCGGCCTTGAGAAGACCGGCTCCGCCGGCGGCTCAGGAACGGTATTTATCGACGATATCCAACTGAAGTAATTCGAGCCAACGACAGGAAACAGAATCCCTCAAGGTGCATGGTTCTATGTACTAAAGGGAGTAATAGAATATATATTCACGGGGTCTATCAATAAGAATAGCCCTCGAATCTAAAAAACAACCTGTTTGGAGGACAGACTAATGTTTCAACTGACATTGAAAAAGATGGTATTTGTTTTGTTAACAATGTCATGCTTTTTAACCACCGGAACCAGAGCGGCAACTGTTCTTTTGATGACACGCGAGGATGAACCGCTGGATGCACTTGACGCTTATGTAGCGACCTTTTTTGAATCGCTGGGGCACACGGTCAATCTTCTCGATGACGAAGCAAATCAGGAGACCACAGACGCCGCGGTATTAGAAGCGGATGTCGTCTTCATGTCGGAATCGGTAAATGAGACTTTCATCCGAAATAAAATAACGGCACTGGAAACACCCATGATTATCGCTGAATCGTCGGCATGGGTTGAAATGGGGCTGACGTTAGGAGGCGGAGGTGCAATGGCAGTATCCTCTACGGATATTGAAATTATCAAACCCGGACATTTTCTTGCTAATGGCCTGAGAGGAACCGTACAAGTACTTGATACGATCGGCACCGCCCGTCTTGGCATGGGTATCGCGGGTCCTCAGGCGACTGTTATTGCAAGGGCTGCTTTATCCGACGGCACGACTTACGATGTTATTTACGTATATGAAAAAGGAGCCGCTCTGCCGGTATCCCCGACAGACGGAAGCGGTCCGATAGCGGCGGAGATGCGTATCTGTTTTGGTTTCGATCAGGTATCCATCATTGAATGGAATGACAATGCTTACGCATTGCTTGAAGCGGCGGTAAATTATGCCATCGGTGCTACGGACAACGCCTTCAATCCTAATCCGCCAGATGAGCAGGACGATGTTTACCAGGATGTTATCATGAGCTGGACGCCGGGCAAGAATGCTCAATCACATAATCTTTACCTTGGTACCAGTTTGGAGGACGTCGATAGTGCCGAGACCGGCAGTCTTCTGCTAATAGGTCCCGGGATCGATGCGAACACATTCGATCCCGGCCGCCTCGAATTCGGCCAAACCTATTATTGGCGGATCGACGAGATCGGCTCACCTCCTGAGTCAGAGGTCCTTAAAGGTGATATCTGGAGCTTCACAGTTGAGCCGTTCGCTCGCAAGATAACAGCAGACAGCATAACCGCCACAGCATCCAGTCATGCAGCAGGTCAGTATCCCCAGAATACTATCAACGAATCGGGATTAGTTGACGAGCTTCATTCGATACAAACTACAGATATGTGGGCAACTGCTGAGGGTGAATCGTTACCGGCCTGGATACAGTATGAGTTTGATAAAACCTATCAACTCAATGAAATGCAGGTATGGAACTATAATGGTCAGGCCTTTCTTGTCGCACTCGGCCTCCAGAATATTACAGTTGAGTACTCAATGGATGGTGTTAACTGGACACTGAATGACAGCGTTTCCGTATTCAATAAAGCAACCGGTAAGAATAATTATGCCGCCAATACGACAGTTCCTTTCGGCGACGTATTGGTCAAATACGTGAAAATTACTGCTAATAGCAACTGGGGCGGCGGAGGTTTCTTCAATCAGTACGGCCTGAGCGAGGTCCGCTTCATGCAGCTACCGGTCAGTGCAAGAATGCCAACTCCGGATGATGGAGCAGCCGATGTTGCTATAGATGTAATCCTCGGTTGGAGAGCCGGCAGAGAAGCCGCCGAGCATAACGTTTACATAAGCACCAACGAGCAGGCCGTGATTGGCGGTACGGTCGCCGCGGAGACAGTAGGCGAGGACAGTTACGGCCCGTTGTCTCTTGATCTTGGAACAACATACTACTGGCGAGTCGATGAGGTCAATAATGCCAATACTGTCCCAGTCTGGGAGGGTGGTACCTGGAGCTTCACGACACGTGAGTATCTCGTAGTTGATGATTTCGAATCGTACAATGATATCCCTATGGGTGAAGACGGCAGTAACTTAGTCTATTTGACCTGGATCGATGGATATGACAATCCCTCAACCAACGGTTCAACTATTGGTTATACAAGTGGTGTCTCTCTTGAGATGGTGACTGTTAGAAGCGGCCATGCGGCACCGTTAATGTATAACAATACTACTGCGGGTGTATCGAAAATTACGGCGAATACTAATGAGTTGCAAAGTGGTTCGAATTGGACGATAAGATCTCCTGAGCAGTTAGTGATTTGGATTTACGGCGATGCCGATAATAATTCTTCTACAGACCGGATGTTTGTTGAGGTCGGCGGCGTAAAGAGGATATTCAGCGGTGACATCGCGGCAGAACAGTGGCAGGATTTCACTGTTGACCTGGCTTCACTGGGTATTAATCTGAGTAATGTCGGGACGGTAACCATCGGCCTGGAAAAAACCGGCTCTACCGGCGGCTCCGGCACGGTCTTTATCGATGATATTTGGCTTTATAGCCCGGCCGCCGCTCAATAGTTGTTGTAACTGAAATAGCCGGTTTTTTTGAAGAACATTACGGCAGATTTACTTTTGAAACCTGTGGCCTGTACCTTTTTGGTGCGGGCCACTTTTTTTGTTATAAATCCACCGCTTAATTTGTTCGTAAAGGTCTTCATGCCGCCTTTCGGCCTTAATCGCATATCGGTCTTAATCACATAAGGGAGTGTATGGTACATTGAATCCGGGATTGGCAGGATATTCCTATCAAATATCTGCTTTTGGGCAAGAAATGGATGTCCATCCTTACTTAAATATGGAAAAAATCAGTATCTCTGCAGACATCTTGGAGACACGATGTCCCCTGAAGATTGCCATGTTTTCAAATTCCTGAAAAAGCGGTCATCTTGAGGGTGATTTATTCCTTTGCTCCGTGCTTGCGCAACAGTTCTATAGATCATTTACCAATCGGCACCCAATCTGGCTCTTTATTGTGCTTCCCATCGGTAGTTATTTGAACCCATTTGCCAGTCATATCACCCACGCAGATATTCCATCCTGGTGCTTTTTCTCCAACTACGTAATTCACCTCAGGACCGTAACCGAAAGCTACGTACCGGCCGTCCGGCGAAAAGTCTGTGTGGTTGGTATTGTTTCCCGGCTTACACTTGGCTATACCGTGAATATTAGCTACTCTTGGCACTGATAATGTCAGGTCAATATCTGCTACAAATACGTCCACTTCACTGATCTCACCCCAGCCTATTGTTCTACAATCAGGGCTCAGGTCCGGTCGACAACCATCGATTCCATATTTTTTTAGATCAAACACTCTGGTCCCGCTCGCTTCAAAGGCAATAATATTATGACTAAAACCCATCCCACCTGCTACAGTTGAGACAAACCAATTGCCGTCCATTGACCAACAGATATTGTAGAGATGAAGTAGATTTTTATTTGGATGTTGCCTATGCTCTCCGGATTCAATATCGTAAAAAAATAATCCTTTTGTACCCATGGCCCGGGTTGTGTAACGTTCATATTCGCCTTTCAGGTAGGCGATTGTCTTATTATCTGGACTCCAGCAAGGCTGCCTTCCATTTTCTGCGACTTTCACTCGGCCAGTTCCATCAATGTTCATATAATAAACGCTCCGAACTTTGTCTCTTCTATTTGTTCCTTCATCTACAACAAAACAGACCTTTGTCCCGTCGGGTGAGACATGAGGACATAATTCCTGTACTTCCGGTGTTCTTGTCAGGTTGGTTAAATTTGAACCGTCGGCGTTCATGAGAAACAACTCCCAGTTTTCTTTGCCGTTCGTTTCTCTATACGTTTCGAAGATGATCTTATATGGAATTGATGCCAGATCTATTTCGGATTTTTCATACGGACCAACAGGAGGATCAGTTTTATTTTTAATTTGTGAACCATGAATTTTCTGGGCGAATGAAAACAAGCAGAGACACAGGATTACGGGAAATGATATTTGTTTCTCAAAATCGCATTTTACTCTCATATTACACTCCTTACATCTTAAAAAATATAGGTTCGTCGACAATTTGCCTCATCGTCTGAAAGAATTTAAAATTCTCTTCCCTGACTATTCCCTTGCTCCGTGCTTTTTCAACAGCTCTACGAGTTCTGATCGATTGCGGTCATTGGCGTGCCATAATGAAGTATTTCCATCTTTATCTTTTGCATTAACGTCAGCGCCCGCATCAATTAGAATTTTTGCATGGTTTACACGGCCCCCCATAAGACATGTCAAATGTAGGGCTGTATAGCCATATTTGTTCTTGACATTTATATCCGCACCACCAGTAATAAGTGATTGGATTTTGTTGATATCACCAGCTATTACTGCTCGAATAAGAGGTGTTTCATTTACTCCCACGTAGATTTTTGCGCCGTGTTTGCGTAATAATTCTGCGGTTTCATCATGTTCTTGTTGTTCGGCAAATCCTAAGGGAGTATTTAATTGATTGTTTTTTGCATTAACATCCGCACTATGGTCGATAAGCAGTTCTACTATATCCCTGTGACCTCTCACAGCAGCCCAATTGAGTGGTGTATCATTATTGTCGTTTATACTGTTAACGTTTGCCCCCCTGGCGAGAAGCAGCTTAACAATTTCTATGTGGCCCCCGCCGGCTGCCTGGTGTAATGGAGTTCCGGTCGATGTCTCCGAGTTTACATTAACATTGGCATCTTTGGAGAGAAGAAGCGAGACTATTTCTTTGTAGCCCCCACCGGCAGCCCAGTGGAGTGGTGTTACCTTGTTGTTGTTTTTACTGTTGACGTTTGCTCCCTTGGCGAGAAGCAGCTTAACGATATCTATGTGGCCCCTGCCAACTGCCTGGTGTAATGGCGATCCGTTCCATGTCTCTGAGTTTGCATTAATATCGGCACCATTTGAGATAAGAAGCGAGACTGTTTCTTTGTGACCTGTTCTGGTTGCAATGTGCAACGGAGTCCGACCATAGCGATCCTTCGAATTAATATCTGCACCTCCGGCAATCAAAAGTGTGGCTATATTAGTATTACCTGCATAGACAGCAGTATGTAAAGGTGTAAAATTCTCCCGATTCCTGGCACTTATATTGACACCCTTATTAATAAGTAGTCTTACTAACTCTTCGTGACCTTTTTTGGCCGCAATGTGCAGGATTGTCGAGCCATCGCTGCGGGCGGCGTTGATATCGGCACCTTTAGCCAAAAAGAGTTCTATCAGGTCTTTCTGATCGAGATCAACTGCTATATACAAGGGTGTATCACCACCTTTGTCTTTTATATTGATTTCACCTCCGGAAATAATAAGGAGCTTAGCCATGTCTTCTGAACCTTGAGCCGTCGCGACGTGGAGGGCCGTCCAGCCAAACATATCTGTTGCATTAACATCAGCGCCTTCTCCAAGTAGCAGCTCAGCCAATGCCAAATGTCCTTTTCGCACAACAAGGTGCAAAACCGTTTGACCTCTCTCATCTTTTGCGTTGACATCGGCCCCCTTCGTGAGTAGCGATTTAACCTGATCGATTGCTCCGTCAGTCGCTGCCTTGAGAAGTGATTTATTTAATTCAGTGTTTATCTCCTGTTCGCTCTGAAATCCTAAAGCGATAAACGAAAACAATAAAAGTAAGCAGCATAGTCTTGTAGGGTTCATTTATGGTTCCCTTTCAAAGAATTGTTATTAATTATTGCTGGGAAATATTATACCTAACTCAAACTGACCGATTAAATGGTTTTTTTTGATAATGATTACCAAACAAAAACAGCTTCGTTTGCCGATAAGCATTGTACAAAC
>JAFGBG010000006.1 GCA_016933295.1 Sedimentisphaerales bacterium | reverse complement strand
GTTTGTACAATGCTTATCGGCAAACGAAGCTGTTTTTGTTTGGTAATCATTATCAAAAAAAACCATTTAATCGGTCAGTTTGAGTTATATTATTTGATGAAAAAGTCAATATCTTTCCGCCGGGATGCCACGCGGAATAAGTGAATTTCGCGCCGATCTTTTGGGCGTTGTCGCCATTTACCAGTATCGTATCGGTTCCGTAAATAGAACTACGAACTTTAAGGGCCATTATTTCAGGATTGTTATTGCAAAATGTGTGGCAGTTCATGCATCCCAGCCGAAAGCTGCTATTCTCTATGATGGGCTTTTCCTTGAAATTACTGATATCCCTCTGGTATATACCGATATCCGACCAAAGCGCATGGCCCGGATGTATTTTCCTGTAACAAAGAAAACTATCTATTTCCTGCCGGGCGATTGTATTTTTTATGGTATCGAATTTCTTCCATTTATTATCGGCATTTTTTACGAAAACATCGAAGCACAAAGAATTGCCGCTGTTTAGACGAAGCATTTGCCGCCATTTCTTCTGGGGGATTATGATTTCGCCCGTATTGCTTTTTATTTCTATCGGCTCTCCGTTTGCCGAGTATATCTTTACAAAATAATCTTCGCCGGCGTTCTTTATCAAAAAATTCAAAGGGGCGATATTGGCGGGTATTACCGTCTGTGAGTAATCGGGATAAATTTCAGGATATTCTCCGATGCCTTCATATTCCGAGAATGAAAACGCCGGAGAAAATTTATCAATTGCCGCTTTTCCCGTCAAAACGGCAACTAAAATCAAAACAATAAATATGGACGTCGTTCTCAGACTCTTCACTTTTTAAGACCTGACATTTCATAAACATAGTAAAAAAAGTACGTATCGCCGAATTTATCCGCCAATTCTCCCAAAGCAGCTTCCTTATTTGTGCCGTATTTATCGGATGCCGAGATAAACTGCTTGAAAAGCGTTTTCGACTGCTCGCTCAGGGTATAACCCGTCACGGTGACATTCTTTTTATTTACATACATATAAGTTAAAATGGCCTGCTCATAAGAATCGGGAAAATCGCTATAATCCAAATTATTCATTAATCCCAACATAGCAATAAACTTGTCAAGCTGCTTCAATAACATATACCAGGCCATCAAAAATTCATAAGCCATCTTGTTTTTCGGATTATGCTCGAGAAGATCGCGCAATATAGCCTCGACGGGAATCGAAGTAAAAGCATTATCGCCTTGTGTCATATAAAGACGCAACCGCTGTATCTCCGAATCGTTACTAAGGTTCGGATCGGATGAAATTTTATCGAGGTAAGATTTAGCCCATTCCGAGTGAAACGGCGTTTCATATAGTGCGTTAAGATAAACTTTTGCCGTATCAATATCGCCCTTTGCAAGCCTTAATAACGCCAGTTTCCTGATTATATAAGGCCGCTTGCCGTATATTCCCATCGACTCGACAAGGCAGCTTTCGCAATGGTTAACAGCCCCAAGATCGTAGAAAATATTGATTTTATGCCACGGATTATACATCTCGCGGCTTGTACTGAGAAACAGGAATCGTTTATTTTGCCTATAGTGAAACATATCTGAAGACAGTCTGTCCAGATGATACAAAGCGCAATCGAACGCATGGCTGATATGGCCGTTTTCAAGATAATTTCCGCCGGCCTCGATGACTTTATCCCACTGCCCGTTGCAATAATAATAATCGACCTCAAAAGCAGCTTTCCTTTGTCCCTCGTGGAAACAAAAAACCATTGCCAGTAGTATTATGGGGAGAATAAATTGCCGCAGTAATGATTTCCAGTTAAATGCCGCCGGTATAACCGCCCCTTTAACGCTTTTAACGACGGTTTTTCCTTTCTTTCTTTTCCTGGCCCTGGCTGTTTTCTTCCTCCTGTTAGCCACGGTCTTGCTTTGAACAAATAAATTCCATAAACCGAAAAGTACAATCATTACAGGAAACAGCAAATAAATCGCATAAATAAATTCTATCATAATCATGCGATCCGAAAAGTCGGTCATCATCCGTGAAAAAGGCGAAAGGTCACTGTAGGCATTGAACAGGCTGTTGTTAAAAACAAGAACGCCGATGACATAAACAGATGCAATCGAAAAAAGAAAATAAAAAAATCCGTTCAGCCATTTTCGCCTTAAAAGCAGCTCATACAGGCCGACCAGAATCGTAAAATATAAATAAGCTCCGCCCGCCATCAAATATAAAACAACACAGAGAACCGAAAACAAGAGCATATTCAGGTATTTATTGGAGCCTGCGATTCTCAGATACAAACAGGAAAAAACCAGCCCCACCAAAACCACAAGCGCCGAAGTAAAATGATATGTATATCCGCTGTATGTTATCAGCAAAAGAATCGCCTGGACAAAGCCCAAAATACGAAATCGTCCCATTCCAATCAGCTTCAAAAAACCTGCGGCAAAAACATATAACAACAATGCATGCAGAGTCAGCACAACGGCGCCGGCCCAGTTTAAGTAAAAAAGCTGAGACAAGAAAGCGCCGACATACTCAACCGCTCCGCCCGGATGCCGAACAATTTCATTGAAAAATGTCCAGCCTTTATAAAATACGGGAAAGTTCGTCAATTCTCCGCCGCCGTGATAAAGCAGATTGGGCTGTACAAATATCCATAAATAAAAGAAATATAAAATAAAAAAAACTGCCGCCTGCAGCTTTGCCCCCGAATCTTTACCTGATAATTTCACTAAATTATATTGCACTGCTACTGATTATCCAAATTCAACTTGTGACGGCGCCGGTTAATATTACTACAGCAAAAACTACCGTACATTCGCATCATGAATAAATATACACAAATTTGTCACTGTAATGTTTTATTATTACCTTATTCGAATAAGAAAAGCAAATAAAGAAACTGGCGTAAAATTGCCGTTCTTTACTTCACCAGTTTTGCGATTTGTTTGAATTGAGGGTGTTCGGCGGTTTTTAGAAGCTCGAATAAGGCCATCTCTGTACAGCTTGTATTCACTCCCCCTGCCGCCATCCTGCTCAATGCGAGATGTTTGTTTTCCTGAGTTCTCGAAGAGACGGCGTCGGCAATCACATCGACACTAAAGCCTTTACGAATCAAATCAAATGCCGTCTGATAAATACAAACATGAGTTTCAATGCCGCACAAAATAATTTGCCGCCGGGACGTTTCGTTCAACCTTATATTGAAATTTTCTTCGCCGCAGCAGCTAAAGGCCGATTTGTTTATCGGCTCGCAGCCGGAGAGAAGCTCAGCTATCTCAGGAACCGTAGGCCCGAGCGAATCGGGACATTGCTGACACCAAAGGATTGGAATATCCAGTATTTTTGCCGCCTCGATAATAATCCGGATATTTTTGAACAGCGTCTCTTTATTGTGCATTAACTGGGCAAGTTTGCCCTGCACATCGACAACCACTAATAAAGACTCGAATATATTAAGCATCCTTACCTATTTATTATAATCGTCAGATGGACTGTTTTTTCCTCGTCGTCCTGAACATCACGTTTTTCAATAATCTTACTGGTCAGGAAGGGCTTGTCTATTTTCAATAAGCCGCCTGTTTTATTATCTATTGAAGAAAGAATTTCTCTGCCCGGCAGTTGTCCATTTACATTATTCAAAACCGCAAAATCCTTCGCTACCTCTATCGACTTGTCGAAACTTTGCTGTCCGGCGATTTTCGAGATTTGCTCCGTCGTAACTTCATTAATTGCTACCTGTTCACCAAATTCTCCGGTCTCGACAAGTAATTTTGCCGAATCCAGCTTGTCCCAGATATTATCCAGATCGGCTAATAAACTATCCAGACCTTTTTTGCCGCATCTGATAGTGTAAACGTGCCTGTTTGTTTCCCGAATCTCGCTGAGCGAATCTGTAAAACCGTTATCTTCGATTGTTCTTTTCAGGAAAGAATCGACTGCAATAAAATCTGCCGTTTTCATTTCAAGTTTACCGTTGAAACCAGAAGCAGATGCGACGAATGGACCGGAATTCGTGCTATCGGGTCCTTCAGTGGGTGAAAGAGTAATTACTACCGTAGTTAAAACAGCCACAAACCCTATCATCGCGGCAACAGAAACTAATCTCCGAGAGAACAATTTTGTTGAGGTTGTGAGTTTGTGGTAAGTTTGCGGCATCTCCTGCTGCGTGCCGGCCCTCATTGAGGCTCTTACGCCATCCAATATTCCCGCCGGTGCTTTGCTGGCAGGCAGGGAATTCATCAATACTTTGCATTTTTGCAGTTGCTGCAGTCGCCGGGCGATTTGTGGATCGTTTTCTATAAGGCGCCGGACTTCGGTTTCCTCCCTTGTCGTCAGCTCCCCGTCAACGAAACCATTCAGTAATTCGTCGATACTCATTTCTTCTTTCATAGCAAACTGGCCTCCAGAATTTTTCTCAGCCTGCCCCTTGCTCTGCTTAATCTACTTCTAACGGTTCCCAGCTCAATGTCTAAAACATCGGCAATCTGGGCATAATTCATACCTTCTATATCACGCAGGACAACCACGGCTCTTTGTGCGTCGTCAAGCTTTGTCAACGCCTGAACGGCTAAAGCACACAATTCCTTATTTTGCGCCAGGGTTTCAGGGTCAGGAGAATGTTCATCACTCAAAAACTCCTTCAAAACCTGCGTTTCCCTGCTATCGTATTTGCTCCTTTCGGCATCTAAAGAGCTAAGTGTCAACTTGGCGTTTCTTTGACAATAATTCAAAGTCAAGTTAACTGCCACTCTAAATACCCATGTATAAAACTTACTTCTGCCTTCGAATTTGTGGATATTTTCTATTACTTTGACAAAAGTTTCCTGTGTGAGTTCCGCGGCGTCGTCCGGATCCGTACATATTTTCAGGATAACATTGTAAATGCGATTCTGATACTTCAAAACAAGCCTTTCCATGGCCTGAGAATCGCCCCGCCGGAACTGGTCAACCAATCCGGCGTCTTCAATGCCGATTTTCCTGTCGGGAATCCGGTCGTTGCTGATATTTAAATCTGCCGCTTCCGTCACAGATTACCTCCTAAATTAGACCAAAATCACATCAAAAAGTTCCCAAAATCGGGTAATAATGAGGTTTTACATACGAATATAATCTCAGATTTGACTTCTCAGGTCAATCTATTTTAGAACGACAGGTCAATATATGGAGGATTTATGACAAAAAACGAGAATTCAGACGAATTGTTTAAGCTCAAATTTATATCAATACTCAACGCGAAGAATCATCCGAAGGATTTAATGTAAAATCGGACGTAAGCCTCTTGCCCGTAGGACATAATACGGTAACTTCAAGTATATATGTCTGACTACCCGCAGGAGCAAACGGCAGATTGAATTCGTAAGCCCGCAGATAATTGCGCCAGTATTTATTGTTTATATTCGATTCGGTCAAATCGATATCCGGCCAGATATTAATACGCCTGCCCTTTGGTTCCGCTGAACGCTGGACTTTCTCATATAATTCGAATCGAAATACGCAGGGCGATTTTATCTCTGAACCGAACGAGTCAAGCAGACTCACAAAAAGATTGATTTGAGACTGTTGAACGTCGCCGGAATTTACAAATCCGGTCAACGGAATAATATCGACCTCTTTCGGAGAGTATTCGGCAAAAACAGAATATTTTTCACTCTCATTATCAGGTCGATCTGAAATAACAGGAGGCTGCGACTGCTGCCGGCAGCCGGTATTGCATAATATAATAACGGCGAAAAAAAATTGAGTTATCATTGTTATAGTTTTCGTTATATTCCTGAGCATGTATTCAATCCTTGTCCGTCCGTATCGAGCTTCCTGTAAAGTCGATTTTACTACAGGTCTTTGTCAAGCATATGACCAAAACGATATTTTTTTGTTCTCAGATAATCAATATTGTGCTTGCCCGGCTTGGCTATTAACGGTATCTGTTCGACAATTTTTATTCCATATACCTCAAGCCGGCTGACTTTTTTGGGATTATTGGTGAGAATACGTATATTTCGCAGACCAAGGTCACGGCAGATTTGAGCGCCAATACCATAGTCTCGCTTATCCGCCATAAAACCCAATTTAAGATTAGCCTCGACCGTGTCCAGCCCCTGCTCCTGGAGCTTGTAAGCCCGCAGTTTGTTGGAAAGACCGATGCCTCTGCCTTCCTGCCTGAGATAAATTAAAGCCCCTTTACCTACCTGTTCTATCATTTTCATCGCGGTAATCAATTGATAGCCGCATTCGCAGCGCTGCGAGTGGAACAAATCCCCGGTCATACATTCCGAGTGAACACGAACTAAAACAGGCTCTTCATGCTCGATGGGCTTGCCCTCTTTATCGAGATTCCCGACGCCCCCTTTACATAAAGCCAGATGAGGCTCCGCCGAAGTAATGCTCTTATATCCGATCAGCTCAAAATCGCCGTAGTCGGTAGGCAAATCGACACACTCGAGCCGTTTGATCTGACTGTCACGCTGCAGGCGATACTCGATGAGCTTGGTGATTGATGTAATTTTGAGATTATGCTTTTCACAGAATTTCAACAATTCCGGCACCCGCGACATCGTCCCGTCCTCGTTCATAACCTCACAGATAACACCGGCCGGCTTCATAGAAGCAAGCCGCATCAAATCCACCGCCCCTTCGGTTTGCCCGGCACGCACCAAAACCCCGCCCTCGCGGGCCTGCAAAGGAAATATATGACCGGGTCGGGCGAGATCCGAGGGTTTGGCATTATCGGCAATAGCGGCAAGAACCGTCCTGGCCCTGTCTGCGGCACTTATTCCCGTGCTTATGCCCTCGGCCGAATCGATACTCACGGTGAAGGCCGTGCCGAATTGCGCCGTATTATCGACCGCCTGCGGATATAATCCGAGAGAAGTGCATTTATCCCGCGTTAGCGGCAGACATATAAGGCCACGACCGAATTTAGCCATAAAATTTATGATTTCGGGCGTTACTTTCTCCGCCGCACAAACCAGGTCCCCTTCGTTTTCTCTGTCCTCCGCATCGACAAGCACGATTATTTTGCCGTTACGAAGCTCTTCCAGAATTTCAGGTATTTCACTAAAAGTCACAGTCATCTTTTTCTCTTAAAAGGCCACCCCGAGCGGGAGTTCAAATGTATCTCACTTACCGGCTCATATTTGATGAGATACACCTGTCTGTTCATGCTCTTCAATATATCTGCTTCCATTACGAATGTAAATAAGGATTGCCAAAATTGCGGTTCCGGCGGCCGACCACCACAGAACCCTCAAAAACCATATCCAGCCCGGTACTACGGCGGAAACTTCAGGAGCGATCAATATCCCCGCCACCATCGATAGCTGAAGAGCGGTCGCAAGTTTGCCGACAAACGCCGGCGCAATCAGAAAACTCGAAGTTACAAAATAGACAATCACAAAACCTATTAACAACAGTAAATCCTTACCGATAATAAGCACAACGACGGTCGGCGGCAGCAAAAAACCGTCAACATGCGCTTTCTTCGTAGCCAACAGCAGACATGCGCAGGTTATCAGCAGTTTATCGGCCACGGGATCGAGAAATCCGCCGAGCCTGGTAATCTGATTTCTCCTGCGTGCAAGATAACCGTCAACACCATCACTAACCGCCATAACCAGGAAAATTATAAGCGAAGCATGACGCATAGCACTTTGAGCGGCGCTGCTCAGCGAAGCATCGTTTATCTTAAGCATTAAACTCACAAACGGAACCACTAATAATATCCGAACAATCGTGATTCGAGTAGCCCAACTGAATTTCATTGGTTCGCTGTTTCCTATCAAGACTTAATTGCTTCAGGATATTTCCGCATTTTTAGCATATGCGGGCAGAAGCTTATTAATTCAATCCACGCAGAAATATAATAAATCACCAAATTGAATATGGCAACATAATATTATTTCCTGTAAAATATTGAGCCGGAAGAAGTTGTAAACCATTTTTATCAACATAGAACAAGGAAGATTGTATGAGCAAAACCCCTAAACGCGCGGCGTTTTATCACGACCTTGCAGTTATGCTTGAAGCCGGGCTGCCTATTCTCCGGTCGCTCGATACTGTAACGAAGGGATTGGAGGGAAATTTTCAAAAAGCTTTTTCCGATGTCAGACAATCCGTATCAAAGGGCGAGAGTCTCTCGGAGTCGATGGCCGTGCATAAAAAAGTATTCGATAAGCTGGACATAATTATGGTTGAGACTGCGGAGCTCTCAGGCAGCCTGCCGGAATGCTTCAAGTCGCTTGCGAGCTGGTACGAATTTAAAAACCGTTTACGTAGAATTATGATAAAGGGATTGATATTACCGATGTTTGTTCTCAATATCGCCGCTTTTGTCGCACCGATGCCCAGTTTGATTTTAGGAAAATTGACTTTCTTCGAATATTTCCTGGCGGTATTCAGGGTTTTAGCCGGCTTCTATATGTTCTTTTTCTCGTTCTTTGTGATTTATAAGCTCATGCGAAGTAATCGTCTGCTAAATAAAATCCTGGATACTATTTTGCTTCGGATTCCTGTCTTGGGCAATGCTCTCCTGCAGTTGTCGATATGCAGATTTTGCCGTTCGTTTAATATGCTCTTTAAAGCCGGCGTGCCGATCAGCCAATCTCTTGCAAAGGCGACCGAGCTTACAGGTAATTCCGCCGTATCCGGCTTATTCGTGGGAGGCGCAAAAAATGCCGCAAAAGGAAATATGCCGAGTCAGGGTTTTTCAACTCGTCTGCCTTCGGAATACCTTAGTCTCTGGCTGATTGGTGAAGAAAGCGGGGAGCTGGAAAAAGCTGTGGATAAAATTGCGGAACTTTCCGGTGATAAAGCTTATCTTTTGTTGTCTTTGTGTGCTATATGGGTTCCGATGATAATTTATGCTATAATCTGCCTTTGGATAATTAAACAAATATTTATATTATATGCGAGTGTTTATTCGATGAGTAGTTTGCAGGGAGGGTATTGACAAGCGGAAAACAACTGTATATTAGCTAACTCGTCGTCGAAATTAAATAAAAGGCGATTTAACACAGGTTGCCTTTTAATTTTCTTGTCTTAATGAATCACGCTGTTATAATGCGGCAGTTTTATCGAGGAAACAAATGGCTGTACTTAACGTAAATATCGACCATGTTGCCACAGTGAGGCAGGCCCGACTTACAAACGAGCCTGATCCGGTCTGGGCGGCGGCGGAATGCGAGCTGGCCGGAGCAAATGGAATAACCGTCCATCTGCGGCAGGACAGGCGCCACATTTGCGATCGTGATGTCCGATTGCTCCGAGAAACCGTTGCCTGCAAGCTGAATCTGGAAATGTGCATGGCCGAGCCTATCGTGAAAATCGCCGAAAAGATACGGCCCGACCAGATTACGCTCGTGCCGGAAAGAAGGCAGGAACTTACCACAGAAGGCGGACTGGAATGTGCGAAAAATAAAAAACGCCTCGCAGAGGTCGTAAAAAGAATGCACAAAAAAGGTATCCTTGTAAGCACTTTTATCCGCCCGGACAAAGAGCAGATAAAAGCATCCGCCGAAACCGGCTGCGATGCCGTTGAGCTTCACACCGGAAAATACGCAAATGCACGTGCACAAAGAACCATCGAAAGATGCCTCAACGAACTTGCATTCGGCAGAGACTTCGCGGCAGAAAATAAATTAGTTGTTCATGCCGGGCACGGCTTGACGTATCGAAATATTGCCGATGTGGCGAAAATCAAAGGCTTGTGCGAATTCAACATAGGCCACAGCATTATCGCACGTTCTATTTTCGTCGGCATAAGGCAGGCCGCTGCGGAAATGATAGAATTAATTAACAGATACAGTACGGATTGATACTAAGCGGAATACCGGCGTAAAGTCGGATTCCGGCAATACAGGATTAGGAGAAATATAATGTTTACCGGCGCAATGGTCGCGATGATAACACCTTTTCAGGATGGAGAAATTGATTTCCAAACGCTCGAGGAGCTAATTGAATTTCAAATAGAGAACGGCATAGACGCCATCGTTCCGGCAGGAACAACAGGCGAATCACCGACTCTCAGCCATGAAGAACAAAAACAGCTCATCCAGAGAATTATCCAAATAGTTGACGGCCGGGTTCCCGTAATCGCTGGAGCCGGCTCCAACAGCACTGCAGAAGCAATCGAACTTACGGATTTCGCCAAAAAGGCCGGAGCCGAAGCGACACTTCAGGTAACGCCTTACTACAATAAACCAACGCAGGAAGGTTTTTATCAGCATTTTGCCGTTATTGCCGAGGAAGTGGATTTGCCCATAGTCCTTTATAATATACCAGGTCGTTGCGGAGCAGGCATGACAGCCGATACTATCGCCCGCCTGGCGGAGCTGGAAAATATTGTCGCGATTAAAGAAGCAACCGGAAGCATGGACCAGGCCAGCGAGATTGCCATAAAATGCGACATTACTATCATCTCCGGCGACGATTCACTTACCCTGCCGTTAGCTTCGGTAGGCGGCAAAGGCGTTATCAGCGTCGCGGCTAATATTGTTCCGGCCGATGTAAAAGCAATGACAGATTTAATTCTCGAAGGCGATCTGGCTTCGGCCCGACAATGGCACAATAAATTATTTACGCTTTGCAAAAATATGCTCACCCTCGCAACAAATCCGATACCAATAAAAGCGGCGATGGCTATGCTCAATATGGCGCCTGAAGAATTGCGTCTGCCGATGACGCCTTTGGAAGAAGATAAAAAAGCCGTTTTGAAGCAGACGTTAAGAAATTACGGTTTACTGGAATAAGCTAAAGCGGCAATTTTCTACATGCTATATTAAAAGGCTGGTAAATTACGGAGCGAGGAAAAAGTCGGTCTCGCACGACGGCACTTCGATACCCTGATATACGTCGGTATCCTGCAATGTGAAAATATCGTCCTGTGAAACTTTTATAAAGCGACTCTTAAGAAATTCTACCCTTCCATCACCGAACAAAACATTCTGCCCGCGAAGATTATGATTGCTGCTGTTAACAGTCAATAATTTCTTATTCAGACGCACGCTCAGGGTGCTGTTATAATTCGGTAACTCTTCAAAAATCGGATTCCAGTCGGACATGATAACTCTGCGACATTGCAGCTTGCCCCTGCCGTCTCTAACACAGCTTATCTGGAAACTGTAAGTTACACTTTGTCTGTTTGGAAAATCCCTATAGTTTGTTATCTGGGAAGGTTCTATCTGATAATTCCTGCCGTTCTTATTTCCCGGGCAGATGAAGATTTTCGGCTCAACATAACCATAACGAACCAACAGAAAAACCCGGCGGGTATTGGAATGATTCTCTCTGCCCTGATAGCCTATTTTCCACCACGGTTCGCCAGTTGCAGTCGAGACCGAAGGTTGATAACCATCATGATCGGCAATATAGCTGTTCAGACCATCGAAGAAACTACCCATCTGCAATCCACATACATTCTGCATATTTCTTTGGTGCGCATAGTCCATTACAGGCACTAAAACTCCGACGATGAGCATAATTGATGCCGCAACGGCTGCTACTTCCATCAAATTGCGCCAGAAACCAATTTTAACCGGAGATTTTTTGGCCTGCTCGACGGCAAGCAATTGCTCGAGCTGGTATATGCTCGAATCCACCTGCCCCTTTACCAGTGCAAACGTACGCTCTACCAATCCATCCGGGCAGACCTGAGGCTCTACGCTATCAAGGGGTTCAAGGGCTGCTTTAATTGATGAATAAATTTCCGCCGCTTCACTGTTAGTGGATATCAAGGCCTGAGCTTCGGCGGTCTGTTCTTCTGTGGTTAATCCGATACAGTAGTCAAATAATAATTGCTTCTGTTCGTTGCTAAGCGGACTCATTTAGATTCTTTGCTCCCGTTAGAGGATTTCCAGTCTTTTGCAAATCGGCCCACAGCCGTATGCAGTCTGCTTTTCACCGTACCTATAGGTATACTTAAAATCTCGGCCATTTGTTTGTAAGAAAATTTGTTAAAATACGCTAAAATTAATATTTCCCGGAGATTTTC